>JBGVHJ010000079.1:0-21796 GCA_045122255.1 Eubacteriales bacterium | reverse complement strand
GGAGGTGTAAGCACAGTAATGTGTTCAGCTGACCGATACTAATAGACCGAGGGCTTGAACCTCCTAGTTACCTTAACCGTATCGCTACGGTGAACGTAACTGGTTCAAGAATTAGTTTGAGTTTCGGGTTTTGATACTCATTAATTCTTTTTTCTTTCGATTGGTCGAGATCATAACAATGACGCACGGTGTAAACCGTGTTTTTTTGTTGCTCAAATAGTTAAGAAAACTTAACAATATGAGAAATATCTGCTTTGACGGTTTGACTAATGAAAATATTTGATGCTTTCGCATTCAATGAATGTTAAGCAAATTTAATAATATTGTTAAATATCGTTATCTTGACAAGTGAAAATGAAAATGTTATAATTATTTTAGAAAATATTTTTATTTTTTGTTACCAACTCGATTTTTTTCTGTATATTAAGGTGAGAGGACTAATTTTGTCGAAAGGAAGTGATCTTATGACCGATTGTGAGATAATCAAGCTATATTTTGACCGTTCCGAGCGCGCTATAGATGAGACTGACAAGGCTTACGGCAAATATTGCCGCTACATATCCTTTGAGATATTGCGCAACAGTGAGGATAGCGAAGAGGTGGTCAATGATACTTACGTGAAGACATGGGAGTCGATCCCGCCGAAAAATCCGCCGTTCTTGAAGAATTTTCTCGGAAAGATCGTTAGAAGCTTGTCCATAAACCGTCTTGAGTACAACAACGCGCAGAAGCGCGGTTGCGGTCAGCTTGACGCTGTGCTTGACGAGCTTCAGGGCTGCATTCCTGCCCATGACGACACAAATGAGGACGGTGAGCTGATTCGTGGGGTCATCAATAGCTTTTTGCGCTCTTTGCCGCAGGATAAAAGGCAGATCTTTATTCGCCGATATTGGTATATGAGTCCGATATGCGACATTGCCGCCGATTTCGGCATGAGCGAGGGCAAGGTTAAGATGATACTTATGCGTGAAAGAAAGAATTTGAGAAAATTACTTGAAAAAGAGGGGGTAACAGTATGAATAACAGAGATCTTTTAGATATTTTGGGAGAGATAGACGAGGAGCTTATAGAGGACGCGGCGCCCGTGGCGAGTACGGAGCGTGTGGCTCGACCCAAGAAATTTAATTTTGGCTGGATAAAGCCTTTGTCTATTGCGGCTTCCTTCGTGATAGTTTTAGGCGGTATTATTGCCGCGAAGCCGTTGCTTGATCTCATAAATTCTCCCGACGTTGACGATCCTGACCCACTTGAGAGTCAAGAAGAGGCGGACGGAGATTTGAACGAAAGCCCTAATGACGGAGAGCCGGGAAATCCTCCAAGTGAAGGAAATCCGCCTAATGTAGAAAATCCTCCAAGCGAAGGTGGGGAGGTAGAAGAAACTGAACCGGGCATGGAAGAAGAACCGGGAGATTCCATGGACTATGTATTCAGCTATTTGTTGAACGGTAATATTCCAGATGAAAGATTTTTGAATTTCGGCTTTAAGGGAGTTGAATGCGACATAGATAGTGTCGGAGAAAAAATTGACGATATTACGGTAGAGTTTTTCTATTTTGATGATACGAGGTACGAGGTTCGAGCCGAGGTGAACAAAATAATCGGCGTTGACGGTGATATTGCGCTCTGCTTGCGTTTTATCGAGGATGAAAAGAATGCGCCCATCAATGGTTATCTGGATTTTGAGAATTATTGGTTCTATCCCTCTAATGAATACAAATTTGATTCTTTTGCTCAGTTCAAGGAAGAGTTTTTGGGCGGAGAGATCACTTGGGTTGGAGATTATTTATTTTATTATGAAAAAAACGCAAAGGTACAAAATAAAAAATATCTGCTCGGTGAGGATACCTTGGATCTGCTGAGGCAGATGCTGAATCAGATTGACGGCGATGCCGTTGATTTAGCTAATGGTGAAACGATCAGACAAATTAGGCAAAATTGCTATGAGAGGGTTTACTTTGGCAGCCGCGGAGCTATTCCGCAGCTTTCCTTCGGTAATATTGAGCTTTACGACAGCGGTTATTTGTATTTTTATTCTGTGATAGACAATGATCAGTTGTTTTATATAGGCAAGGATGCCGCGTATGAATTAATTGACTTTATTATCCGAAACGGAGAGTTGCAGGTAAATAATACGGCAGGTGGCTCGCAAGAAGAAAGCGTTAATATCGACGTGGTTCCCACAAGCAGGTTTTATACGATAGTTCTACGTGAAAACGACAGGCACATTGATAGGGTTTTAGATTCTTTAAGGATCGATCAAGCCGCGTTTATGGAAGAAATAATGAAGGATTATAAAGGAAAATACGGTAATTCTTTTGGCGCGAGCTTTGAGACTGCGAAGCTGGTGAGCGATGAAATTTTGAAAATCCCGTTTATAATCCCCAAGGATACTGTTGAGGTCAGTGCCATCACATTGGATTACTATCATGAGTATGATAGTCTGATGGTGTCGTATACAATTGAAAATCTGGAATATAGATTTGAATATGAATTGTTGCCCGGCTCATTTAATTATTTTGGAATTTTAACAAGGAAGGGTGAGGCTTCTTTTAACGGCGTTTCGTTTGACGTATATGGCAACGATACTTATCGTGTCGGCAATATTCTTTGCCCCGGACAGGAGGATAGATATATTAGGATCGGTATAACAAGCGATACAAAGATCAACGATATGCCCGCGCTTGATATGTTTGAGATAATATATCTTGAACCGTCGAGCTATGAAGATATTGCAGCACTGTATGAGGAAGAGCCCGTCTATGATGAGTACGAGGAAATTGAAACTATGGTTTTTGAAGGATAAGATATGGAGTGATGATTATGAAGAAAAAATTGGCTTTTATGCTTGCTGTGATTCTTTGTTTTTCTCTGCTCGTTTCCTGTAATTTAACCAACGGAGAGCAGGGGAGCACAAAAAATACAAGCGAAGAACGTTCTCACAAGTTGATTGATTTAGGTGTTATAGGCGATCTATATATGTTTGAACAAAAAAATAGGGGGATTTACGAAGAGGTCGCTACGGAGGGGCACACTTGGATAGATGCGACCTGTACAGAGCCGAAGACCTGCTCGGTATGCGGAAAAACCGAAGGAGAGCCTCTTGGTCACCTATGGTTAGCTCCCGACGTAGCCTGGTGTCAGGTGCAAGCAATCTGTGGTAGATGCGGCGCTACGGAGGGGGAAAACGTTGTAGAGCATTCTTGGGTAGAAGCGACTGATGATAAACCAAAGACCTGCGCTGTCTGCAAGATTACCGAGTGTTATTATATGGGTCATGATATAGTGATAGATGAAGCTAAGGCTCCTACTTGTACAGAGCCCGGTCTTACTGAGGGCAAGCACTGTTCGAGATGTAATGAAGAAAGAGTAGAGCAGGAGATAATACCGGCAGGCCACGAATATCACGCGCGCTGGATCGAACCTACCTGTACCGAGCCCGGATACGTAGAGGACTTCTGCTTGAATTGCAGTTACTCTGTTCGCGATCCCGCCGAGCAAACGCCTGCGCTCGGGCATAACTATATTAATGGTGCTTGCACCCGTTGCAACGAGAAAGAACCTGACAAAAACGAGCTTTTCGGTTGCGGATCAAGCATCGGAATGGGCGCTGTTGTGATTATTTCAATATTAGGTGCGGCGCTTGTATTCAAAAAGAAAAGCAAATAAAAATTATCACGCAAAGTGTGAGGATCATTTGAACAAAAGTTATATTTACAAGGAGGCACTTATGAAGAAAATATTGGCTTTTATGCTTGCTATGATGCTTTGCTTTTCTATGCTGGTCTCATGTAATCTTCCCGGTGGGGAGCAGGAAAGCGAGGAGAGCGAGGAGAGCGTATGCGGAGGGAAGGATGATTCCTTTAATTTTATCGATTGCGAGCATAATTGGGAGAGAATCGATAATCTTAACGAGTCTATCGCCCGTGATGAATGCACGAAATGCGGTATGATAAAGCTTTATACCGATCCCGATAAGATCGGCGAGACAGAGAAGATCGGGTTGAGTATGGCGACTCTGATCTCTTTGGTTGAGATGCACGGAGCAGACTTGAGTTTTGAACATTTTTTGCCTTATCGCTGCGAAGATATCGGATCGGGTAGGATAATACTTCAATATCCCATTGATGACGATTATTATCTTATAATAAACGGAATTCCTATGGTTGGAGAACTCGAGAGTATAAGGCTGGTGTCGGCAGACGATCCGTCTAAATCTATCGACGTGAGATATGAGAGCATTGAAGATTTCATTAGCGGATATTCGGACGAAACTGAAGAGACAAAGGAGCAAATCGTGCTTGAGGTTGAGGCTGAGGACATGATGGCGGGCTTTGTTCCCAACACGGTGACCGTCAAGGGCGATCTTGACAGCTACAATGCCGCTGTGACCGATTTTGCTATTCGCCTCTTTAACGCAGCCAACGAGGACGGCAAAAGCACGCTGATCTCGCCTATGTCGGTGCTTTACGCCCTTTCGATGACCGCAAACGGTGCTGAGGGCGAGACGAGGGCGCAGATCGAGGAAACGCTTGGCATGAGCGTGGAGGAGCTGAATATTTATCTCTATTCCTATATGCAAACGCTGCCGCAAGGCGAAAAATACAAGCTGAATATTGCCAACTCGATCTGGTTTACCGATGATCAGCGATTTACCGTTAATCAGAGCTTTTTGCAAAAGAATGCCGACTATTACGGTGCGGATATTTACAAGAGCGCCTTTGACGAGCAGACTCTCAAGGATATCAACAACTGGGTGAATTATCAGACCGACGGTCTTATTCCAAATGCTTTGGACGAGATATCTGAAGATGCCATAATGTATCTCATTAACGCGATCCTTTTCGATGCGGAGTGGGAGAGCATGTACAACAAGTACAGCGTATATGACGGCAAATTTACCACAGAGGACGGCAGGAAGATAGACTATGAGTTTATGAGAAGCGATGAATACCTGTATATTGAGGATGAAAACGCGACGGGATTTATCAAGAATTACAGCGGGCGCAAGTACGCTTTTGCGGCTTTGCTTCCTAACGAGGGAATCTCGGTCTCCGAGTATCTTGCGGGTCTTGACGGTGAGAAGCTGAGCGCGATTTTGTCGGGAGCTGAATATGACACGGTATACGCGACTATGCCTAAGTTTGAGACCGAATACGACGTTGAAATGTCGAAGATCCTTTGCGAGATGGGAATTGCTGACGCGTTTAGCTCGAGCCGCGCGGATTTTTCGGGGCTTGGAGTGTCGGGGGCAGGCAATATTTACATCAGCCGCGTTATTCACAAGACCTTTATTGAGGTAAGCGAGAAGGGAACAAAGGCAGGAGCTGTTACGATAATTGAAATGGAGGATGAGAGCGCGCCCGATGAGCCCAAGTTTGTTACGCTTGATCGTCCTTTCGTTTATATGCTTATTGATTGCGAGAATAATATTCCGTTCTTTATTGGAACGATGATGGGTAATTAACTAAAACTAACACCGCAGAGAAATCTGCGGTGTTTTGTTTGAACGATAAATTGCGATTTATAGGTGAGTTTCGATGACACACGATCGTAGTTCTTTGTTTCAATAAAAACTTGACAGATTACCCGCCCGTGTCATTCTCGAGCGAGCCCCATCGAGATCCTTCGCTTCGCTCGAGGATGACACGATGGGGCGACGCGAAGAATCTCGGGCGGAACCCCAATGTAAACTTTTAGCGGCATTATTAAACCGTAGGGGAGGGGCTTGTGCCTCCCGTGAAAACCTTTATAATTCAAATCAAACCGGGTCGACGAGATAATTCTGCAAGCAAATTGCGCCGACCCATACGGTTTAGAGTGCCGCTCATCTAACCGACAAATCAAAATTTGAACTTTCATTATCAGTGAAATGGTTAAGGAAACTTAATTAAATGAAAAAATAGTTAAACAAACTTAATGCAATGCGTTATAATTAAGTAAACTTAACTATAAAATCTGTTGACAAAATTCTCCGATATGTTATAATAGATATAAGAACTCTTTAATTGGAGGCAACATATGGATTTTAAGAATATCAGACCGTCGGCGAGACCGGTATACACCTGGTTCTGGAACACGACGATAACCCGAGAGGGAATAAAGAGAGAGATAGAGGAGATGTACGAGAGCGGAATCCGCGGATTTTACGTTCTCGGCGAGCCCGAATATTTCCGTCCTTTGACCCGCGCGACCCATCTTTCTCCCGAATATCTTTCGGAGGAGTATCTTGATCTCTTGTACTACGCTTACGAGCTGGCGGCGGAGAAGGGCATGGAATTCTGGCTTTACAACGAGGGGGGATTCCCTTCGGGAATGGTTTGCGGAAAGATAAGAAATATGCGTCCGCATCTTGCCAAGAAAAATCTTGCATACAGAGAATATCTCCTGCCGTTCGGTGAGAAATTCGTCAAGGGCGAGGAGTCTGTCATCGCTTACGTTGACGGCGAGCGTATCGAGGACGGCTTTATGACAAATAATGAGCGCGGCTGCGGCGTCTGTGAATTCTACATGGTGGACGAGCCCGACCGTCCTTTGGTCAACTCGGATATTGCTCAGAGGGAGACCACCGACCTCTTCATTGAAATGACCCACGAGGTATTGAAGAAGAGATTTGGCGACGTTATGGGTAAAGAGGTCACCTTTATGTTCGACGACGAGGCTCACATGGGGCTTTGGACTCGCGGACTTGACAGGATGTTCTTTGAAAAATACGGCTACGAGATATATCCCTATCTTATGTGCATTTGTATGCGCAAGCAGCCCGAAAGTGACGAGGAATACCGCGCGGTCAGTGATTACGCTATGCTTTGCGGTGATCTGACGGTAAACAACTACTTTTTGCCTATGAAGGAGTGGCTGAATAAGCATAATATGCTGTCTGTCGGTCATCTTGACTGCGAAAGCTGCACCAAGAATATTCGAGTGACCCTTTACGGCAATATGATGGAAAGCTACCGCGCCTTTGACGTGCCCGGAATCGACGTTATCTGGAGTCAGATCACCTATCCCGACGAGAACGGCGAGACATGCTTTGAGGGCAACAGATTTTTCCCGAGATACGCTTCAAGCGCGGCAAGGCAGTGCGGTCACAGTCTCTGCCTCAGCGAGACCTTCGCGGTTCACGGCGGTCATATTGCGCCCGAGGAGATGCGCTTTGACGTAAACTATCAGGCGGTGCGTGGCATCAGTATCTTCAACTTTATGACTATCTCCTACGACCGCGAGACACCTATGTGTCTTCAGTACCGCCCGAATTTCATCAAGGAGAGCCCCGGAATGGACACTCTCGGCGAGATAAACGAGTATACGGGCAGGGTATGTCACATTTTGCAGGAGAGCAAGGCTGATATCCGTTCTGCGCTTTATTTCCCCTGCCGCTCGGTCTGCACGAGGGGAGAGAAGGGGCTTGCCGCCTCCGACGCGTACGATGCCCTTGGCGCGCGCCTCGAGGAGCTTGGCGTTTCCTTTGATATCATTGACGAGGCACTTGTGAGAGAAATGAAGCTTGTGGGCAGCTCGCTTGTGGGTGAGCACGTGAGATACGACAACGTTTTTGTGCCCGAAGGTTGCTTCCTTGAGTGCGAGGACGTGCTTGAAAAGCTTTCGCACGTGGGACATAAGATCGAGCCCTGCATCGGTCGCGAAAACCGCTTTATCCAGGCGAGAAAGCTGATATTTGAGGACGGAGAGGGCTATCTGATCTGCAATTTTGCAAACGAGACGGTCAGCGAGACGGTAACGGTGGAAAGCGATAAGACGCCTTATTTCGTTGATATTCAGAGCGGTGAGACCTATCGCGTCGACTTCAGGCGCGAGGGCAACCTTATCAGAGTGCCGATAAGCCTTTCGCGTGGAGACGGATTTTTGCTTTATCTCACGGATAGCGAGATCGATTGCTCGCCGAGACCGGAATTTGAGAGGGTCTGCGAGGTAAAGGGGGTCAAGTCCTATATTAGCCGCAGATACGTGATCGATAGCCAAAAGGGTCCGCAGAATATCTATCCCGAGAGAGCGGACAGGGAAGAGCCGTTTGCTCCGTGGGATGACGATTTTTCGGGCGAGGTGTCCTATGAGACCGTAATTGACGTGGACGTGGAGGATGCATATCTTTCGCTCGGCGCGGTCAATCATTGGGCTAAGATCTACGTTAACGGCGAGAAGAGAGCCGAGGCGACTATGCCGCCATATATGGCGAAGCTTGGCGACGTTCATAAGGGCGACGAATTGAAGATAGTGGTTGCAAACACCATTGCTCAGGCATGCACTCATACCGATTATTTTGAGGTTCAGGACAGACGGGACGTTGGTACATATCACGCAAAGATGAAGCTTATGGAGGCGAAAGCACCCGCAGGCGGACTTTTGGGACCGATCTGCATTTTCAAGAAAAAATAATAATCAAAAGAGGACGGCGACGTCCTCTTTTATGTTGGTAAATTGGGGTTTATGAGCCTTCCCCAGCGGGGAAGGGGGACCACGCAGTGGTGGATGAGGAGGTCGCCCTTTAATGGATAAAATGTCTTAAAAGATTTTCACCAATAGAGTTATTCTAAAAGGGATTGTTTTGGGTGGAGTCGGTTAAAAGACATATTATGAATCTGTCAATGATCTCCTCATCCACCGCGTTGCGGTCCCCCTTCTCCGCTGGAGAAGGCTAACCAACAAATCAAAATTTGAAGCACATATTTACAAAAGGCAGATAATTAAATAAACTTAACTATATTTTGGATAAAGTTAAGAATGCTTAATTAAATTAACTTTCAAAATCCACTTTAAAAGTTTTAAACCTCTTGACAATAAAGCGAAAAATGGTATAATTATAATGTATAGATATTGCGTTTTTGCAAGAAAGAGAGGCAAAAATATGAATAACAGAAAAATTGGAACAAAATGCGTTCAGGGCGGCTACACTGCGGGTAACGGTGAGCCCAGACAGGTGCCGATAATTCAGAGCACGACTTTTAAATATACTACCGGCGAGGCGATGGGTAAGCTTTTCGACCTTGAGGCTGAGGGATATTTCTACTCCAGACTTCAGAACCCCACCTGCGACACCGTCGCGAGAAAGATCTGCGAGATGGAGGGGGGAACTGCGGCTATGCTGACCTCTTCGGGTATGGCGGCTAACTTCCTTGCCACCTTTAATATTGCTTCTGCGGGAGATCACATCGTTTCCTCGGCTTCTATTTACGGTGGAACCTACAATCTTTTTGCCGTTACGCTGAAGAGAATGGGTATTGAGGTGACCTTTATCGCTCCCGATTGCTCCGATGAGGAGTTTGAGGCGGCTTTCAGACCTAACACCAAACTGGTTTTCGGCGAGACTATCGCAAACCCTGCCTTGAACGTTCTTGATATTGAGCGCTTTGCAAATATGGCGCATAAGCACGGTGTGCCGCTGATCATTGACAACACCTTCCCCACACCCGTAAATTGCCGTCCCTTTGAATGGGGCGCGGACATAGTAACCCACTCCACCACCAAGTATATGGACGGTCATGGCAGTGCGGTTGGCGGCGCGATCGTTGATTCCGGTCGCTTCGACTGGATGGCTCACGCCGACAAATATCCCGGTCTCTGCACTCCCGACGACAGCTATCACGGAATTACCTATGCCGAAAGGTTCGGTCTTGGCGGAGCGTATATCACCAAGGCGACCGCTCAGCTTATGCGCGATCTTGGCGTTACCCCCGCTCCTATGAGCGCATATCTGCTGAATCTCGGTCTTGAAAGCCTCCACGTTAGAATGAAGAGACATTGCGAGAACGGTCTTGCAGTTGCCAAGTATCTTGAGGCTAACGAAAAGATCGCATGGGTCAACTATCCCGGTCTTGAGTCGAGCAAGGATTACGCTATTGCTCAAAAGTATATGCCAAGCGGCACCTGCGGAGTCGTCAGCTTCGGAGTAAAGGGCGGCAGAGCAGCGGCTTCTACCTTTATGAACGCTTTGCAGCTCATCGCAATTGAGACTCACGTTGCCGACGCGCGCTCCTGCTGTCTGCACCCTGCGACCACGACTCACCGTCAGCTTTCCGATGCTGACCTTATCGCCTGCGGCGTTGCCCCCGACCTTGTCCGTCTTTCCTGCGGTATTGAGGACGCGGAGGATCTGATCGCTGATATTCAGCAGGCGCTTGATAAAATATAATATCAGGAGAACGAAATGCCTATAAAAATACCTAACGATCTGCCTGCGGTGCAGACCCTTGCAGATGAAAATATATTCGTTATGACCGAGAGAAGAGCGATCACTCAGGACATTCGTCCCTTGAAGATCCTTTTGCTCAATCTCATGCCTAAGAAGATCGAGACCGAGACGCAGATCTCGAGAATTCTTGGAAATACACCGCTTCAGATAGAGCTGACGCTGATAAGAACCAAGTCGTACGTTTCCACAAACACTGCGCAGGAGCATCTGCTTGCCTTTTACAAGACCTTTGACGACGTGAAGGATCAGAAATTCGACGGAATGATCATCACGGGCGCGCCGGTTGAAATGATGGAATTTGAGGAGGTCGACTATTGGGCTGAGCTTTGCGAGATAATGGAGTGGACCAAGACCAACGTTCACAGCACTATGCACATCTGCTGGGGGGCGCAGGCGGGGCTTTACTATCACTACGGAATCAAGAAGCACATAATGCCCGAGAAGCTTTTCGGTGTGTTCGCGCATCAGGCAGACCACAAGAAGAGCATGCTGCTGCGTGGATTTGACGAGGAATTTTTCGTTCCTCATTCCCGTCATACCACCGTTTACCGCGAGGATATCGAGGCGATCCCCGAGCTTCGCGTGCTGGCATCCAGCGACGACGTAGGTGTGCATATCGTTTCTCGAAACGGCGGCAGACAGTTCTTTATTATGGGTCACAGCGAGTATGATCCGCTGACTCTTGACGCGGAATACCGCCGCGATCTTGCGGCAGGATTGCCTATAAAGCCTCCCGTGAACTATTACAGAGACAATGACCCCGAGAAGGGTCCCGTCGTCCGTTGGAGATCGCACGGAAGCCTGCTTTTCATTAACTGGCTCAATTATTTCGTCTACCAGTCGACACCTTACGATCTGAAGACGCTTTGATAACAAAAAAGTCCACCGATGGCGCACCTGCGATAAAGCAGGTGCGCCAACTCTATTCGCCTGCGGCGAGTGATATGCACTTCGTGCGTGATATCGCCTTCGGCAGTGATATGTGCTACGCGCGTTTGAAATAACAAAGGCGAATAGAATATCACTAAAGCCGTAGGCTTTAATATCACTGTCGCGTAAGCGACAATATCACTCCGCCATAGGCGGAATATCACTCTTTCAAACAGTTCGACAAATCAAAATTTGAAACATAAATATTTCCCAAAACAAAAAGAGCGAACAAAAAATTCGCTCTTTTTAATCTTCTTTTACATATTCGATTATATCGGAAATTTCGCAGTTTAGGGCGTCGCAAAACTTATTTAAAATGTAACTGTCATATCTTACTACTTGATTTTTATAATAACTGTCAATAGTATGATAAATTATACCGGTTCTTTTTGATAATTCATATCTTGTGATGCCGCATTTTTCCAGTTGTTTATCCAATGTAAGTTTAACCATATTAATCCTCAATATCGGTAAGCTTTGACACGGTTGTACCAAGCACCTCTGCAATAACAAATAGGGTTTTTAATGAAGGACAAAAATAACTTCCGGGACCCTCAAGCTGAGAAATATATCCAACAGATAATCCGCAAGCCTCTGCAAGCTCCTCTTGTGTCATCCCTTGCAGCTTTCTGTAATATGCGATTTTTAAGCCGATCTTTATTATGTTGATTTTATATTGACTTTCGAGCATATTATTTCTCCCTATTTTTCTTTCTTAAAATATTATAACCTATTTACAAAAGAATTATAATATGATATAATATAAGAAACATTAGGTAAAATATAAGGTTTACATACTTACAACTATATTATGGGGGATTTATGATATGAAACTGTTAATTGTTGGTTCAAGAACAATTATGAATTATGATCTGACGGGTCACGTTCCTGCCGAAACCGAGCTGATAATCAGCGGAGGAGCGAAGGGGATGGACACGTTGGCAGAAAGATATGCTGATGCTCACGGCATTGAAAAGCTGATAATTCGTCCCGATTATGAAAAATACGGCAGAGCCGCGCCGATCAAGCGCAACGAGGAAATGGTTAACGCTGCCGATACGGTTTTGGCGGTCTGGGATGGAGAATCGAGGGGAACGAAATACACGCTCGGGTATGCGAGAAGGCTTAACAAGAAAACAATTGAGGTTATTGTCAGGAGATAAAGTTTTTTGTGGATGAACCCTTTTAATAGGAGTGGATTGAATTCTCGGTTAATGTTTGATGTTTAAAATTTGATTTATCGGTCTGTTGTAACTCTTTAGGGTGCATCCTCATCCACCACATCGCGCGAAC
Organism: Eubacteriales bacterium; assembly: GCA_045122255.1. Lineage (GTDB taxonomy): Bacteria > Bacillota > Clostridia > Oscillospirales > CAG-272 > SVTX01. The sequence continues at coordinate 9,366 of JBGVHJ010000079.1, read as the reverse complement.
CCCCAAAGCTCGGCTACGCTCGCTTCGGGGAACCCCGCCGTGGTCGCCCTTCCCCTGCCTTGGGGAAGGCTAACGCAAAGCGTGACCGATTGCGATTTTGTAGCCGTGATAAAGGTTTCGAGGCTACAGTTGAGGGGGCGGCGTAGTTAAACCTAAGCCCTCCCCAAGGCAGGGGAGGGGGGACCGCCGCGCGGTGGGTGAGGATGCACCTTTTTAAAAGACATCATCACGATAAACTGCAATTTATATACCGACATAAAAAGCAGGGAACTGATCCCTGCTATTTTTATGTGTGTATCCTTATATATCGTTCCTGCAGATATCCTCGGGGGTCTCGCGCTTGACGGCGAGGTAGTCACATCCGTCCTTCAGCATAACCACGGGGGGCTTGCCGAGGCGGTTATAGTTTGAGGACATAGAGTAGTTGTACGCGCCTGTGGTCAGCACGGCGATCATATCTCCGCGCTTGATATCGGCGGGAAGCGTGACGTTTTCCTGAAGGATGTCGCCTGACTCGCAGCATCTGCCAACCACCGAGCATTTGAAGGTGGGAGCGCCTTCCTTTTCCGCGTTCATGCGGTTGGCAAGGCATACGGTATATGACGAGCCGTAGAGAGCAAAGCGGGGGTTATCCGCCATTCCGCCGTCAACAGATACGTAATTTTTATACCCGGGAATGCGCTTGACGGTTCCTGCGGTATAGACGGTGAGTCCTGCATCTGCGACGATGCTTCTGCCGGGCTCCATACGGATCTCGGGCATATCGATCGCAAGCCTTTGGCAATATGCCTTCATGTGCTCTGCGACCTGATGAACATTTGCCGCAATGTCTATATAGGGGTCGCTTTCAAGGTATCTGACACCGTAGCCGCCGCCAAGGTCAAGCTCTTTGGCCTCAAAACCGTATTTTCTTTTCATTTCGGCGATGAAATCGAGCATTATTTCCGAAGCACTAAGGTATACTTCGGAGTCAAAGACCTGAGAACCCACGTGACAGTGGAAGCCGTAAAGAGAGATGTTTTTAAGCTCGGTAGCATATTTTGTTATCTGCTCGGCTTGTCCGGTCTCTATTGCCGAGCCGAATTTTGAGTCTACCTTGCCGGTAGCTACCGCCGCGTACGTATGGGGATCGATGCCGGGGGTGAGACGGAGCAGAACCTTCTGTCGAACCATCTTTTCACCGGCTATCCTGTCGATGGCATCAAGCTCCTCAACGTTATCCACAACGAAATACCCGATACCGAGATCAATGGCATACGCTATATCGGAGTCGGTCTTGTTGTTGCTGTGGAAATAAGCCTTGTCAAGCGGAAAACCAACGCTTGCGGCGGTGTAAAGCTCGCCTGAGGACACTATGTCGGTGCCCATACCCTCTTCCATAATAATGCGGTACATCTGCTTGAAGGATGCCGCCTTGCTGGCATAAAGGGGGAGCGCGCTATCGCCAAATGCCGCTTTCATCGCATTAACGTAGGTGCGGCAACGCTCTCTTATTCTGTTTTCGTCGTAGAGGTAAAGGGGAGTGCCGTATTTTTCAGCCATTTCTACGGTATCGACACCGCCGAGTGTGAGGTGACCCTTACCGTTTACCGATAAATTATCACAAATCATATTTTCAATTATTCCGCGCCGATCATGCTGTACATATCGTAAAGCCCTGCGCTCTTATCCTTGATAAAATCTGCCGCCGCGATCGCGCCCTCGGCGAAGAGGGAACGGCTGTGAGCCTCATGCTTGAGGGTGATGGTCTGGGTATCGGTGCCCACGATGACCTCGTGCTCGCCAACTATATTGCCCATACGGATAGCGTGAACGCCGATCTCGTTCTTTTCTCTCTTTGCGTGTCCCTGTCTGCCAAAGGTGAAGAATGCGTTTTCGCGGATCTTCTGGATCGACCGAGCCAGGAGAAGCGCGGTGCCGCTGGGGGCATCAAGCTTTCTGTTGTGGTGCTTCTCGATGATCTCGATATCGGCATCGGGGAAGGTCTTTGCCGTGGTTTTTGCCAGCTCGCAAAGGAGCGCCACGCCAAGCGACATATTTGCCGAGTGGAAAAGAGCGATCTTCTTCGCCGCTTCGGTTATGTATCCCTTTTCGGTCTCGTCGTGACCCGTGGTGGCAAGCACTACGGGAATATTTTTTTCACACGCGTATTCAAGGAGAGCCTTTGTGCCTGCGTGGTGTGAAAAGTCAATTATGCAATCGGGTGTTTCCTTGACGTCTGACCAGCTTGTATATGTGGGGCACTCGGCATCAATGACCGCTACGTCGTAGCCTGCGCAGAGCTCGGAGCTTCTGTATCCGTCCAGCACCATTTTCTTGACCTCGGCGCCCATTCTGCCGCCGATGCCGCTTATAAGTATTTTCATAATCAATATCCTTTATATAAGATTAAGTCCCTTCATAATTGTGACCAGCTTTTCCTCGTGCTCGGGCTCCATTTCGGTGAGGGGGAGACGGATCTCGCTGCCGCAGAAGCCCATGTGCTTCATTGCCGCCTTAACGGGAATGGGGTTGACCTCGGAGAAGAGTGCGCTGATAAAGGGAAGCAGATCGAGCTGAGCCTTTACCGCTTCCTGATGTCTGCCCTCGAAGAAATCGTGGCAGATCTTACTGGTGGCGCGGGGCATAGGATTTGAGAGCACCGAGATAACACCCTTGCCGCCGAGAGAGAGGATAGGGGTGATCTGGTCGTCGTTACCCGAATAAATGTCCATCTTGTCGCCGACGAGGTGAGCAAGCTCTGCGATCTGGGAGATATTTCCGCTTGCCTCCTTGATGCCGACGATATTGGGATGCTCGGCAAGCTTAGCCGCGGTTGCGGGAAGGATGTTGCAGCCCGTTCTCGAGGGAACGTTGTAGAGAATGATCGGGATAGATGACGCGTCAGCTATCGAGGTGAACATCTTTATAAGACCGTTCTGAGTCGCCTTGTTGTAGTAAGGAGTTACAACAAGAGCGGCATCAGCGCCTGCCTCAGCGGCGTGCTGGGTCAGCCAGATGGCGTATGCGGTATCGTTGGAGCCTGTGCCGGCAATGACGGGAACTCTGCCAGCTACTGTGTCAACGCAGAACTTGATAGCATCCTTATGCTCGTCGTCGGAGAGGGTGCTTGCCTCGCCCGTGGTTCCGCAGACAACGATAGCGTCGATGCCCTCGTCGATCTGCCAATTTATAAGCCTTTCAAAGCTTTCGTAATCGATCTTGCCGTCCTTCATAGGGGTGATAATGGCGGTTGCCGCACCCGTGAAAATGGTCTTTTTCATTATAATTTCCTCCAAAAATGAATACAAAATAAAATATGGCAGAGAAGTGAATCTCCGCCGCCCAAAATACCCGATCCAATAAAAAACAGCCGCATAAACGGCTATCTCTGATCCGAGTGGAACAGTTGAGATAGCACTCCGCCAAATGGCGACAGCAAAGCGGATGTTATCCGAATTGCCAGAGAATTTTTGCGCTGAAATCTCTTCGGCACCCAACCCTTTCATTTTCGCAACACCTGCGCGGGCTTACACGAAAATTACTCTTGTTGAAGCGCACCTCTATCATTTTTTAAAGTATAACACAATATAAGTGTTTTGTCAATAGATTAAAGAGTTTTTTGACGATATTTTTGAATTTTTAAAAATATTTTTAAAAAGCTATTGACTTTATCGCTTTAGCGTGGTAAAATGATAAAGTAATTTTCAAAAAGCCTATTTTAATTCGATTTTTAAAAGGAGAATTATTAAATGAGTCCACACATGACCGAAGAAAATCGCAGATTTTTCCAAGCAATATTGACACTCGAGACCGAAGAGGAGTGCGCGGCATTTTTTGAGGACGTTTGCACCATCAAGGAGATCCAGGACATTTCTCAAAGGCTTTCGGTTGCCGAGATGCTGAACGACGGCGAAAAGTATCAGACCATCGAGGAAAAGACGGGCGCCAGCACCGCAACCATCAGCCGAGTTAATAAATGCCTCAATTACGGAAGCGGCGGCTACCGCCCCGTGCTTGAAAAGCTGAAGGATATGAAATAAGCTACACAAAAATTGAAAGGAATTTCCTTTATGACAGGCAATAGTATCAAGTCTCGCGGAGCAGAGAGAGCGGTATCGGCTCTTAAAGGTCTCTACGAGAGCTACGGTTATTCACAGTATAAAATGAGTAAATTCGAGGAGTATGAGCTTTACGTCAGAAACAAAAGCTTCCTCGTTTCAAATCATATAATCACCTTTACCGATGCGGGCGGCTCGCTTATGGCGCTGAAGCCCGACGTTACTCTTTCTATCGTCAAGAACAGTCCCGATAAGGAGGATGGCATCAGAAGGGTGTATTACAATGAAAACGTTTACAGAGTGCCCAAGGGCGGTTTATCCTTTAAGGAAATAATGCAGGCGGGACTCGAGTGCATTGGCGAGATCGATGCCTATGCCATAGCCGAGGTGCTGAATCTGGCGGTCAAGAGCCTTGAGGCGGTGTCCTCGGATTACGTTCTCGACGTTTCCCACATGGGAATGCTGTCGGCTCTTATCGACGAGATCGGGCTTTCTTCCAAGGGCAAGGAGGCAATTCTTGATTGCATCGGTGAAAAGAATATTCACGGTATAGATGCCGTCTGCGCGGCAGAGGGTAAGAGCGCCGACACCGTCAAAAAGCTCGTGGCTATGAGGGGCGGAGCAGACGAGATGCTTGAAATACTAAAGGATAGCTCGGTATATCCCGAGGCTCTTGAGCTTTCCGAGATCCTCTCTGCGGTAAACGGCAAAGTAAAAATAGACTTTTCTGTGGTCGACGATATGAATTATTACAGCGGTATCGTGTTCAAGGGATTTATCAAGGGCATTCCCACCGACGTGCTTACGGGCGGCAGATACGATAATCTTATGAAGAAGATGGGAAAGAGCTCGGGAGCTATCGGCTTTGCGGTGTATCTTGATCTTCTTGATGAGCTGAATGACGATGCTCCCGAATACGACGGCGACGTTTTGGTGCTTTACGATAGCAACATTGACCTTAAAAGACTTATTGATATTACCGGAGAGATAACCTCGTCGGGCAAAAGCGTTTCGGCTTGCAGGAGCATTCCTCAAAAGCTGAAATTTAAAGAAACCTTTGATCTGAGGGAGGAAAAATAAATGGAAATGTTAAATATTGCCCTCCCGAAGGGTCGCCTTGGCGAGAAGGTTTACGATATGTTTGAGGCGGCGGGCTTTGAGTGTCCGTCCATAAAGGAGGTCAACCGCAAGCTGACCTTTGAAAACGTAGAAAAGGGAATCAGATATTTCTGGGTAAAGCCCTCCGATGTGGCTATATACGTTGAGCGCGGCGCGGCGGACATTGGCGTTGCGGGAAAGGATATTCTGCTTGAATACGAGCCCGAGATATACGAGCTTCTCGACCTTGATATCGGCAAATGCCGTATGGCGGTGGCGGCTCCTAAGGGATTTCGGTACAATCCCTCAAAGCAGCTTAAGGTTGCAACGAAATTTGCAAATATAGCAAACGATTTTTACTCCTCGCAGGGAAAGGATATAGATATTATTCACCTGAACGGCTCTATTGAGTTAGCGCCGATCCTTGGGCTTTCCGACGTTATCGTGGATATAGTTGAGACGGGAAAAACGCTGGTCGAAAACGGGCTTGAGGTGGTGGAGGAGATAGTTCCCATCAGCGCGCGCCTTATAGCAAACAAGGCAAGCACGAAATTCAAGGGCGAGATGATCGACGAGATCGTAGCTTCACTTGCGGGGCAAGTGCAATGACGTTGCGCGTGGCGCAAATTATATGAGGTTTAGATATGATAAAGATTTTTAAGTATGGCGAGGTCTCTAACGACGAGATATTTGCTCGCTTTGAGCCAACGGTGAGCGTCGAGGACGTGGTTGCCGACATAATCAAGAACGTGAGAGAGAGAGGCGACGCGGCGCTTTTTGAGTATTGCGAAAGGTTTGATAAGGCAAGGCTTGATGCTCTTGCAGTCAGCGAAGCCGAGATAGACGAGGCGATGGCTCTCGTAGAGCCGAGATTCATTGAAATACTTCAAAAAGCGGCGGCAAATATTCGCAAATTTCATGAGAAGCAGGTCAGAAACAGCTTTATCATAAATGATGAGGACGGAATAGTTATCGGACAGAAGATCATTCCCGTAGATCGCGCAGGGCTTTACGTTCCCGGCGGCACGGCGGCTTATCCCTCCACCGTGCTCATGGATTCGATCCCCGCAAAGATCGCCGGTGTGCGAGAGGTCGTTATGGTCACACCTCCCGGCAAGGACGGTAAGGTCAATCCCGTTATTCTGGCGGCGGCTAAGATCGCGGGCATCGATAAGATATTCAAGGTTGGCGGCGCGCAGGCTATTGCGGCTCTGGCATACGGAACCGAAAGCATACCTAAGGTCGATAAGATAGTCGGCCCCGGAAACGCTTACGTTGCCGAGGCGAAAAAGCAGGTCTTCGGTGTAGTGTCCATCGATATGATCGCGGGTCCCAGCGAGATACTCGTGCTTGCCGACGGCAAGAGCAACCCGAAATTTGTGGCGGCAGACCTTCTTTCTCAGGCAGAGCACGACAGAATGGCAAGCGCGGTGCTGGTCACCGACAGCGCGGATTTTGCCGAGGCGGTCTCGTCGGAGCTTGAAATTCAGATACCGATGCTTGAAAGAGCTGAGATCGCCCGTGAGTCTATCGACAAAAACGGCAAGATTATCGTTGCTCCCACATTGATGTGCGCTATCGATATCGCAAACGAGATCGCGCCCGAGCATCTTGAGCTTTGTGTGGATAATCCCTTTGATTACCTTGACAAGATCCGCCACGCGGGCTCGATATTTATGGGTCGCTACTGTCCCGAGGCATTGGGCGACTATTTTGCAGGTCCCAACCACACTCTTCCTACAAGCGGAACGGCAAAATTCTCAAGTCCCTTGTCGGTTGACGATTTTGTGAAAAAGACACAGTACACATATTACACACGCGACGCGCTGGAAAAGGTTGCCGCCGACGTTGCTTTCTTTGCAAATAAGGAAGGACTCGGAGCACACGCAAGAAGCGCGACCGTAAGATTTGAAGAAAATGAGTAAATTTTTAAGCAAAAAATATTCGGCTCTTACCCCGTACACCCCGGGCGAGCAGCCGAAAGAGAGAAAATACAATAAATTGAATACAAACGAGTCGCCCTTTCCGCCCTCAAAAAAGGCAATCGAGGCTGCGGCAGAGGCGGCTAAGAATCTTCAGCTTTACTCCGATCCCGAGGCAAAAAAGCTTTGCGAGAAGCTTGCGGAGGTCTTGGGTGTTGGTGCAGATTGCGTTCTTCCCACCAACGGCTCGGATGAGATACTGAATTTTGCATTTATGGCATTCTGCGACGAGGAGCATCCCGCTATCTTTGCTGACATAACCTACGGCTTTTACAGCGTGTTTGCCGAGCTTAACAGAGTTCCTTACGTTATAAAGCCGCTCAAGGACGATTTCACTATTGACGTTGACGATTATTGCGGAAACTCGGGTACGGTCTTTATAGCCAATCCTAACGCGCCTACGGGTATTCTTTTGGGGCTTGATGATATCGAAAGGATAGTAAAGTCAAATCCCGATAACGTGGTTGTGATCGACGAGGCTTATATCGACTTTGGCGGTGACAGTGCGGTGCAGCTGACGAAGAAATATGAAAATATTTTAGTGACGCAGACCTTTTCGAAGTCGCGGTCTATGGCAGGCGCGCGTCTTGGCTTTGGTGTGGCGTGCCCCTCGCTTATTGCCGATCTGAATACGATTAAGTATTCCACCAACCCCTATAACGTCAATTCCATGACCATGGCGGCAGGTATCGGGGTGCTCTCGGACGAGAAATACACTCGTGCCAACTGCAAAACGGTTATTGAAAACCGCGCTTGGACGGCGGCAGAGCTTAAGAGGCTGGGCTTTGAAATGACCGATTCAAAGGCAAACTTTATCTTTGCCAAGCACCCGAAGATAGACGGCGGCGAGCTTTATTCCAAGCTCCGCGAGAGGGGAATTTTAGTCCGTCACTTTACGAAAGAAAAAATTTCGCAATATAACCGTATAACCGTCGGATCACGCGAGCAGATGGCAGAGCTTATAAGCGCGATTTCCGAAATTCTGGAGGAGAGAAAATGAGAAATTATGAAATCAACCGCAAAACCGCGGAGACGGATATAAAATTAAGCCTTGAGCTTGACGGCAAGGGCAAAAGCGAGATAGACACGGGCTGTGGCTTTCTCGACCACATGCTGACGCTTTTCGCTTCGCACGGTCGCTTCGATCTGACCGTAAAATGCGTTGGAGACACTCAGGTGGACTACCACCACACCGTGGAGGACATCGGCATCTGTCTCGGCAAGGCATTCTCCGAGGCTCTTGGCGATAAAAGGGGAATCGAGCGTTACGGCTCGGTGATCCTTCCTATGGACGAGGCTCTTATCCTTTGCGCAGTTGATATTTCGGGAAGAGACTGTCTCAATTTCGACGTTGAGATACCTTCGGTGAAGGTGGGGGACTTTGACACCGAGCTGGTTGAAGAATTCTGGTTGGGATTCGTCCGTCAGGCGGGCTGTGCTCTTCATTTCAAAAAGCTGGCAGGCAAGAATTCGCATCATATAATCGAGGGCGCGTTCAAGGCGGCGGCGAGAGCGTTCAGATCTGCAGTCAGGATCGATCCCGAAAGAGCAGACGAGATCCCGTCCACGAAAGGGGTACTTTGATGGTTGCCATAATCGATTACGGAGTGGGAAATCTCTTTTCCCTTAAAAGCTCATTTGCGGCAATTGGCGAAGAAGCCACAGTCAGCGCAGACCCCTCTGTTTTGCGCGCGGCTGACCGTCTCATTCTTCCCGGTGTGGGTGCTTTCGGTGATGCCGCCAAAAAGCTCCGCGAGAGCGGTCTTGACAAGGTGCTGCTTGAAGAGGTAGAGAAGGGCAAGCCGCTTATGGGTATCTGCCTCGGTATGCAGATGCTGTTCGACAAAAGCTTTGAATACGGTGAATATGAGGGGTTGGGACTTATAAAGGGCGAGATCAGACCGATCTCATCTGTTATTCCCAAAGAGCTTCCAATACCGCAGATAGGCTGGAATGCGCTTAGAATAAATGGCGAAAAGCATCCCATTTTTAAGTATATAAACGATGGCGATTGCGTATATTTTGTACATTCCTATTACGGTGCGAATTGCGAGGAAAGCGTTATTGCCGATACTGAGTACGGTGCGTATCTTACCGCCGCCGTCGCGAGGGGGAACGTATGCGGATGTCAGTTCCATCCCGAGAAGAGCGGCAAGGTGGGATTGGCAATATTAAAAGCGTTCTGCGAAATTTGATTTCGTAGGGCGGGGGCTTGCTCCCGCCGCTAACTAACAAATTAAAATAAT
>JBGVHJ010000078.1:0-7406 GCA_045122255.1 Eubacteriales bacterium | reverse complement strand
TTCCTCAACCTACGCCACCCATAGCAATCCCTTTTAGAATAACGCTTTTGGTGTAATTTTTTAAAGACGGTTTATCCTTCCGAGAGCGACCTCCTCATCCACCACTTCGTGGTCCCCCTTCCCCGCTGGGGAAGGCTTAACTCACCCATAAATCAAAATTTGAAGCCCACGCAAAAAGAGTCAACTCCATTCGGAATTGACTCTTTTTAATATTACTTTTTCTTATTTTTACCCTTATAGAGCTGGAATTTTGATTCCTGACCCTTTGCGAGCCGCACGAAGTTCTCCTTGTGTCTCACAGCCATAAAGATAACCGACACTGCGCAAAGAAGGATCGAAGGTATCGAGCCGCCGAACACCCAAAGGAATATGGGGCAGGTAAGCATCGCCACCGTGGTGGAAAGCGACATATACTCGGTGACCAGCAGAAGCACCATCATTGTAGCCGTGGCAATAAGTCCCACTCTCCAATCAAGCGCCCACATAGCCGAGAGGCAGACGAGAAATCCCTTTCCGCCCTTAAAGCCGTACCACACGGGGAAAGCGTGACCTAACATTGAGCAAAGGTAGGTAAAGGTAACGCCCAAGTGCCATTCTCCCCAAAGGTGAGCGAAAACGAAGCCGAACACAACAGACGGCAACGCGCTCTTCAAAAGATCGAGGATCATGACCACGATCGCCCATTTCATTCCGAAATTTCGCTTGAAATTGGTAAATCCGGGGTTCTTGCTGCCAACCGTTCTGATGTCCTTGCCGTAGATCGTCTTTGAAAGTATGATCGCGGGATTGATACCCGAGATCAGATAGGCAGATACCGCCGCCAAGGCGAAGATGCTGACCGTTAAAACATCAAATTTCATATAATTCACCGCGTCATTCAAGAATGACGATATAATCGTACACGTCCTGACCGCCGTCTATCACGTATACCTCTTTGCCCCTGTAATTGGACGTTACGTATTTTTCAACAGCGGCAGCCTCTTCCTCGGTGCCGTCCTTTCCGCAAACCACGATGCAGATCTCGTAATCGCGCATTCCCATATTGTCAATGGTCTTGCAAAGAACGTCAAATCTGTCGGTGCTGCTCGCCAAAAGCTTTTTGCCCGCAAATCCGATGAAATCACCGGTCTTCAGCTCCATACCGTCCATGTTCGCGTCTCTTACGCAACGGGAGATCTCGGCGGTAAGCACGCCCGACATAGCCTCGTTGAGCTGCTCAACTATCTCCTCCGCACTGTCGGTAACGTCGGGAGCGAGCATAGAGAGCGCCGCGTAGCCGTCGCCTATGGTGTGGCTCTCGATAACACAGATCTTGGAATCACTGTAGAGCTTTGCCGCCTGATGAGCGGTAAGTATTATGTTGCCGTTATTGGGGAAAACGAAGACGGTTTCGGCATTTACCTTATCAAATGCCTCAAGGAAGGACTCGGCAGAGGGGTTCATACTCTGACCGCCGTCGATAACGATATCTGCGCCGCGCTCGATAAAGGTCTGCTTAAGTCCCTCGCCCGAAGCCACGGCAACCACACCGTACTTCTTTCTCTCGGCAGGCTTTTCGGTCTTGAGAACGAGAGCCGTAGCCTCCTCCTCGTTGTTGCTGTTATGCTGAAGCGACATATTCTCGACCTTAACGGTGAGATATTCGCCGAACTGCTGGCAGAATTCAAGCACCTTGTAGGGGGTCATAGTGTGAACGTGGATCTTTACCACGCTTCCGTTCTTGACCGCAACCACACTGTCGCCGATGGTCTGGAGATAGTCGCTGATAGTCTTTACCTCAAAGGCATCAACGTCGGTCTTCGCGTTCATAAGACGGAGAAGCAGCTCTGTGCAGTATCCGAATTCAAGAACGCTGTCGGGTCCGAAAGCGTCAAGATCGATCTTCTGCGCCTTCTCTGCCACAACTCCGGACACAAGGTCAGCGGTCTCGCCGCAAACGGCGCGGATCATACCGTCGATAATATAGATAAGTCCTGCCGCGCCCGAGTCAACGACACCCGCCTTTTTAAGCACGGGAAGGAGCTCGGGGGTGCGCTCAAGGCTTCTCTTCGCCTCTTCGATGAATTCAAGCAGAAATTCCTTGGGGGTCTCGGTATTTCTGGAGCTTGCGTACTCGGTAGCCTCGCGGATAACCGTCAGTATAGTTCCCTCCGCAGGCACCATAACCGCGCCGTAAGCCTGAGCCACGCCGCTCTGGAAAGCCTTTGCAAAGGCTCTTGAGTCAGCCTCGTCCATGCCCTTGAAGCCGCCTGCCATTCCCTCGAAGAACTGGGAAAGGATAACGCCCGAGTTTCCTCTTGCCGAAAGAAGCATACCGTCGGAGGCGCGTCTTGCCGCCTCGCCAATGCTCTCGTCAGCCTCCTCGGTGTCGGAAACACCGCCCATAATGGTGGAGAGCATATTGTCTCCCGTGTCACCGTCGGGGATCGGGAAAACGTTAAGATCATTGATCTCCTGCGCGTGTGCCTTAAGGTTTGCCGCGCCTGCATTGATCATCTCGGCGTACATTTTACCGTCGAGAACAGTCTCGTCCTTTTCTTCCGCTGTTACAGCGTTTACTTTATCACGTTCGTCAATTTCTTTTTCAATCTTGTTTTCAAGATTCGTTGTCATATAAAAATTCTCCTGATGATTATTAGGTTGCCGTCACGCTTTAAGGCGACAGCCAATCATTTGTCTGAAAAATTACTTGGCTTCGTTAACGAAGGTTACTTCCTTACCGAACGCCCACACACCGATACACTCGGGACCAACGGACGCGCCTACGATCGGGCCGATAAGACCTACGTAGATGTCCTTGCAGGGAATGGACTCTCTGATAAGAGCCTTTACTTCCTCTATCTCCTCTGCGGAGCAATCGGAATGGCAAAGATATACGGTCTGATTTTCAACGTCGATAGCGTTCTCCTTAAGAAGCGCTATGCACTCCTTGATAGAGGGAACTCTTCCCTTCACCTTCTTGTAAGCCGCCTGAGCGCCGCTTGCGTCGGCGACGAGAATAGGCTTAACTCCGAAAAGATTGCCGAAGAACGCGCTGGATGCCGAAACTCTTCCCGCTCTCTTAAGAGCGTCGAGAGAGTGAACGGTTGCAAACTGAAGCACGTTGTTTCTCATTGCGGTCACCTTTTCAGCGATCTCCTCAGCGCCAAGACCCTCAGCCGCCATCTTTGCAGCCTCCATAGCAAGCATACCCTCGCCCATAGTGGATCTGAGAGCGTCGATACATAAGATCTTAGCATCGGGATAATTTTCAAGCACCTTCTGCGCGATAACGCGACCGGTGTTAATCGAGCCCGACTGCTTGGAGGAGCAGCCTACGTAAACGATATCCATACCCATATCGAGGTACTTTGTGAATATGTTCTGGAATTCCTCAACCGAAACCTGCGCGGTGGTAATTCTGTTACCGTCGCGGATGATATTATAAAGCTCGTGAGCCTCCTCGTACGTCCAGGTCAGAAGCGCGGGGGTCTCGACACCGTTATAAACGGTACACATTTTAGCATAGTCAATGTCGTATTTTGCCAAAAGCTCGCCGGAAAGATCGGCGCAAGAGTCAGTAACAATCTTTACCTTTCTCATAGTAAAAACCTCTCTTTAATATTTTAATAAAATAAGATAAATTTATGCAGACTTTGCATAATACGGATGAATTATACAATACTTTTGTAAACTGAATTTTAACTTTTTTCACCAAACCGTCACAAAAAGAATGATTTTCGACAAATATCGCCAAAAATCATTCTTAAAATTGTTATATGTGCTTTTTTCTATTAAAAATTCCGTCTATACGTATCATTCCCACTAAAAAATCAAAAAATTATTCTTATTGTATTTTCATCAACTGCTTGATAGTCAAATTCGATATAACCTACGCTCGCTGTGCAGTAACAATCTCCCACGGTTGACGGCTCTCTAAAGGCAATAAGCTTAATAACAAAGCTACCCGAGTCATCCTCCAAAAAACTCCTTGGAACAGCAATTCTTTCACTGTGGTTATATGTAATACCTTTCCAATAGTCAAGCATAAAGCCGTATTCTTCGGAAAACGCCTCCTCTTCGGAAATTTCCCCCACAAAATAGTGATTTTCAATCATTGTGTAATCGGTCACTAACATATCGTTCAGAACATCGAGATTATACCTTGAATCACAAATATAAAGTCCAAAGAAAATGGTCTCATCCCCCTCTTTTTGATAACTCCATTTGGGATTCGTGTTATACTTTTCATCATATCCTATATCGTGTACACCGTAAGATAACTCCAAATTAACATTATTTATATGAAAGGTATCAGTGTCAGAACTAACTCCAAGCATAATTTCACCCGGAGTCAAGGTGTACTCAAATCCTTTTTTAAATCCCGATTTATGTACGCAAGCCGTTGAAGCCAAGCAGAATATTATCAAAGAGATCGATAATAACAAAACTCTATTGATGTTTTTCACCTTTTTGTTCATTACTACCCCCAAAAAATAGATTTTAACTTGAACTAAAAATAAAGATTTGTTCAAAATTAATACATAAAAATAATACTACACCTTTGTAAACTGAATTTTAATTTTTTTCACAAAGCCGTCACAAAAGGCGATTTTTCGCTGAAAATCAACAAAAAATCGCCCTGATTTATTAATTTTTGTTCTTTTTCTTAAATATACCGTCAACTCGCACCATTGCAACAAGGGACGAGATCAGAATACCGAGATGTACGCAGAACATTACGTAAGACGAGGTGAAAAGGTCGTAGATCAGCCAGCAGGAGGGGTTAAGCGCGCCCCAGACGCGGAATGCCGAAGGCTTGGACTGAACCAGACTCAGGGAGAAGCAGACCGCCGCCATGGCAGGAAGGATCTCCTTGGGGTCGCCCGAAACGATGATGTTGAAAAGCGACACGTCCACGTAGCAGGTAATAAACGCCGCAATTACGATATAGTGAGGCTTCTTCCCCTTGGTGTTGTAAATAAACATCACCACCGACTGCACGATCGCCAAAAGGCTGACGATAGCGCCACTGTCGCCGCCAAGCAGAAGATAATTCAGCGAGGCGGTAAGGTTGACGATGATCTGAAACAGAAGTATCGTCTTCATATTTTTAAATTGCATCATAACGATGGCAAGAATTCCGGTCAGCACACTTATTCCCTGCGCTATCCAAAAAGCTACGGTAGGATCCATATAATTCTCCATAATTCAGAATTTAACCTTAAAAATTATATCACTAAACATAAAAAAAATCAAGACGGTTTCGCAAAAAAACCGTCTTGATCTTCAAATTTTGATTTGTCGGTGGGTTGGCGAGGCAGATTTACGCGATAGGCTCCCTTGTGTAAAGGGAGCTGTCAGCGAAGCTGACTGAGGGATTGTTTTGCTGTGAAATATTACTTTTACAATCCCTCCGTCTCGCTACGCGATCCACCTCCCTTTACACAAGGGAGGCTTTCGTTATCAATCGTCTCCCCGATAAACTGCAATTTATCTCACCTTTTTATTTCAAATTTTGATTTATGGGGATGCGAAGTTATGAGTTATGAGTCGGCAAAGCCAACGTTATGAGAAGCCTACGGCTTCGTTATGATATGATTCGCCTTGTAACTTCAAGCTGTGCGAAGCACATCATAACGATGCGAAGCATCTCATAACTCTAAACTTCGCCACAGGCGAATATAACTGCGCCGCTTCGCGTCGCAATTCACCACTCAATAAGCAAAACCTCATTCTTACCGATAACACATCCGTGAGGCGCCCAGGAAAGCAGCCTCTCCTGATCGATAACGTAATATCTCGCCTTGCCGAAATCCACTCCGTCGGCATAAACGCCGAGGCGCTTCGCCGATCCCGTAAGATTGGAGACAAGCACCGCTCCGTGCTCGCCGTCACTTGCCGCAAGAGCATACATTCTCGGCTCGTCGCATACGCATTCCACCTCATATCCCAGCTTGTAAAGCTGATTGAAGGCTACCATGGAATAGTACGCGTGGATCGGCTTCTTGGTCTTGATATCAAACAGCGGACAGTAGGGCGCGGTGTTGGCTCTCATATCGTAGATGCACATAAGGTCGGTGTGACCCCTCTGCATTGCGATCATCATCGCCGCAACCTCGGCAGAGTGATGCGCCGTACCGAACTCCTGAGGATAGGGATTCCACTCGTTGATGTGGGTCTCAAGGCCTCCGTAGCCTAATTTTTCAAGCTCCTCGTGAAGCCAAGCGTCCATGCGCTCAACGCGGTCAACTCCCGCATAATTGTGCCAGGAGAAGAAGTCAATGGGAGCGCCCTGCCCCTTTATGTAAGCGAAAAAGCCGTAGAAAAAGTCCATCAGCGATTGCTCGTGAGCGTTGGGAGGGATAGTTCCCTTCAGCTGCGTTGTGGGATCAACGTAACTCACGGGCGCGATCGCGTAAAAGCCGCAGGAAGCGTAGCCGCCGATCTTCAGATGCGGAAAACGCGCCTTAAGATGCTTCGCCGCCACACTGTAAAGCTCGTAATACTCTTCGGGTGTGCCGTTCCACATCATCTTGTCCTGAACCTCGGGCTCGTTCCAGATCTCCCAGTAGCGGATCTTGTAATTGAAGCCGTCAGCCCACCCCTCGGTGTAGTGCATGATTATATGCTCGCAGATGCGCGCCCATTTCGCATAATCCTTTGGCGGAACGGTGTAATAAGGCTTGATAAGAGCCTGATTCTCAATGGTCACGCCAAGACGGTAATAAGGCTCTACCCCGGCTCTCACCAGATTGGTGATAAGCAGATCGGTAAAGGTAAAATCATAATTGGCGGGATCGTTTTCGTCAGCGTCAAAATCACGGAATATATTGGGAATATCAACGAAACGGTTGCTGCCAAATGCCCCTCCAACGTCGTGTAAGCGCGAGAAAGGAATGCCCGCCTCGGTCAGATAATGATACATTCCGTCACCCGTAGGACTGGGAGGCTGACCTCCGCCGTGCATAGGCTTCATTTTTTTGACTATATTGTTAAGATTAACATCAACCCTTGCCATAATTTTGCTCCTTTCGTCAGACGATGTCGCCGACCTTTCCAATTTAAGCCAATTATATCACAAATCTTCACGTTTTGCAACACGATAAAATAAAATTGTAAAGCTTTTTTGACCAACGTGAGAAAGGCTATCTTTTCTTTTCTCTTCTCTTTAAAAGTCGCGTGGTGATTTAGAGAAAAGTGAAAAGTACAAAAAGAAAATCCCGAACAGCACCAAGAGCGATGCTATTCGGGGATTTTTGTGTGTTAGTAAATATTATGCTTGCTGTTCTTATATCAGTCCCATGCACCAAATTACAACCAATGCCGTTATAGTTACCAAGGTATCAATTGTAATTCCGTAGAACATAGGTTTAAGCCCCGCCTTCTTGAAATCGGTGATACTTGTACCCAACCCGATAGCAGCC
>JBGVHJ010000077.1:0-40518 GCA_045122255.1 Eubacteriales bacterium | reverse complement strand
CACCGCCGACAGCCTTGCCGACGTTGATAAATACGACGAACGAAATTGGGGCGGCAACGCATACGAATATGCGCTGACTCTCTGCCTTGATGCGGTGCTTAAACTATAAGGAAAAATGTATTATGGAAGAATTAATTTTGATACGACCGACAAGCGAATGCGCAAGTCAGGTCGCAGAATACAGACAAGAGTTCCTCGATGCAGGCGACTCTATGGACGGAACAGGACCTCTCAGAAGATTTGAAAATCCCGAAGAATATATAAAGACCTGCGCAGAGTACGAAGATCCCGAAAAGGTTCCTTCGCACTTAGTTCCTGCCACACAGTTCTTTTTCGTTCGAAAGAGCGACAATAAATTGGTTGGAATGATTCAAGTCAGACATCGTTTTAACGATTTTCTTGAAAAATACGCAGGTCATATTGGTTATTCTGTAAGACCGAGCGAAAGATGCAAGGGCTATGCCAAGAAAATGCTGAAAATGACACTTCCTTTCTGCCGTGAAATTGGACTTGATAAAGTAATGATTACTTGCATTGATGGTAACATCGGAAGTGAAAAGACAATCCTTGCAAACGGTGGCGTTTACGAATATACGATACACGAACCGAATGAAAATGAGAATTTAAAAAGGTTTTGGATAACGCTTTAAGGAGAAAAATAATGGCAGATATACTTTTTAAAACCGACGATTACATCTTTTCGTACCGTGTTGGCGGTGTGCTTATACATAACAGAAAGGTGCTTATGCAAAATGCAGAGGGAGACGATGGCTATGCCTTTATTGGTGGTCACGTTGCCTTTGGAGAAACGACCGACGAAACCCTTGTGCGAGAGTTCAAGGAAGAGATCGGCGCAGACATCAAGATCGAAAGATTGCTTATGGTGAATGAAAATTTCTTCCCTTGGGGCAATCGTCCTTGTTAGCAGATCAATTTGTACTATTTAATTTCCTTGAAGGACGAAACGCAAATTCCTCTTGATAGGAATTTCAAGGCGCTTGACGATTTGGGTAACGAGCGAATTGAGTTGAATATGTGTTGGATACCGCTTGAAGATATACCGAATAAGAGCATATATCCCTCTCAAGCGAAGGAGTACATTATGAATCTGCCCGATGAAATCGTGTACTTTGTACATAAGGAGTAATTATGGACTTTGAACAACTTGCAAAAATAGAAAACGAAAGTGAACGTGTAAATAGAACCTATGATATATTCAACGAGGATGCAAGGCTCAATCATTCCAAAGCCGCAAGAGTTGAATTTTTGACTACCGTTCATTACATAGAAAAATATTTGAAAGAGGGCGACAAGATACTCGACATTGGTGCAGGCGCAGGTGAATATAGCCTCTACTTTTCCCGTAAGGGTTATGAAGTGTCGGCTCTTGAGCTTGCAGATGCCAACATCGCCGCTTTCAAAAAGAAGCTAACCCCAGAAGATAAGATTGACCTCGTTCAAGGTAATGCACTTGACCTCTCTTGCTATGCAGATAAGTCGTTTGATATTGTCCTTCTGTTTGGCCCGCTTTATCATTTGGAAAATGATGCGGACAAACAGAAATGTATCAGCGAAGCAAGACGTGTCCTAAAGGACGGCGGTAAGATCTTCTTCGCTTTTATTTCCAATGACTTTGTAATTCTGACCGAGTTTGGGTATGACATTGAATATTTCTCGGGCGGCGATTACGATAAGGAAACATTCAAACTTAACGACTTTCCGTTTGTTTTCCATACGGTTAGTGCTGCGAGAAAACTTCTTGCAGACGGTAATGTTCACATACTGCATGAGGTAGCATCCGACGGCGCAAGCGAGCTTTTGGCAGCAAGGATCAACGAAATGAGCGACGAGGACTACGTACAGTACCTCCGCTATCATTTCTACATCTGCGAAAAGCCGGAATTGTTGGGAATGACAAACCACCTATTATTCGTCGGTGAAAAATAACTATAAAAACGGATACTCTCGGAAAATCCTTGAGTATCCGTTGTTTTTTATTTCTTCCCCACCTCGCGCAGAATATCAATGGCGGGTTTCGGGAATCTTCCAAGATGATCGGGACCAACGTTGAGCAGATAGTTTACGCCTCTGTCGTTGAGGTGTTTTTTTATTTTTAGCACGGTATCGGCATCCTTCCAATTGTTGTCAAAATATTTGAAGCCCCAGGTATCGTTAAGTGTTGCAGGGCATTCTACAAGAAGGTCGGACATATAGTCATCGGGAATTTCATTGTCCCCCATTGAGCGATAATCTCCAAGTCCGTTTCCGATTCTACTGTTTACAAGGCAATTGGGCTGTAATTCCTTTACAAGATCGTAAAGCTCCTTTGAATATTCCGGTTTTATAGTGATAGGAGTATCAAACCAAATAAGGCAAAGATCGCCGTATTTGGTCAGTATTTCCTTCACTTGAGGAATGATCTTCTTGCGGAAGCACTTCTCATAAACCTTGGCATCGTCGTCGGGAAAATCCCAGTTATTCGTCCAAGGGGTATCGTAAAGATTCAAGTGGTCGGGATGGAATCCGCCTCCGTTTGGCTCGTGCCAATCGATTTCCTGGGAATAATACAAACCAAGCTTGAGCCCGTGCTTTTTGCAAGCCGCAGCAAGCTCACCGATGACGTCGCGTCCGAACGGCGTGGCATCGACCACGTTGTACGGATCGCACTCGGATTTGAAAAGCGCAAAGCCATCGTGATGCTTACTTGTGACCACCATATAGCTCATTCCCGCATCCTTGGCGATCTTTACCCACTCCTCGGCATCAAAATAGATCGGATTGAAGGCTTGGGCAAGCTTTTCGTACTCAACCTTCGGTATTCTGAAATGTGCTTGCGCCCATTCGCCGATCCACGGGATACGTTCACCGCGATATTCACCTGCAAGAAGACTGTAAAGTCCCCAATGGATCATAAGACCAAATTTTGCTTCTTCCTTGAACCACTTCTTTGTATCCAACTGTTCCATATTCGCACAATCCTTCTGATCTGAATATTTACTTGATGGTGGTAAAATCGGGGATCTCAACAGGTCTGCTTCCCTCTCTAATAGAGATTTCGGAAAGAGGAGTTATGCACATCCAGGCTGCCGCATCATATACGTCGATAGGAGACTCTCCGCCGTTGATAACATAATTGAAGAACTCGTTATAAACGAGATAATCCATACCGCCGTGACCGCCGCGTACTCCGTCTGCAAGGAACTTCTGCCATACGGGATGCTCGTATTTTGCAGCGTAATCATGTGCATTCTTATAGTTCTTTTCCCAAGTCCAGTGGTCGCGCTCGGTGAAATCGGTATCAAGATAAACGTAGTTTCCGTCCTCGCAATAGATTCCTCTCGTGCCGTGTATTGTGAAATTGCGGCTATAGGGTCTGCCGCAGCAGGTGTCAAGGGTCAAAGTTATGGTCGCGCCGTTGGAGCACATAATATTTGTGGTAACAACGTCTCCCTGATTGAATTTCTGGGTCTGGAACTTTTCCTGGATCGTATCGGGATGAAGCCTTGCATAGTCGTTAAGTCCTACCGCTTTGGATGACATGGAGGTAAGATATACCATACGGTTGCCGCGATTGATATTAAGTATCTGTGCAATTGGACCCAACTCGTGTGTCGGATAGTTCTCGCAGTTACGGTTAATGTAATTTTCAAGTCTGTAATGACGGATCTCCTCGCCGCGGAGGATCTCGGTTCGCAGATCGTGCTGATAACCGCCGTCACAGTGGACAATTTCTCCGAAAAGTCCCTGCTTGACTATGTTCATAGCCATCATTTCGAATCTACCGTAGCAGCAGTTCTCAAGGAACATAAAAGGGGTCTTGGTTCTCACCTGAGTCTTCACGAGGTCGTAGCATTCCTCGATATCGTAAGCACCGCCTACCTCAAGTCCCGTGGGAATTCCTGCCTCCATAGTTTCGCAAGCGATCTTAACGTGACTTTCCCAGCTTGTCATAACGAGGACAGCATCAATGCTGTCTTTTTTTGCGATTATTTCCTTATAGTCGGTGGTTCCAAATGGCTCGGTTCCCTTTTCTTTTTTGATCAGATTAACCATATCATCGACTCTGTCCTGATATGAGTCACAAACTGCAACTATTTCGCAATTATCCATTCCGAGAAAGAGATGCTTTATAAGTGAGCTGCCTCGCTGTCCGAGACCGATTACAGCCGTTTTAACTTTTTCCATTTTATGCCTCCAAAAATGTAACTTTACAAATCAAAATATAGCATAAAAAACACACTTTGTCAAGGTTATTTATAATATTTTAACATGATGTATTTTGTAAATAAACTGTAAAAGAGAAGTTGACTTGTTGACAAATTCAGCAAAATATTATATACTATATGATGGTACATAATTTAATTATGAAAAAAGACTGTCAAGAGGTGATTTTATGGAGGACTTTTCCGCTTTCGCTCTTTCGCTTGAAAGCTTAAATAAAAGCATAAATAAAATAAAAAGTGCCAAAATATCTGAGTTCGGTATTCGTACAGCGCATTTCAATTGCTTGATGCACATCGATCTTTCCTCGGATGGACTTACACCTACTGAAATTTCAAAGGATTGCGGGATCGACAAGGCGTTTGTTTCCCGCACTACCGCTGACCTCGTTAAGGGCGGCTTTATAAAAACCAATGAAAAGTTCAACGACGGAAGAAAATATCGAAACAAATATATCTTGACTGAAAAAGGAAAAGAGGTTATTTGTGAGATCAAAGCAATGATCGAAAAATTCTTTGCCGATATAAGCGGTAAGATAAGTGAATATGATATGAGATGTTTTTGGAAGGTCATAACTGCAATAAGTGATACGTTGACTAAAAAGACAGCCGACCTCAGTTAAATGTTGATGTAAAATTGAAAGGATTTTAATTATGAGCGTAAAACTTCCCAACAGAAAAAGACTTGTCAATACGGTCCCCCACATATGGGATATTAACGATCTGCTTGAGTGTATCGATTCTCATGGAGATAAGGTTTGCTATAAGTATTTTGAGCAAGGCAAGGTTAAGGAGATGACCTATGCTCAGGTCTATCAGATGGTGCATCAGGTTGCCGCTGCATTTGACAAATTAGGCTTCTCCGGCAAGAGGGTTGCGGTTATCGGAGATACGTCACCTCAGTGGCTCTGCACTTATATGGGAGCGCTTGCATCCGGAACCGTTATTATTCCTATGGATAAAGAGCTTGCTCTTCCCGAAATTGAGAAATTCCTCGAGATGGTTGAGGCGGAGGCTATTGTCTATTCCAAATCCTTCAATGAGAAATTCGTTACCACGATAGGCTCGCATCCTACTCTTAAAAAGTTTATTCCCATCAACGCTGATTACGACTCTTCTTTTTCCGATAAGGTGCTTCCCTTTGCTGAGCTGATTAATATCGGACAGTCTAATCTTGATGATGGATACACGATCGGTATGGTTAAAAACCGCGACGAGATGTGCGAGATGCTCTTTACCTCCGGAACTACCGGTACAAGTAAGTGCGTAATGCTTTCTCAGAAGAATATTTTTGCGGCTGTAAGCTCTGCTATCGATTCCGTTTGCTTTACCCATGAGGACGTTATTGTTTCTGTCCTTCCCGTTCATCACACATACGAGCTTATGTGCCTTCTTGCAGAGCTTGCATACGGTATTGAGACCTGTATCAACGATTCGCTTCGTCACGTTCTCAAAAACTTCCAGCTCTTCAAGCCTACCGGACTTGTTCTTGTTCCTATGTTCCTCAACACTATGCATAAGAAGATATGGTCTGAGGCGGAGCGCACAGGTAAGGCAAAGGTTCTTAAGGCTGCGCTTGCTTCCTCAAGAGCTATGATGAAGGTCGGCGTTGATATGAGAAAAACGCTTTTCAAGTCTGTTCTCGATTCCTTTGGTGGAAGACTCGACCATATCATCTGTGGCGGCGCAAAGCTTAATCCTGATCTTATAGTTGCGTTTGAAGAATTCGGAATCTCTGTATTTGAGGGCTTCGGTATAACCGAGTGCTCACCCCTCGTTTCTGTTACCCCCTACTACGCGAGAAAGCTTGGAGCTATAGGCCCCACTGTTCCCAGCTGTAAGGCTCGAATCGATCCTAACGGTGAAACTACCGAAGAAGGATACCCAATGGGCGAGATCCAGGTCAAGGGTGATAACGTTATGATCGGATATTATAACAATCCCGAGGCAAATGCAGAAGTATTCACCCACGACGGTTGGTTCCGCACGGGTGATATCGGATATATGGATTCCGACAGATATATCTATATTACCGGAAGAAGCAAGTTTGTTATTGTTCTTGAAAACGGTAAGAACGTCTTCCCTGAGGAGATCGAGGAATACCTTGACGCTATTGACACGATAAGCGAGTGCTGTGTTGTCGGACGAAAGAATCCCGACAGCGATGAGATCATTCTTACAGCCGTTATCTATCCCGATTATAGCAAATTCCCCGATGATGCGGATGAAAAGTCTATCAAGGATGCGATCAGAAAAGAGATAAACGCTACTAATAAGAAATTGCCTACATTCAAGCAGATCAAGGCGGTTGAGATCAGAAGAACGGAGTTTGAAAAGACTACCACTAAGAAGATCAAGAGACAGCTTGTTAAATAATTTGTTATCCCCGGGCATGCTCGGGGATAAATTTTTGTGAAGCTATTGTTTTTTGTGTCTTTTTGTGATATTATCATACTATAAAATTATGTAAGGAAGGTTCGCGATCATGTTTGACGGTTTTATTACTGTTGCTACGGCAACACCTGCTTTAAGACTTGCAGATACTGATTATAACGTTAAGAAATGTATTGAGCTTGCCGAGAGCGCAAGCAATGAAGGAGTCAAGGTACTCGTATTTCCCGAGCTTGCTTTGACGGGATATTCCTGCGGTGATCTCTTCAATACCGAAACGCTTTTGAACGGCGCCCTCTGCGCTTTAAGAGAATACGTTTATGGCACCGCTATGCTTGACATGGTATCTGTAATTGGCGTACCGATCTTATTCAGCGATAAGATCTATAACTGTGCCGCAGTTATATCGGGTGGACAGCTTTTAGGACTTGTACCTAAGAAAAATCTGCCTAATTACGGCGAAGCATATGAATCGAGAATATTTACACCCGCTTCCGATGATAATTTTGCATACGTTTTCGACGATAGCGTCGTAATTCTTGGAACGAAGCAGTTCTTTGTGTGCAGATCTATGCCGTCTCTTCGCCTTGGCGTTGAAATCTGCGAGGATCTGTACTCTTCTATCCCCCAGTCTTCTCTTCTTACGGCGGCAGGAGCGACCGTGATCGCAAATCCCGCAGCCTCGGGTGAGACTGTCGGTAAGGATGATTACAGAAGAATGATGGTGTCATCTCAATCTGCTCGAACACTTTGCGGATATATCTATGCGGGAGCAGGTGTGGACGAATCTACGTCAAGTGTTGTGTTTTCTGGTCATTCTATGATTGCTGAAAACGGAAAAATACTTGCTGAAGGCGAGCCTTTTGAATCCTGCGAACTGGTTATAAGCGAGATCGATCTTCAAAATATAACCCACGATCGCAGAGGCAAAAATACTTTCTCCAAGGATACGCGCGGAAACGAGTATTCCGAGATAGAGTTTGATCTTATGCTTGAAGAGACCACCGTTTCCCGCGAGGTAAGCGCGCATCCTTTCGTGCCCGAGGATAAAGATGAGCTTGAGTCAAGATGCAGAAAAATCCTTGCAATACAGTCGGTCGGACTTGCAAGAAGAATTGAAGCGTCGTATTCAAAGAAAGCTGTTGTAGGAATTTCAGGCGGACTTGATTCCTGCCTTGCAATCCTCGTCATGGCTTCTGCGATGGATAGATTGGGACGTGACCGCAAGGATATTATTGCCGTTACAATGCCCTGCTTCGGTACGACGAAGAGAACGAAAAATAATGCTACAGTGCTTTGTGAGCAGCTTGGCGTAGATTTCCGCGAGGTCAATATCTTTGCCGCTGTTGAGCAGCATTTCAAGGATATAGGACACGATATGAGTAATCATAACGTGGTTTACGAAAATGCTCAGGCGCGCGAGCGCACTCAGGTGCTTATGGATATTGCCAATGCTGAAAACGGAATCGTAGTCGGTACGGGAGACCTCTCGGAGCTTGCGCTTGGTTGGGCAACCTACAACGGCGATCATATGTCTATGTACGGTGTTAACGGTTCTATCCCTAAGACGCTTATCCGCCACGTTGTTCGCTATTATGCCGACAATGCCAAAGCAAACGGTGAGACAGAGCTTGCAGATGCGCTTTACGACATTCTTGATACCCCCGTTTCTCCTGAGCTTCTGCCCGCTGATGAAAACGGCGAGATCGCGCAGGTAACAGAGGATCTGGTCGGTCCTTACGAGCTTCACGATTTTTATATCTATAATTTTGTCAGATACGGATACACTCCCAAGAAGCTCTTCAGACTTGCGAAAATTGCTTTTGAAGGTGTATACGAAGACGCTACGTTGCTGAAATGGCTCGAGGTATTTACTAAGCGCTTCTTTGCTCAGCAATTTAAGCGTTCTTGCCTTCCCGACTGTCCTAAGACCGGTTCGGTTGCGCTTTCCTTTAACGATTTCAAGATGCCATCCGACGTTACAAGTACTCTTTGGAGAAAAGAGATCGAGGAGATCAAAGAAAATATGTAAGCACAAAAATGCCGCGAAAAATCGCGGCATTTTTGAATTATTATAAGGTATTTATAAATTTTGTAAGTTCGTCAAACGAGCCATGGGGATAGATTGAAATATCCTTATTTTTGCGATTTATGAGGCAATCTGTAAGCAGAAAGACCTTCATTCCAAACTTCTCAGCCATCATATCCTCGTCAACGTCATTTCCGACCATAAGACATTCCTCGGCTTTAACTCCAAGCTTTGCCATGACTTCGCGGTAATAATCGGGATTAGGCTTGCAGTAATGAGAATTCTCATAGGTGGTATATATTTCAAAATCGTCGGGCGAAAGACCGGTCCATGCAATTCTCTGCTCGGTTGCGGTGGACGGAAAGAAGGGATTGGTTGCAAGTGCTACACGGAAGCCACGGGCTTTAATATCTCGAACAACTTCAGCGGCTCTTGGATCATATCCGCAGGAAAGCTTGACCTTGCAAAAATCATTGGCATAAAATTCATCGAAATATCTTTGATCTTCTCTGATACCTTCGCCTAAAAGCTTGACGCAGACCTCCCAGAAAGCCTCTTCGTTTATTTTTTCGCCGGTATTGGTTATCATTGCCTTAGTGCCTTCCCAGATCGCATCAATAAGCTTTTTCCCATCATAACCGTGAGGTATCATTTTCTGCGCAAGACCGCCGAAATAGGCTTTAATAAATGTGTCCTGATCCATAGGCAGAAGCGTGCCGTCGAGGTCAAATAATACGGTAGTTATTTTCATTTTATTCTTTAACCTTTTCTAAGCAGATAGCCGTTCTTGAAGGAAGGTATATCTGAAATTTAGCTTTTTTATCGGGGTGTTTTTCTGCGGTATAAACGTATTCCTTAGAGATACGGTCATATCCGCCGAATTCCTTTTCGTCGGTTGAGAAGACTACCCTGTATTTGCCTGCCTTCGGAACCGTTATCCAATATCCCTCGTAGCTATTCGTCGGGTGAAAATTAAAGGCGAATACAAGTCCTCCGCGCTCAAAATTGATTACCTTGTCATCGTTTCCGATAAAAAGGCATTTTGTTTTCTTGCGGAAGAGCTTTCTTTCTTTGGTGAGCGAAACTATAGCCTCGTCAAAATCGTTGAGATATGAATATCTTAGCGTATCATCATCAGCAAGATGCCATTGACGGCGGCAATAGAAATGGCTCCAGTTATTTCCTTCTCTCGGAAAGTCGATCCATTCGGGATGACCGAATTCATTGCCCATAAAGTTAAGATACCCTTCGCCGCCCAGAGACATAGTGATCATACGGATCATTTTGTGTAAGGCAATGCCTCGGTCAATTACGTGATCCGAATCAAATTTCGACATATGGGTGTACATCTTGCTGTCACAGAGACGGAACATGATCGTTTTATCACCAACAAGCGCCTGGTCGTGGGATTCAGCGTAACCGATATACTTTTCGGCAGGTCTTCTTCCGGTCAGCTCACAGTATATCTGCCACATATCCCAGTGCTCGTCAGGAACGTTTTTCAAAAGCTTGATCCACATATCCGGAGTGCCCATGGCAAGACGGTAATCGAAGCCGATACCGCCGTCTGCGATAGGAAGACACATTCCGGGCATTGCCGACATATCCTCGGCGATAGTGATTGCCTTTGGATTGACCTCGCGAATAAGCTCGTTGGCAAGCTGAAGATAGGTTATGGCCTCAGTGTCGGTGTTCAAAGAGAAATATTTGGAATAATCGGTAAACGCAACGCCAAGACCGTGATCGTGATATATCATTGAGGTCACTCCATCAAAGCGGAAGCCGTCGAAATGATACTCCTCCATCCAGAATTTAAGATTGGAGAGAAGGAAATGTATGACCTCATTCTTTGCATAGTTAAAAAGCTTTGTGCCCCAAGCGGGGTGATCACCGCGCTCTCCCTCGTGGAAGAATTGATAGGTAGTTCCGTCAAACTCGTTGATTCCCTCTGCAGTGTTCTTAACCGCGTGAGAATGTACTACGTCAAGCAACACCGCTATTCCCATAGAATGAGCCGCGTCGATAAGCTCTTTGAGCTCATTGGGAGTACCGAATTTAGACGAAGCCGCGAAGAAAGACGATACCTGATACCCGAAGGAGCCGTAATAAGGATGCTCCATTATTGCCATTATCTGAATAGTGTTATAACCCAGCTTTTTAATTCTCGGGAGAATGTTATCTTTAAATTCAAGATAAGTGCCGAGCCCTTCCTTTTCCTGAGCCATACCTATATGGCATTCGTAAATATAAAGATCTTTTTTAGGAGTAAAGCTTTTCTTTTTCCATCTGTATTCAGGTTCATCAACGATTACGCCGCACCAGGAGTAGTTGACGGGATCCTGCTCAACTCTTCTGATATAAAGCGGTATTCTTTGAAGCAGTTTTTCACCGTTACGAACGATTGCCGCGACGCGACAACCGTTATAGAGCGTTTCGCACCCATCAATAAATATCTCAAAAATGCCGTTCCCAAGGGGAGTCATTTTTCTGTCAAGCCAATTCCAGGAATTGAAATCTCCCGTAAGGTATACTTCATCTGCCGCAGGAGCCCACTCTCTGTAGAACCATCCTTCGCCTGTCTTGTGAAAGCCGAAATACTCGTGTCCGTTGGCAAAATCGCAAAGATTGCCGTTTTTACCGATAAGCTCTGCTTTTTTTTGTGTATAATTATTCATTCTCAATTCAATATCCTTTTCAAAAGGAAGCAGTTGAGGATCGTACTCGAATATTTTGTATGACATAAATGAAGTCCTTTCTTGTAAATCTTATTTATAGTATACCACATTTTTACACTGTTTTCAATATTAAAAGCAAAAAAATATGCTTCCTCGCCAATTTGGCGAGGAAGCATGAAGTTTTAATTGATCTTGGTAAGATTTCCGTTTGAAGTATAAACAGACTCGATTATCTTCTGGACCGCAATGGTATTTTTACCGTTTACTGGAGGCTCCTCGCCGTTTATGATCGCATTAGCGAAGGCATCGAGCTCTTTGGTATACATATTTCCGAATTCAACTTCAAGTGTCACGGGCTCAACGAGAGAGCGATCCTGTTGCGCGTCATAGCCTTTTGCTTCAGGACACGCAAGTATCTCGACGGTACCGCCTTCAACCTGAGAAAGTGTACCGACAGCAACGATACTTCCCTTTGTACCGTAAAATTCAAGAGGACACTTTGCGGCCGCATCGGGAATGTTGAAGTTGGTGTCAACGTAAGCCAATGCTCCGTTGTTCATCTTCATAAGCACGCTTGCGGAATCATCGGCAGAATAGTTGAAGGTCTGGTGCTGAGCAAAACCTACGCACTCGACTGCCTCGAGACCGGAAAGATACTGAAGAAGGTCAATGCAGTGAATTCCCATATCCATAAGCGCACCGCCGCCCGAAAGCGTCTTATCCTGTCTCCAGCAATTCTCCATTTCGGGATACCAACATGTGAATTGCGCTCTCATTGAAACGATCTCGCCTATTCTTCCTTCCTCGATCACATGCTTGATTGCCTGATGATAGGCATGGAATCTCATCATAAAGCCAACACCGAGCTTTACGTCTGCTTTGTCGCATGCGGCAATTATCTCTTCGCTATCGGCAACGGTGAGCCCCATCGGCTTTTCAAGGAGGATATGCTTGCCTGCCTTTGCAGCAGCAAGAGCCTGCTCCTTATGACAAAATACGGGAGAAGCAATATATACTGCTTCTATCTCGTCAAGAGCCAGAAGCTCTTCATAATTGGTGAACGCGTATTTTGCACCGTACTTTTCCTTGCATTTTTCTGCAAAGGCGGGATTTACGTCCATTACAGCCACAAGCTCTGCGGTTTCGGAGAGCATCATTCCGGGGAGGGTTCTTCTATCTGCGATACCGCCGCAAGCGATAACGCCCCATTTGATCTTTCTCATAATGCCACCTTATTATTCCCCGCGCTGCATCTCTGCAACCGATTCAAGAACTGCATCTGCCATATACTCAAGCTGCTCATCGGTAAGACCGTAGAGAGGAAGGTGAGTGAATCTCTTGTAGAATACCTCCTCACAGTTAGGGCAGGTCTTAGCGATCTCATCGGAGTCATAACCCATATCCTGAACTATCTTGAAGCGGTACAGAGGACCGAAGTGAGCGATCTGTGTAACGCCCTTATCTTCAAGCTTCTTCTTGAGAACCTGAATATCTCCGCCTGCCTTGGCAGGATCGATCTGGAGCAGATAGAGATGGTAGGTAGGCTTGATCTCGTCGCTATCAAGAAGCTGAGGAATAATAGCGTCATTTTCAGCAAATCTGTTGGTAAGATAGGTAGCCGCCTTGCGACGGAGAGCGATTATTTCTTCGTTTCTTTGAACCTGAAGAGTAAGACCAAGTCCTTGGATCTCGGTAGTGGAGTAGTTTCCTGCAACGAAGGGCTCTTCCTTGCCGGGAATGGGAGTGATATTGTAGAGCCAATCCTTGATAGGACAAGTGAAATCGAGACCGAGGAAGCGAGCTCTCTTCATATGAGGAGAATATCCGGGGATAGATGTGCAAAGGATACCGCCCTCACCGAAGGAGGTGATATTCTTTACCTCGTGCATCGAGAAAGCGCCGAAGTCTCCGATAGTACCCACCATTCTTCCCTTGTACATTGCACCGAATGCGTGCGCCGCATCCTCAAGAACGACGATATCGTGCTTCTTAGCAAGCTCAATTATAGGATCGAGATCAACGGGATAACCGCCTATATGTACGGGAACGATCATCTTGGTCTTGGGAGTGATCTTTCTCGCTACGTCTGCGGGATCCATATTTATGGTTCTGGGATCAACGTCGGCAAATACCAGCTTGCATCCGATAGCAAGAGGATATGCCATGGTGGCAACGAAGGTTATTGCGGGAACGATAACCTCATCGCCCGCCTTAAGGTTTGCATACTTGTATGCGATCTCAAAGCCTGCGGTCGCGTTGGTAACAAAGGTAGAGGAGTCGGTCTTCAGGTAGTCGTTACAAGCTGCCTCAGCTGCTTCTACCTTGCTTCCGAGAGAAAGCTTGCCGGGAGGAGTTGCAAGGGCATCCAGCTTCTTGACCTGAGTCCACACCGCTTCGAGCGCGTCCTCGTATTCTTTGCCCTGACCCTGCATAAGAAAACGGATTATTTCCATAAGGTCATGAACGTTGTAGTTTTCTCCGACAGCAGCCCACGGCACCTTAGTGGCGCCTGTGTTATATCTGAAATCGGTAGTCTGTTTTCCCATAATATTTGTACCTCCAATTAATTTTTTTATAAGTAATGGTATCTACCTTCTTTATTATATCAAAAAATATATTGGAATTTCAATGATAAATAGATAAAATTAGTTGAAAAATCGATAAAATTTATGAAGAGTTGAAGGTTATTTGTCAAATTTACTGCTTTTTTCGTAATGCGGCGTCAGAGATCAATAATTTTTTGAAATCTCTCGGGGAATGCCCTACTCTTTTTTTGAAATATCTTGAGAAATACTCGTGGCTTTCAAATCCGAGCATTTCGGCGATCTCGGTAACCGTAAGGTCATCCTCTCTCAGCAATCTTTTTGCTTCCGTAAGCTTTAAATCGAGATAAAAGTTGATCGGAGAGCTTCCCGTTATTTTCTTGAACTGAGCGCAAAGGAAGCTTTTGCCGAAATGAAATTTTTCGGTAAGATCATCGAGAGTTAGTCTGCCGTATATATTTTGTTGCATATAGTCGCATATTTCATCGACTATACCGCGACCGGTGTCGGCTGACTGAGAAATCGGTGCGGACCTTATGCACATCTTGTCGATCTCACGTATTAGCATCAAAAAGAATTTTTCCAATAAGATCCTTGCCATCTGAATTCCGCCAAACGGCGCGTCATCACGGACTATGATAGGATAGGAGGATGTTTTATACGTGGCGGCACATTCATTCATGAAATCCTTAAAAGTTCCGATTGCAACCTCAGGAACACTGAGGGTTTTATCCTTCAAGCACTCAATTTCGGGTGAATCACAGTAAAAGAGCACATTAAACATCGTTGCCGACGTTTTGCCGTTACAAATTGTATTGTGCGACGTGTTCGGACTGTGAATTATTACCTCTCCGGCTTTAAGTTTCCTGCCCTCCGTCTCGGTAACGCAGGTCACTTCCCCACTGTCAATGTAAAATATTTCCCATTCGTTATGGGTGTGCATTCTGGTATTGAATTTTGGGGAAAGATCGTAAAAGTTAACCGAAGTTATTTCTTTAATAATGATAGAATTTGACATAAATTCCTCGCTGATTTTTTGCGTGTGCAATATTGTTCAAGTATTGTGTATAATATTCTATTGAAATAAGAGTAAGTTATCCAGTATAATGTAAGTGTGACTATGATTAATTTTAACACTTTACGTAATGAAAATCAATAGATATTCACAATTTTTATTACATTCTTGTAATATGATCTTTAAAACAATATTTTCAATTGAGGTGAAGAAATGAACGGTGTTGAAAAATTAAAAGAAAAACTGAAGAACAGAGAGCGTATCTACTCTACCATGCTTTGCGAATGGAATAATACGAGATTGCCTGAAGTGTACAAAAACTGCGGTGTTGACTTTATTCTCGCCGACCTTGAGCACGGAGCATTTTATCCCGAAGCTTTAGGAGATATAGGACAAGCATGTAGGATAGCAGATATTCCCCTTATTGCGAGAGTTCAGGACTGTGAGTATCACTGCATATCAAAGTGTATCGATATGGGAGCTGACGGCGTGCTTATTCCCCGTACAGAGACTATGGAGCAAGTGGAAACGGCTATTCGATCCCTTCGTATGCCTCCATACGGCAAAAAAGGTGTCGGCGGACGCGCCTGTCTGAGAAAGGGTGAGACTATTGCTGATTTCAACAAAAATAGAATGCTCTTTATACAAATGGAGTCTCCCCAGGGTATTGATCTCCTTGATGAAATGCTTACAAAATACGGTGATCAGATTGCAGGTGTAATCGTTGGTCCCAATGACCTGGAGTCTTCTATGGGATACCCTGCTTTCGATTGCCCTAAGCCCGATGATACTTACGACAATTATATTCGCAAGTGCATCAAGGTCAGCAACGCGCACGGAAAGAGCTGCGGTATTTTTATGCCGAACGATGCTGCTATGAGAAAGTGGTTCAGTGAAGGAATGAATATTTTCTGGGTCAACACTGAGTTTGGAATGCTTATGAACGAGGTAAAAAGAGTAAAAGGGATCATCGAGGAGCTTTAAATGATGATAATTGATGCGCACGCACACATTTATGAAATACTTAAGGGCTATGGTTCAAAGGGTGAATTTCGCCCTCTCGGAGGAGGCAGAGGCATTTGGGCGACGGGTAAGATCGAGCAATTCTTTCCTGCCGAATACGGTGACACCGGTTTTCACGCAGAAACCTTGATAAAGTTGATGGATGAGGGCGGAATTGACCGCGCAGTGCTTCTTCAGGGCGGTAACTACGGCTTTCACAATGATTATATGGCTGAAGCTGTTGCGAAATATCCTGAAAGATTGACCGCGGTAGGCGCCATTGATCCTTATTCGCTTTATGCAAAAGAAATTTTCGATAATCTTGTTGAAAATTATAAATTCAAAGCATTAAAGTTTGAAATCTCCTCGGAGTGGGGACTTTCGGGATATCATCAGAATTTAAGGATAAATGATGAGGCTTTTGCCGCGTTGTTAAAAAAGGCAGATACTCTCGGACTTACGGTTACCTTCGATATGGGAACTAAAAAAATGGCAAGCTTTGATTTTGCCGCGTTTAAGGAAGTGACCGAGACATATAGAAACGTTACTTTCGTTATGTCTCATTCCTTCTTCCCTACCAATGACGGTAAGAATGAAGAAAGACTTGATTTTGCTAAGCAGTTAACAAGCGATAATTTTTATTTTGATTTTGCAAACGTTGATCTTATAGGTCAATCGGAGTATTTTAAATCTTTAAAAAATATCATAAGTGCTGAGCGTATGCTTTGGGGAACAGACGTGCCAGGTGTTCTCTTCCGAACAAATTATAAGCAATTGATCGACCGCGTTAAGACAAGTGGTATTTTCACATCTGCGGAGCTTCCGTTGGTTATGGGCGAGAACGCGAAAAGAGTTTATTTAAAATGATTTGGAGTTAACTTTTATGAGAAAAATCGTTGTTTTTAATAAAGAATCAAGTAGCTACAGCTATGAGATGGAGGCGTTCAAGCAGTTTGACGATGTTGATTTCGTAGTATCTCCTGCCGAAACGGAGGA
Organism: Eubacteriales bacterium; assembly: GCA_045122255.1. Taxonomy (GTDB): domain Bacteria; phylum Bacillota; class Clostridia; order Oscillospirales; family CAG-272; genus SVTX01. The sequence continues at coordinate 23,647 of JBGVHJ010000077.1, read as the reverse complement.
TGAAGTAATTGAGGCTATACACGATGCGGAGGTTGTTCTTTTTACCGCTACGAAAATGAATGAAAGGGTCATTAATTCCCTTGAAAAATGCAAGCTGATAATCCGATACGGCATAGGCTATGATAACGTAGACCTTGATGCGGCGGCAAGACGCGGAATATACGTTTGTAATGCGCCAAATTATGGCATTCAAGACGTTGCAGAGCACGCTTTGTCACTGATATTTGCAACCGCAAAAAAGATCGTACCTATGCATGAAAGAGCCAGAGCAGGATTGTGGGGACCGGGTATGCCGCCATTTCTTCGTCTTGCAGGTAAAACTATTGGATTTGTCGGCTTTGGAAATATTGGAAAGGCTCTTTGCAAAATGACAAACGGACTTTCAATGAAGCCTTTGGTTTACGATCCTTACGTTTCGACGGATGTAATTTCTGAATACGGCGCAGAAAAGGTCGATATAGATGATTTGCTTTCCAATTCCGATTTCGTATCGATACATATGCCGCTCAATGAAAAAACGCGCCACTTTTTTAATAAAGACTTGTTGACAAAAATGAAAAAGTCCGCTATACTCATAAATACGAGCCGTGGTCCTATCGTAAACGAAAGCGATCTTATTGATGCGCTTGATAAAGGTATTATAGCAGGTGTCGGTCTCGACGTTTTTGAGGATGAGACGAATCCGATAGACGTGAGGTTGACCTCTTCCCCATATGCGGTTCTCACCCCTCACGTTGCCTGGAATACAGACATTGCGGTAACAGCAATTCACGAGGAGGTTGGTGATAACGTTGTCCGTTATCTCAAGGGAGAGAGACCGCACAGTATAGTTAATAAGCTTTGAGGTTATTGAATTATGAATTTTGAAAGCTACAAAAGAATTTTAAACAGTGAAAGAGACAAGGACGTGTGTCTGAGATCGGGACAAAGCTATTCTCTTGATTTTGAAATTGAGAATGCTGATAGAGCAGACCGTATTTTTATGACCGGTGAGACGGCGATCTTCTATAATTGGAAGACGGAGCCCGATTATCAGTATCTCTACAGAAGGATCGATGATTCCCTTTCATCAAAGGAAGCAAACAAGGTGCGCTTTGCTCTTGATATGAGTGCGGATAATTTTGACTATCCCAAGATCGCGTATCACAAGATACTTTGGTGGCCGCGCTTTTACGGCGGTGGAAATATCTGGCGCGCAGGTATATCCGCAAAGGCTGAAGATCTTAAGATACACGAGGGCGGTTATCTTCATTTATTAGTTGAGATAAGATATCAAAAGCCCGGAGAGGATAAGCGCTTGGTCTATTCCGAGCCTGATATGACAGCGGTTATAAATATCCCCGAGGGCAGCTACGGCTGGAGCGATCTTGAAACGGCATTTCCACCCGTCAATGCGCAGGTTGCCAGCGTTTGCGTATATCTTGAGGGTATGCATTATTCGGGAAAGGTATGTTTTGAAAATCCGTATTTCTGCTCCGAGAACGATATAAGCATTCTTCCCGATTTTCTGCCATTTCTTCAGGACAAGCCCGAATTCAACTGGATAGGAGTTAATCTTTCCAAGGTTGAATGGCCAAGCTTTAAGATAAGTCTTAACGGCGAGATCATTCACAACGGTGAGATATTTGAACGTTGCCACCGTTATTCGGAATGGGAGTTCCCGATTCCCCGCGGTGTTGCTAAAAACGGTAAAAATACTCTTGTAATTACGCACACAAGCGACTACAGAGATACTGCGCCGTACAATATTCACGAGCTTGGCGTTGTGTCGGTCAGACGCGATATGCTTATATGGTGCCCCGAGGTCGTAAGTGTGGGAGAGGAGTTCCCTGTTCTTTTGAAAACCGAGAAGGACGGCATCTGCTTCAATTTGGATGCACCGGATTTTATAAATGCATGCGATGAGCTCAAATGCGAGAAAGCGGGTCTCAACGTTCTGAAGCTTGTTTGTCAAAAGGCGCAGAACGGTGTAAAATTTGCACTTGAAAGCGAATCGGGACGAATTGAGTGCAATATTTCCAGATCGGTTGAGCGCGGAGATGACGGTGTTATTACGGGTACGGGAGATATGGTCTATATCAATCAGAATAAGATTGATTTTGAAAACTATATTTCGTGGTATCTTTCCAACGATATAGGAAAGCTTCTGACTATTCGTCCTACATACCGTTGGTGCGGCTCGAGAAGCGCTGACAGCAAGCTTTGGCGCGAAACCGCCGATCTTCTCGACAAGCTTGGAATAAAATATGCTCACATGAGAGACGGACGTGAGCTTCAGGGATGCAACGCTAATCCTACGTTTGCCGAGCTTGAATCTCCTAATTTCCTTGGCAGACAGACTCACGAGCTGGATGGCGCATACGTATACTGGAGCAGAGTTGGCAAGGATGCTAACGACAATCTTAATGAGCAGATGTTTAACGATCTTTTTGTGAGATTCTTTATGAAGGATCACGAAAGAATGAACGTCAGATATTCGCCCGCAACATACTACGCAAAAGGCGGAAAGCTTGAAAATTGCAGAGACTATACTATCCCACGCGACATGGAGGCTATATCAAACTTTGTGGTTAACGGTCTTGCCTCCTCCCGTGACGGATCAACGAGACACACGGGCCCTGCCACAGTTTTCAAATATTTCTATCAGGCGGGATACTCATGGACGGGTGCCGAGCTGATGTATTCCTCAAACGAGGTGACCTGCTCCACTTTGAGAGGTGCTGCAAAGGTTTACGGAGGCAAGACGGGCGGTCATCTGGCTACCCAGTGGTCAACCACACCTCACGACGTTGCCGAGCATTCAAAGCGCTACCGTCTGGCTCTCTATAACACGTATATGCAGGGTGTGGACGAGATAAATACCGAGGAAGGTCTTTGGAGAATGGAGGAGTATTTTGCCTACCATAACCGTTTCTCCCCTGCTTGTCTCGATCACCTTAAAGAGCATAAGGATTTTAACAGATATGTAAACACACATACAAGAAGCGGTAGCTTCTATACTCCCGTGGCAATGCTTCACGGAAGATATGACGGTTGGAAATTTTTCGGTGGCAAAGCAACCAACTGGGGACGAAACGATATCAGCTACGGCGACCCCGAAAACGGTTGGGATATGTTGGATATTTTCTATCCATTGAGCATTCACGGCGCGCTTTACCGTCATCCTTGTCCCAAGGACAAGCCTGTAGGCTACTATAGTGGCACACCTATGGGCGGTGTTGATATTCTGCCTATTGAAGCAAAGGACTTTAGGGACTACAAGCTTCTTTGTGCAATTGGTTATAACAAGGCTCTTCCTGAGGATATGGACAAGCTCGAAAGCTTTGTTTTGAATGGCGGCAAGCTCTTTATGGGTATTGCTCAGCTGGCAACGACAACCTTGAGATCTGATATTGAGAGTTACGACCTTGAATACATCGAACACCGCTTCGCAAAAACCGTCGCTTCAGATATAAGCTTTGTTGATGATAGCCTATCCGGGGCAAAAATACGGATAAACGCAAGTATTCCGAAGGATGCGACTGTTTTGAAGTATACCGATTGCGGAAATGCTCTTATTTATGAAATAACCGTCGGTGATGGCAAGGTGTATCTGCTGAACACTCTTGAGTATGCAGGCAATCCCGCCATTTATCAAGCGGTCAGGAGCTTCGTCGCTTCTCTTTCGAAAGAAATCTTTGCGGAAGAAAACGTTTGGGTAAAAGCAGACGATAAGGTTGAGTTTGCAGTATATGAGCAGGAGGACGGATCCAAGCACATCTACTTCCTTGCTATCGATTGGTTTGATGCCACCTGCCCCACCCATACGGCAACACTTCGCATTGATGATTTCGAGTATTCGGTTAACGTGCGATACGGTATTATGATAAAGGCGGTCATATCGTCTAATATAGCAGCTTGGTTTGACAGTGAGGATTGCGACGTGCTTGAAGTGAGTGAAAGCGGTATCAAGGTACAAGGAATAGGTCATGGAAAGCTATTTGTAGCTAAGAGTGGCGAGATTAAGACTATCGACGTTTACTTCAGCGAAAATTCTGTGCTTACTATGGAGATTTGATATGATACAAGAACAGTTTTACGTGAAATCGTCACTTGACGAAACGATGCAACCTTCCCTATTCTTTCGTGCCGAAGGTAAAGAAAAAAGACCGCTTTTAGTCGGTCTTCATACATGGAGTCATAATAGGTCAAATATGATCCAATATCTCTTGAAATTTGCTGAGGAACAGAATTTCAGTCTGCTTTTGCCTGAGTTCAGAGGTCCTAATCTAACTAATAATCCCAATCGCGAAAAAGCATGCGGGTCGATGTACGCAAAGCAGGATATAAAGGAAGCAATTGATTACGTGCTTGATAATGAGGAAATAATTGACGAGGTCAATATATTTCTGGTCGGTCTCAGCGGTGGAGGTCATATGGCGATGCTAATGGCAGGATATTGTCCCGAATATTTCAGAGCGATTGCCGCATTTGCTCCGATCAGCGACCTTAAAAGATGGAGAAGCGAGACTCCACGCTCGTATATCGAGCATATAGATTACTGTACTAATGCCGATGCCGAGGAGATGCTTAAGCGTTCGCCGGTCAATTATTATGACACTATTGCAAGAGCAAATATGAAGATATTCCACGGACGCAATGATGAAGTAGTTCCCTTTAATCAAAGTCTTGATTTCTTCAATGAAATGCTTGAGAGATACCCCAAGGCGAGACTTTATCTTGATCTGTTCCACGGGGGACATCAGTTTGACGTTAATCTTTGCAAGAATTGGTTGCTTTCACAGTACAGAGCACCGAAAAATGCGGAAATTACAGGCTGATTTATTTGTTCTCCAATGGTAATCAGAACCTTAGCACAAACGGCAAGCCGTTTGGCGAAGCATTCGATTGGCACCGCTTGAAGATGCAAACATAAAGACCAAGGCAAAAGCCTTGGTCTTTATGTTTGGCACCCCCAACGGGAATCAGAACCTTAGCACAAACGGCAAGCCGGTTGGCGAAGTATTCGATTGGCACCGCTTGAAGATACGAAACATAAAGACCAAGGCAAAAGCCTTGGTCTTTATGTTTGGCACCCCCAACGGGAATCGAACCCATAACTAACCCTTAGGAGGGGCTTATTATATCCATTTAACTATGGAGGCGCGCAATATTAAATTCGTGCTAAGCACAAAAAAGATTATACCACACTTTAGAAACTTTTTCAAGTCCCAAATTACACTTTTTTAAAAAAATCTTCGCGTATAATTGCACAGATACCTACGTTTCGGTAAATTCCTTTTATAAGCATTCCGTTTCGTCTCACTCCCTCGAAGATCATGCCGTTTTTCTCCATAACTCTGCGAGATGCTTCATTTTCTATCATAAACTTGCCTTCGATTCGTTCAAGAGAAAGATTTTCAAATCCGTAGCGTATAACTCTGCCGACCACTTCGGTTGCAATTCCCTTTCCGTGGTATTTCGGATTTATCACGTACCCGATCTCAGAACCGTCGTGCTGAAAGAAAAATCTTGTGAAACCGCAGGTTCCGATCATTTTTCCCGAATCCTTGCAGACGATTGCCCAATCGAAAAAGTCGCCCGTTTTATATCGGTGCTGGAGGTATGCAAGATAATCAAAGGTGTAAGCCTTATCGGGATGAGGAGACCAGGTAAGGTATTCGGTTACATCTTTCATTTTTGAATATTCGTACATATCGTCGGTATCGTCAAGCGAAAGCTTGCGAAGTATAAACCTGTCTGTTTCGAGGGTTGGCATATTTGAAAATATGCTGTAAATTATTTCTTTTTTCATTTTTTACCAGTCAATAATATTATTTACACCTAATTATATAATATTGGCATCGATTTTACAAGTGAAATTTTGGAATATGTGTAAATTTTTTTTGTTTTCGATGACATTGATGCTTATTTGTGATATAATTAAGACAAATTATTACATTATTCTGTTTTGGGTGAATTATGAATTGGTTGGAGCACGAGTATCTTGTTCCCGTTATTATCGGAAATGACCGAGAGGCTGTAAGGGTGGCAAAAGCGATTAACCGGGCTACCCATATCGATGCACATTTGTTTGCAGAAAGCTTCTCTTTTTGGCAGAAGCTTTCTTACAATTGTCACAAGGTTGATCCTATGAGGGAAGAATTTTTGCTTGATAGCCTTTTGAATTTCGCAAATAATCACGAAGATTATAATTATCTTGTGATTATTGTGCGCGAATGCAATATGGAATTTATCAAAAAGTATTCCGAAGAAATTGAAAGTGCGTTTGTCACGGTTGACGTTAAAGAATTATTGAACTGATTTTGGAAGGTATAGATATATGAAAATCGAAAAGATTATCAGAAATCTTGATTACATATCATTAAGCGTTCCCGAGCCTTTGCGCGGCAGAGAGATCGTTTCTCTTTGCCAGAACTCGCGGCAGGCACACCCGACGTGTCTGTTTTTCTGCAAGAGGGGCGCATTGACCGACGGTCACAAGTATGCTCGCAATGCTTACGATAACGGTGCGCGTTATTTTGTGGTGGAGCGTAAGATCGATCTGCCCGACGATGCCGCTATAATCACAGTTCCCGACACCGGCGAAGCGCTTCGACACATATCTCCTATATTTTACGGTCATCCCGCAGAGGGTATGCGCCTTATCGGTATCACGGGCACCAAGGGTAAGACCACCGTTGCACTGTCAGTTTACAGCATTGCACGTAAAATGGGAGTAAATATCGGCTATATCGGCACAAACGGCACGATATACGGTGAGCACTCTTACGAGACCGCTAACACAACACCCGACTGCCTTGAACTCCAGAGGACGCTTCGTGAGATGCGCGATTGCGGTGTTACCGACGTCGTGATCGAGGTATCCTCTCAGGCATTGTGGCAAAAGCGTACTCAAGGGCTTAATTTTGATATATGTGCTTTTACAAATTTGTATGAGGATCACATCGGCGGCGTAGAGCACCCGGATATGGAGCACTATAAAAATAGTAAGAAGTTGCTTTTCACCGACTACGGAGCAAAAAATATCGTCATTAATGCCGATAGCGAAGCAAGTGCTTTTATGATAGACGGAGTAGCATGCGAAAGAATTATTTCCACATCAGCAAAGGGCAGAGAAAAATGCGATCTGTTTGCAAAGAATGCGGTTAAGCTTAAAAGCGGAGTCCGCCCGGGAGTTTCATTCGACCTCTTCTCCGGAAACGATTCTCCCATATCTCTCGATAATCACGGAGTTAACGGATTTATACCGATTCCCGGACTTTATAGCGTTGAAAACGGTTTGTTGACAGTTGCAATTTGCTCGCTTATGGGATTAGACACCGAAAACGTGATCGATGAGCTTTCAAGGCTCTCGGTTTCGGGAAGATTTGAAACCGTTGAGCTTGAATCAAAGCCCGATTCCCTTTTTGTAATTGACTATGCCCACAACGGCGCAAGTCTTACCGCGGTTTTGAATTCACTCAGAGAGTATGAGCCTAAACGAATAATCGTTTTATTCGGTAGCGTTGGAGGCAGAACCTTCGGCAGGCGCGAGGAACTTGCGAAGTCCGCAGAAGCAGGGGCTGACGTTATTATAATCACCTCGGACAACCCAAACAATGAAAATCCGATGGACGTTATAAACGATATAAATTCTCATATAACCGACAGAAGCAAGCCTGTGTATCTCATTCCCGACCGCAAGGAGGCGATTGCCAAGGCTTATGAGCTTGCAGAGGACGGAGACTTCGTCCTGCTTGCCGGCAAGGGGCATGAAGATTACCAGCTCGTTATGGGCGAAAGGGTTCCCTTTTCTGAAAAAAAGATACTTAAAAAGCTTGATCTTGTGAATTTAGTTTATTAATAGGTGGTATTTATGTTTGAAAACAGTAAATGGATTTGGATCAATAATGTAGATAATGAAGATGAATATGCCGATTTCTTAGTTGAATTTAGTCTGGATAAGATTGAAAACGTTAATCTTAATATTTCGGTCGACGGTAATTTTGAAGCATATCTTAACGGTGAGTTATGTGCAATCGGATCGTGTGCAGATTATCCGTTTCATAAATGCTATGATGTTTTCCCGCTTGATAAGCTCTGCAAAATTGGAAAAAATGAGTTGAAGATAACCGTTTGGCATATTGGAAATCCAAGCTCGACATACGTGAAGGCTGAGCCGGGTGTAATTTTTGAAATAAGTCAAAATAAAAATACTGTTGCATCCAGTAACGAAAACGTTTCTTCAAGAATGAATCCGAACTATACTAACGGACTTTGTAAAAGGATCACAAGCCAGCTCGGTCTTTCTTACCGTTATGATAATACGCTCGATAAAAATGCTCCCTTCGGCAAATCAGTCTTAGTTGATAAGACAAATAATATTTTCCCTCGCAAGATAGAAAATTTGAAGCTTCTGCCAAGAATACCCGTAGAAGTTAATGATGACGGCAACCGTTTGCTGATAGATTTCGGAAAGGAATGCGCAGGACACCTTGACCTTGATTTTATCAGTGAGGAAGATCAGGAGCTGCTTATAGTTTTCGGCGAACACCTTGATGATAACGGAAGAGTGCCCAGGATCATCGGTCCCCGTGATTTCTCGGTTGAATTCGTGGCAAATAAAGGAAACAACAAATTCTTTGGCGGTATGCGAAGGATCGCGGGTCGATATCTTGAAATCGAATATAAGAAACCGATAAAGCTTGGATATATCGGTATCAAGCCGATCGTCTACCCTTTAAACATTAAAGAAAAGGTATTTGACAATGAGCTCCATCAAAGAATATACGACACCTCGGTACATACACTGATCTGCTGTATGCACGAGCATTATGAGGATTGCCCTTGGCGTGAGCAAGCGCTTTATTCGCTTGACAGCCGTAATCAGATGCTCTGCGGATATATTGCATTTGAGGAATACAGATATGCAAGATACAATATTGTATTGCTTGCAAGATCGCTTCATAACGGTCTTATTCGTATCACTTCTCCTACAATGACCGATCTGCCAATTCCCTTTTTCAGCCTTACTTTTATTCAGCAGGTATATGATTACGTAAAATACAGCGGCGATAAAACGGTTATCGATGAGGTTTCATTAGCACTTGACTCAATTATCAATACACTTAAAAGCCTTATTGATGAAAGCGGAATGATTCCTGCGCTCAAGGCTCCCGCGTGGAATTTTTACGAGTGGTCGGATGGAAATACCGGTTACGGAAAGCCTCTTGGCGAAATGGTGCGTTATGATATTTGCCTCAACGCAATGTTCTTGTATGTTCTTCCTATGTATGAAGAAATGCGAATGATGACAGACGTTGACAAGAAAGCACTTTCCGATGGCATTTTGCATGTGCTTTTTGATGCCGAAAAGGAAATGTTTATGAATAGCAGCGAGGACAACCGAGTTTCAATTATCGGCAATTCCCTTGCAATCCTTGCAGGTGTTGGAGGCAAGGATCTTGCGGAAAAATTGATCTCGAAGCGCGGCGAGATAACAGACGTTACCCTTTCAATGAACAGTTATTTTTACGATGCCCTCCTTACCTTCGGTGACACTTATAAAAAATATATTATAAATGATATCGAGGAGAAATACGGATATATGCTATCCTGCGGTGCTACTACCTTCTGGGAGACGATCGACGGTTGGCGCGCATTCAGCGACGCGGGTAGCCTTTGCCACGGCTGGAGTGCTCTTCCCGTATATTATTTTGATCTTTTGCTTTAATAAAAATCACCGATGATCCTGAGGTTCATCGGTGATTCTTTTTTTTATGATAATTCTTCTGACTGTCCCTCGAGAATTTCGTGATCGAGGAAATGCACTGTTTTTCTTTCTCCGGTCGGATCAATATCAAGCACAATTATCTCGTTATCGGAGGATTTCAAAAAATGTCCGGGGAGATAAAGCGTCATCTGCGGTCCTGCGCTGTCGTATCTGCCGATATTGAAGCCGTTTATCCAGATATAACCGTGACCGAGATTTTCAAAGCTTACGTAAGTGTCTACACCGCTTTGGGCATCAAAGTGACCTTTGAAGAAGCAAGGTTTATGGTCTTTATGAGAATTTTCCTTCCATTCAAGACGCGAAAGGTCTTCAAGCGGTATGGTTCTTGTTTCGTATCCGAAAAGCTTAACGCTACCGTATAAAAGTCCGTCCTCCATACCCTTACGCTCGTCGGACATATATTTGCCAAAGTTGATCCTGCCGATATTTTCGACGAGAACGTCTATTTTACGCTCATTACCTGTTTGATCGAGCGCGGCAATTCCATCGGGAGCCATGTAGGTCGACTCCGCGGCACGACATCCTCTGTCACGCATATAGGTAGCAAACCAATTACCGTCAACGAAGATGTTGGCTCTGTCCTTGAACTTCTGGGGCTGAATTTTTATGTGAACTTCGTTAAATGCATCAAGCTTTGTAGAATATAGAATGAGTCCGTAATTCTGTCCGAAATATTCCATTGGCTTTGGAAGAGGTGTCTTGCCTTGATATTCGCTTATATTTTCGAGATTTTCAAATAGGTCTGCGGATTTAGTCATCTCAACAGTGAAGCTTTGAGTAGCGCGCTCGGGCAAAATATGAGGTCTCTTTTCTCTTCCGAGATACTCGTCGAGCACGTCGCGACAAAGGAAATACTTTTCGGTGGGGCGACCGTCCTCGCTGATAAGAGCATCAACGTCGTAGGAAGTAGTGTGAGGAATAAACCGTGACTGAGTATCGGGTCTCGGACTGAACGAGGTTCCGATATTTCCTCCACCCATAAAGCCGAAATTCGTGCCTCCCGAGAACATATAAAAGCAAACGTTTCCGCCAAACTCCAATGCCTCCTTAAAGCCCTTAGAGGTCTGAGAAGGTGGACGGTGGTAGAAGGGCTCGCCCCAATGCATACTTCTTCCTGCCCAAAATTCACCAACGAAAAAGGGCATGTCATCTCCGTTTTCGCGGGCGCATTTTGCAGCATGTTCTGATGTGCCAACAGCCGCACGGTAGTTTACACCGAAGAAATCTGTTTTACTTTGTCTTCCGAAGGTAAGCATATAGTTTCGGTCGCCATCGGTTGTGTAGAAAGGCACGTCAACACCGCCATCGCGGAGCATATCAGCAAGAGCGTTCATATATTCATGGTCGTTTCCATAACTACCGTACTCGTTTTCAATGGCGACGGCGATTATCGGGCCGCCGTTTGTTGCGAGATAGGGCAAAAACTCAGGGATAAGTCTATCGTAATACTCCTTGACCTCTTTAAGATATTTAGGGTCTGATGAACGGATAGCCATTTCTCTATCCTTGAGAAGTCTTGAGGGAAGCCCACCGAGATCCCATTCAGAGCAGATATACGGCGAGGGACGAAGAAGCACCTTAAGTCCCTTTTCGTGGCAAAGCTTCAGGTAAGCACCGATATTAAGCATTCCTTCAAAGTTGAACACTCCCTTTTTCGGCTCATGTGCATTCCACGGAACGTAGGTCTGTATAGTATTAAGACCGAAATCAACGGCGAGATCAAGTCTCTTTGCCCAATCGTTCTGATGTATGCGGAAATAATGAATATCACCCGCAATTATGCGAAAAGGCTTACCGTCCCAATAGAAGCTGTTTTTGTCAAAGGTTAAATTGTTCATAATGACCTCCTATCCGACGTTCGGGTCGGAATGCGGCATTAGTTTTTGAGCATATAGCCCTTGCCGCGAATTGTATAAATAAGCTTTAGACCAAGCTTGTTATCGATCTTTCTTCTGAGGTGGCAGATATAAACGTCGCCCATATTGCCATCTTCCGCACCGAGAAGAGAGTATATTTTCTCTCTTTCAACGGTCTCGCCTCTGTTTTTACAAAGAAGCGATAAAACTTTATATTCGTTTTCACTAAGCGGTATCTTAATGTCTCCCCAAAGCGCTTCGGTTGCACTGTTGCTTACCGTAAGAAAATTTGGCTTGCCGTGCTTTACCCTTCCGTTGTTTCTTTTGTGAGAGCTTGACGATACTTTTTCACCGTTGAAAACCGCCAGAAATTCGGACATCAAAAAAGGTCTTCGGAACACAGTAGCGCATGAAGCGGGCTGACCGTTATCGGGAGTCTGCTCCTTTTTAGTGAAACCGATTAATACACAGTTCCTTGTAAGCTTATCGGCTTCAATGTCAAAGTCGCCATCGAGATCAACTACCAGAAAATATTTATCCGAATCATTAAAATTTCCGTCGAGCTCAAAGCTATCGACACCGACATGCGAAAGCTCCAGGGAGAGCATCTTTGCAAATCTTGTATCATGCGAAATTATTTTTGCAAAATTACTCATAAATTAGCCTCCATAAGCTCGTTGATTATCAGCTCTATCTCAGAGGTCGAGGTTGTTTTCATTATTCTGTCTCTTACAGATGCCGCGCTTCGTACACCTTTTATGTAAAGCGCCGCGTGCTTTTTGATCTCGGCAGCCGCGGTGTGTTCTCCCTTGCAATCTCGTATAAGACGAATGTGCTCAAGGCAGGTTTCAAGACGTTCTTCAAGGCAGGGTGATTCATAGTTTTCGCCATTCATAAATGCGGCGATCTCGGAAAATAGCCAAGGGTTGCCCAGAGCTCCTCTTCCGATCATCAAGCCGTCACATCCGGTAATTTCAAGCATTCTCTTGGCGTCGTCTGCGGAATAGATATCACCGTTTCCGATAACGGGAATTTTAACAGATTTCTTTACGTCTGCAATTATGTTTATATCTATACCGGGATTATACATTTCTTCTCTCGTCCTGCCGTGAACGCAGATGAGTGACGCGCCTGCCGCTTCAAGCATTTTAGCCATTTCGGGAGCGTTTTTGGAATTGCTGTCCCATCCTGCACGAATTTTAACGGTAACAGGTGTATGCTTCAAAGCCTTAACGGTAGACTCGACAATTTTTGCGGCAAGCGTGGGATTTTTCATCAGGGCACTTCCTTCGCCGTTACCGACTATCTTATGCATAGGGCATCCCATGTTTATGTCGATTGCAACGGGAGATGCCTCGGATATGCAGGTCTTGTATTCTCTTGATTCGATCATTGCGGCGGCTTCCGCAACAAAATCGGGCTCTCCGCCGAAAAGCTGTATCGCCATTGGATTTTCTTCGTGTCTGACTACCGCAAGCGGTGCGGTTTTTGAGGCAGATAGAATATTCTTCTTGGAAATCTGTTCATAGCAAAGCGCTTTTGCGGATACCATTTCGCTGACGGTATATTCCGCACCGCGGTCTCTGCATATCTTTCTGAACGAGTAATCCGTAAAGCCAGCCATTGGTGCTAACATAAGCCCGTGCTTAAGTGTTACGTTTCCAAATCTAATGCTCATTATAAGCTCCTGATAATTTTAATATATTAATATTCTAACATAAAACGAGCACCGTGTCAATATCAAAATACTCTTAAGCATCAACGAATTAATTATATCATGCTGAAATTCGGGCGTGAATGGACAAAATTGATTTAAACATGTGATTTCTTCACAATTCTTGAGATACTGACATCTATTTTTTGAACTCTACAGAACAAAAAATAAGCCTCGACTTTTTTAATCGAGGCTGCATTTATGTGTTTTTTATTAAGCTATTGATGATTTCCCCTGCCATTATAAGTCCCATTGCGGACGGAACGAAGGAGAGACTACCGGGTATTGCTTTACCCGTTTCAGGATCGGTAACACCGCTTTTTCTGGGTTCTTCCTTTGAATATACTACCTTGTATTTCTTTATGCCTCTTGCCTTCAGTTCTCTTCTCATAACTCTTGCAAGCGGACATACGGTTGTATCATTTATGTCGGCGACCTCAAATCTCGTCGGATCGGTCTTGTTTCCCGCTCCCATGGCTGAAATGACAGAAACACCGGAGCTGTGCGCTCTCACTGCGATCTCCAGCTTAGCGGCTACTGTGTCAACCGCATCGGCTATGTAATCATACCTTGAAAGATCGAATTCATCGGCATTTTCTGGAAGATAGAACACGTTATATGCATTTATATCACAATCGGGGTTGATATCAAGCATTCTTTCCTTCATTACTTCAACCTTGGGTCTGCCAACCGTTGAGTGAAGCGCGATTATCTGACGGTTTATATTTGAAACCGATACGGTATCACGGTCAAATATGTCGATGTGACCGACACCTGCGCGGCAAAGAGCCTCGCAAATGTATCCGCCGACTCCGCCCACACCGAAAACCGCGACTCGGGCATTTTGCAGTGATTTAACGGCATCCTCACCGTAAACGTATGCAGTTCTTGAGAATTCTTCTTTTACGTTCATTTTACTTCTCCTGAATTTAATAACCAAAAACATTTTATCATATTTTGAAAAAATAATCAAGTATACTTTACAAAAAATATAAAATGGTGTATAATTATATCATTAAAATAAATCGAGGTGCTTATGATTGACGAGAGCAAGCTTATTGAAAAAGAAAAACACAGTGAACTGATATTCGACGGCAAGGTGCTTCATCTATACCGTGATGAGGTGATTCTGCCCGACGGAAGCGAGAGTGTTCGTGAATATTGCAATCACAACGGCGGAGTTTGCGTGCTTCCCTTGACCGACGATGGCGAGATCATACTTGTTAAGCAATACCGCTATGCTCACAGAAAATGCACCCTTGAGATCCCTGCGGGAAAGCTCGAAAAGGGCGAACGCGACGATCTTGCCTCGGCGGCTTTGCGGGAATTAAAGGAAGAAACCGGTGCTGAGTGTGAGGAGCTTATCTATCTTGGAGAGATGTACCCCTCCCCTGCGCTTCTCAGCGAGGTCATTTATATGTATTTTGCTCGAGGATTGAAATTTGGCGAGCAGGACCTCGATGATGACGAATTCCTTGAGTGTGAAAAGATCAAGCTTGAGAAAGTGCTTGAAATGATAATTAACGGTGAAATTCCTGACGCAAAGACCCAGATCGCGGCTTTGCGCGTTTGGAAAATCTTATCCGAAGAAAAATGACGATATTTGGAGGTATGTAAAATGGCAAAAGTAATCGGCCCCGGTAGCTGTAACGTTGATTTAACCGGATTTGCTTCTCATCTTCCTGTTGCGGGAGAGACTGCTATAGGCGATCTTATCCGTACAAGTCCCGGCGGAAAGGGATCGAATCAGATGATAGCCGCACATATGTCCGGCAGTGAAGCTCTGCTTATTGCGCGCATTGGCGACGATGCTCTTTCTAACTGTCTTCATGATTTTTATAACGAAAAAAATTTTAACAAAAAATATATAAAGATTTCCGAGGGTGTTAACACGGGCACCGCAATCATTGAGATAGATAAGACCGACGCGCAAAACAGAATTCTTATCATTCAAGGTGCCAACCTTATCTTGAATGAATGCGACGTAATGTCAGCTGAAGCGGACTTTGCTGATTGCGACGTTGTTTTGACACAGCTTGAGACCGGTGACGAACCGATATATGCCGCGGCAAAACTCGCAAAGAAATATAACAAGCCGTTTATTCTCAACCCTGCTCCCTACCGTCCTCTTGCAGATGAGCTTCTTGAGATGGTTGACTACATAACTCCCAATGAGACCGAGGCTGGGTATCTTACCGGAATTGAGATAAATTCGGTTGACGATGCTAAAGCGGCGGCTAAGAAGCTTCTGGATATGGGTGTGAAAAACGTCATTATCACTCTAGGCGTAAACGGCGCGTACTATACCGACGGTTGCTGCGAGATACAGATCCCCGGAATCAAGGTGGATGCGGTTGAGACCACCGGTGCCGGAGACGCCTTCAATGGCGGATTTGCTACAGCTCTTGGCGAAGGAATGGATATTGAGACAGCATTGAAATTCGCAAATTGCACCGCCGCGCTTTCTGTAACGAGGATCGGCGCCGCGGAATCTATGCCCTCAAGAGGCGAGATCGATGCATTTATGAAAGAAAAATATGCTATATGATCACAATAAAAACGAAAAGAGATTTTCTGAAATGAAAATCTCTTTTCGTTTTTATTTAAGAAATTTGAGACGTTTGCGTATTTTGGCAAAATAGAAAATAATGATCTTCGTCAGCGCAAAGTCGTATACTATGAAGGTAAGATTGGCGAGAAGATAGATGCCGACAGCAAACCATTCCCCAACCTCTTCCCCGCCGAAAACGTACATAAATGCATCGATCAGCGTTTTTCCCTCGGTATTTCCGAAGAAAAGCATAAAAGCAACGGCGGTGCCGAGGACAAGCGTCAAATTGAAGAAAAGTATTTTAATTGTCCATGCGACGGGCTTTATAAGCTTATCAAGCTTTTCTTTCAATATCGGATAATATCCGAAAAGCAGGAGATAATACCAGCCTCCAAGGCTATATGGCATAAGAACTACAGCCAGTATTCCCGTAACCGCATATATCAGCCAAGGATATATTCCGCCAAGCTCTATTATGGCGAATATGCAAAAGAATGATGCGAGTGCCGCGACCGTAAGGTCAAGCGTTTCTATCAGCGCGCCGATGAATATCAGGGCAACTCCCATGGCGGCAAGCAGAGCACCCATGGTCAGTTTTTTTGTTTTTTGAGGTATTCCTCTTTTCATTTTTAACTCCCAATAATCAAAAAGTTAAATACAGCGAATCAGGTCACCGCCGAAGCATTCGCAGCAGCAATCGAGGCAAAGCAATGACGAGCAAACGTCACATCCCGAGCAGGAGCTTGACTCGGTTGTGCCTGCATACCGTCCGTAGCCGCCTGCCATCATATTTATGCGGTCTCTTGCGGCGCGGTATTCGGGGTTTCCGGGATCCATGGTGCAAGCCTTGTTTATCATTTTCTGAGCATCAAGAGTATATCCCTTTTTCAAAAGGACACAACCCATAAGATAGTGCCATTCAGCCGCTCGGTCACCCTCGTTGACTCTATTCAGCTCTTCCTCAGCTGCCGAGTAATTTCCACCGTTTATATTTCTTCTTATCTGAGCATAATTATAACGGTCATTGGAATAATTTGTTCTTCCGTAGCCGCCGAAATCATTGTATCCGCCTGTTGATTTACCCGAGCGGATCTGTTGTATCTCCTCGTATGCGGCATTGACCGTCTTCATTTTTTCTTCGGCGATCTCTTTCATATCACTGTCGGTATATTTATCAGGATGGTATTTTCTTGCAAGCTTTCTGTATGCGTCCTTTATTTCCTCGTCGGTCGCATCCTGAGATACCCCCAATATGCTGTACGGATCTCTATATTCAGCCATTTCAGGATTGTCCTTTCTTCTTTTTGTGCTTTCTTGAAGCTTTAGTCTTTCCGTTGAGCTCAAGAACCCTTTCTGCCACATCAGGCATACCGCGGTACATTATATTCTTGATTATTCCCTCAATATCGGATTTTCCTTCAAAATCAATGAGGTCAAATGCGGGCTCAGCCGCAAGAAGCTCAAGCTTCAGCGAGGTGTTAACGTCGTGCTTCAGCTCTTCGGTAAGCGGTGAGCCGTCGTATAGGTAAATGAACGGATTGAATCTCTCTTTTTCGATGTCATCTGCAAGATCGTCGCAGGCATCAAGGATATATATCCACTTACCAATATGGCGACCGATATTTTTCATAATGACTTCGTCTTTCCCTTCAAGACCGAAGGAAATTATATCGGCGAGTATTTCACCGAAATGCTCTGCAGGAACATCCACGGAAGGAAGCTTTTTCTTCTCGATCTCGGATAGCTTTTTCAGACCTTTTGCTATCTTTTCGTCAAGCAGAGCGTATTGCTTTAAAGCTTTTTTACGCATGCCTGAAGCAAATGGCTTTATAAGCCTTGCCTTGAATCTCTTTTTGCCTCTTTCATCGATAATATCGTCAACGGTCTTGCCGTAAAACAGCAAAGCGGAGGCATAGGCGCAATAATTAAGCGCATCGCATTCTGCAAGGTAAGCACGTTTTTTGAAGGGGTGTGCTATACATCTTCCGACCTTGATCTCGGGCTTTTCGTTTGAAATGGCAAGGCGAAGGAGCGCCAAAAAGGTCATATCGTAGCTTAGCGTCATTCTCGAGCACTGACCGGTGCACTTTCCCTGCGCACGGCAAAGTCCGCAATACACAGCGCGATAGTATTCATTTTCTCTTACGCGCAATTCAGGCGTATCTGTGCGGATATAGCCGAACATATCCTTACCTCCAGTATACAATAATACATAATAATGATACTATATATATGAGAAAAAGGCAAGTATTATTTGTAAATATTTACTGTTGATATGTGAATTCTGTGTGATTTGTGGTCGCTGATTGTCGACAACTGTCATTTTTTACAAAGCATTCAGCAACGTTAACATAAAATTCATCATAAATTTTTCGGAAAATCTCTTGCAAAATCTCGCAAAATCGGTTATACTATAATTTGGTACAAAATTGATTAATTTTATGGAGGAATATAAAAAATGGCTCTTACACTTAAGAAATCTGCCGCGTTTGACGGCGTTAAAGGCCCCGTTCTTACTATTGTTATGGACGGTGTAGGTCTTGCTCCCGACACCATTTCCAACGCTGTTGCCGGTGCGTACACCCCTAACCTTGATGCACTTATGGCAAATTATCCTATGGTCGCCCTCAAGGCTCACGGAACTGCAGTTGGACTTCCCTCTGACGATGATATGGGTAACAGTGAGGTTGGACACAATGCGCTCGGCGCCGGTCAGGTGTTTGCTCAGGGTGCGAAGCTTGTAACTCAGAGTATCGAAAGCGGCAAAATGTTTGCTTCTTCTACCTGGCAGGAGATCGTTGGCAACGTTAAGGCTAACAATTCCACACTTCATTTCCTCGGTCTTTTCTCCGACGGTAACGTTCACTCACACATCGATCACCTCAAGGCTATGATCGCTCAGGCGAAGGCTGAGGGTATTGCAAACGTCCGCGTTCATATTCTCATAGACGGTCGTGACGTTGGTGAGACCAGCGCACTTGAGTACATCGATCCCTTTGAAGAATATATCGCTTCTCTTTCCGACGCTAACTGCTCTATCAAGATCGCAAGCGGCGGCGGAAGAATGAAGATCACTATGGACCGTTACGAGGCTGACTGGTCTATGGTCGAGCTTGGTTGGAAGACTCACGTTCTCGGCGAGGGCAGACAGTTTGCAAGCGCTCACGAGGCTGTAGAGACCTACAGAGCTGAATACAAGGTAATTGACCAGGATCTTCCCCCCTTTGTTATTGCCGAGAACGGCAAACCCGTTGGTACCGTTGAGGATGGCGACAGCGTTATCTTCTTCAACTTCCGCGGCGACCGTTCCATTGAGATCTCCAAGACCTTTGACGCTCCCGAGGGTGCGTTTGACAAGTTCGACAGAGTTCGCGTTCCTAAGGTTGTTTATGCAGGTATGCTTGAATACGATGGCGACCTTCATATCCCCTCCAAGTTCCTTGTAAATCCTCCCGAGATCACCGAAACTATGGGTGAGTACCTTGCTAACACCGGTGTTAAGCAGTATGCTATCTCCGAGACTCAGAAATACGGTCACGTAACATATTTCTGGAACGGTAATAAGTCGGGCAAGTTCTCTGAGGAGAATGAGACATACGTTGAGGTTCCCTCCGACGTAGTTCCCTTCGAGCAGAGACCCTGGATGAAGTGCGCAGAGATCACGGATAAGCTCATCGAGGCTCTTGAGGGCGGCAAGTACGATTATTACAGAGTTAACTTCCCCAACGGCGACATGGTTGGTCACACCGGTAGCCTTGCGGCAACAAGATGCTCTATGGAGGCTCTTGATCTTCAGCTCGGCAGAATTCTTCCTGTTCTCGACAGATTAGGCGGCGTAGCTCTTATTACCGCAGACCACGGAAACGCTGACGAAATGTTCGAGATGGACAAGAAGGGTCAGCCCAAGGTCGACAAGAATGGCAAGATGAAGGCTAAGACCAGCCACACCCTCAATAAGGTTCCCTGCATCATTTACGACAATACCGATGCTAAGAATCACTATACCGTTAAGGCAGACGAGGGCAATTTCGGTCTTTCCAACGTAGCGGCTACAATGGTTAACCTTATGGGTTATGAAGCACCCGCAAAGTGGGACGAAAGCGTTATCGAGCTTAAGTAATATATACTTTAAAAGGAGAGGTCCTGCCTCTCCTTTTTCTTATACTTATTATGTTTTACGGTTTTGCGGTAATTGCATAATACAGAGAGACCCACCCCGTGCTTATCAGTGCGCCGCCTATTATATCCGTTATCCAATGAACTCCGGATATGGTCCTTCCAATTACCATAAACGCGGTAAAAGCAATCAATATAGCTATGACCGCTATTCTGATCGCGTTGTTTTTAATTCTGCCGTGTAGTTGCATTGCGGCGGTTGGGATTATACATAGCGCCAGCATTGTGGTTGAAGATGGATATGAGGCTTCAAGAACGCCTTCGATCAGTACGGGTCTTGCATTGATCGCAAGCACCTCAAAAGCTCCGTAAGTAGCCAATACCGCAACATAAAAGCCGCCCAACACAAACAGGCTGAAATCAACCTTTGAAAGCTTCTTTCTTTTTATCCATTGAATTATTCCAAGGATCTCAAATCCAAGCGCCATACCTATGGGGATGATGCTTAGGAGATCGGTGATATTGTAAAGCGTAAGATTTACACCTATCAGATTGTGAAAATAACCGTTTAGCGTTGCAAATCCAACCGAAGACGATAGCGGTCCTATTGCCTGAACGTCTGTAAAAGATACCAATACTGTCCATGTTGCAAATGCAACGAAGGAAGATATTGCGATGATGAATGATAATGCTCTTGTTTTTTTCATTTTCCTTACCTGCTTTATTTAATTAGCTTTCGCTTGAATCAATTATAAAGCAGGTTTCCCAAATAAGCAAGAAACGGGGCGTTTCTTCCCCGTTACTTTTCGTATCATCGTTTAATTATCAGCATAATCGCTTTGATAGCAAGGAAAATGAAGAGCAAAGCGGCGGCATAAGGCTGAGGACTGACAATGAAAAGAAATACTCCAAGGCCTCCGATTGCTAAAGATAATATAGCTTTCATTTTTAGCCATAAGCGCGCAGTTAATTTCTGAAAAATAAGAGTTGCCAACCCGATAAAGATAATTCCGATAATGACCGCAAAATAAGCGCCCCGCAATACGGGATTTATCTCAGTAAGCCCCAAGAGCGAAACCTCCATTATTCCGCCATCCACTTGATGAGCAAAAAATGGCAGGAAAAAGAATATCAGCGCGCTAATATCAAGCATGCCGAAGACGATGTCTCTGACGTGGCTTTCCCTTTCCTTACTATCTTCTTCGGCAACGGTCAGAACCTCGTCACCGGACAGTAATTCGTCCACCGAGACAGAATAAAAATTGGCAATTGCCCTCAGTGAGTCGATATTCGGGTATCCTCTGCCCGATTCCCACTTTGAGACGGCTGCACGAGAGACGTAAAGCTCTTTTGCCAGCTCTTCTTGAGTCATTCCCTTTTGTTTTCTCAGCTCTTGCAATTTTTCGTTGAATTCCAATTTTGATCCTCCCTTCATCGTCTTATTTAGCAAAATAAGACGCCGTTGTCGTTTCTTCTATATTTTATCGATAATATTTTATCTGGCATTTTCCATCTTCATCAAATGTCTCAATCTCGTATTTTAACGGTCCGGATTTATAAATGTCGTTATAAATTTCTTTAAGCTTTTCTGTTTCACCATTGACGGTGATCCAATTTGTGTCAGGCAAGTCTATGCATAGGTCGTAATCTTTTATATCGCCGACTTTTAACCCTATTGCGTAAAATATTTTGTTGTCCGCCCATTTATAACCTAACCCTTGCAGGTTTTCCAATCCATATAATAAAGCCATTTCATCCCAGAAATCGCCTATTGTATTATATTGGTCTTCATTTAATAGCGAAAATTTTTTCGAAATTCCCTTGAAAATCATTTTTGAACTCCGTTAAATTAAAGTTTGTTTTAAGTTGTATTATGCCATTACACGCCAAAACGATATTCCTTTTCTTCTTTATCGTTGGCCGACAGATTAAAAGTGCTGATAATAATATCGGCAACCTCATCCGGTTCGAGATTTGTATTATCAATTTTCAGATGATGCTCAAACCAAACTTCATCCGGTGCTGAATTGAGTCTATGCCGTTCTGCGTCTTTTAATAGATTTGCTCTGCTCCAATCTATATCTCTCTTGGAAGCTTTTCTTTCCATTCGGTGCGGTGTTGTATTTCTCATAAGTCTTGTCTCAAGGTCGGTACTCAGTTCGACAAAATAGAACTGTCCCCCATTTGATTCAAACAAGTGGGCAAGCTTAGTTAGATATTCTCTTTCTTCCGGAATTTCGAAAGCACATACAAAAGTAAACAGTAAGTCTACATTATGCTTTGCCGCTACTTCAAAAGCTTTTTCCCTAAAGACCGCATTGAACTCTTTTTGTGCAGGTGTAGCAAAACCAAAGATCTTATCGGACACTTCTATGCTGTCATGATTCATCATAAGATTATATTTGAGCTTGTCTCTGACACTTTCTGCGACAGTCATCTTTCCAACTGCTTGAGGTCCGCAGATTACAATTAAATTTGCCATATTACACCTCTTCAAATTCAACTTTATCTAATATACTTATTATACCATATATTTAAACAAAAGTAAATAGGACGGCTCAATTCTTTAGAAATTGAATCGCCCTATAAAACACAAAAAGCTCTGCCGAAGCAGAGCTTTTGTATATAGAAGTAATTCCAAAAAGAAATTATCTCTTTGAGTTTTAGCAATACCGTTTGATATCGTGAATATCGTGAGTATCGCCCGATAAAGTGTTGCACCAAATTTGCACCAAGATCACACCAACATTCAACGCCTATTAAGCTCGACAAATTGGAATTGGTCAGTTTATTATACCGAGTTTAATTTTGTTATCGAGTTCCCACAACGCGACCTTGTTGCTGTCGTATCTCAGCCTTTCTTTTGCGGTGGAATAATCCACCCATTCAAAACATCCATGTTCGTGGGAAATAGAAATATCCTCACTTTGCATCTCGACCGCAAAG
Source organism: Eubacteriales bacterium (assembly GCA_045122255.1). Classification (GTDB taxonomy): domain Bacteria; phylum Bacillota; class Clostridia; order Oscillospirales; family CAG-272; genus SVTX01. The sequence goes on along the minus strand of JBGVHJ010000077.1, from coordinate 689 downwards.
CAATGTTCGGGAATTACAAGGCAATCTTCTCCCCAAATAGTTCGGGCATTCTTAAAACACTCTGTAGCAATGCTGCATTTTGTTTCCAGTTCTGTAAAGCACATTTGGGAAGATATTCCTGCTTCCTCAAAGGCTTCCCTTTGTGCAGATACAATAGGTGTTTTGTCCTCGTCTTCTCCACCGCCTGCAATAAACTGCCAGCATTCATCCATATCACTTCTTTTGAAAATGCAATATAAGATATCATTATCGTTCTTCTTATATGGAATTACTAACACTTGGTACTTTGCTCTTGCCATAATATCTCCTCGTCAAATTCAAGTTTATCGATTAGTTAGATTATACCATAAAAACGGCAAAAAGTAAATAGGACGGCTCAATTTTTTACAAATTGAACCGCCCTATAAAACACAAAAAGCTCTGCCAAGCAGAGCTTTTTGTATATAGAAGTAATTCCAAAAAGAAATTATCTCTTGGAGTTTTAGCAATACCGTTTGATATCGTGAATATCGTGTAATATCGTTTGATATCGTAGCTTTATCGTGTGTTTTCGTGCGATATCGTGAATATCGTGAGTATCGTTGCATAAAGTGTTGCACCAAATTTGCACCAAAATCACACCAACGCTTAACGCCTATTCAGCTCGACAAATTGGAATTTGTCGTTATCTATACTCATTTGGAACTTCG
>JBGVHJ010000076.1:0-12461 GCA_045122255.1 Eubacteriales bacterium | reverse complement strand
CCAGCTCTTTGAGCCCTCGTAAAGACCTACAACCACGTTTACTCCGCTATCCTTTAAATTGAGCGCGTGCGCGTGTCCCTGAGAGCCGTAACCGATGATCGCAACGGTCTTGCCGTTGAGCTTCTGAAGATCGCAATCCTGCTGATAAAAGATTCTGTTTGCCATGTTTATTACCTCTTTCTGAATTATAAATTTAAGTTTTGACGGAGCGTTGCGCTTCCTTTTTCGATAGATGCCGTTCCTGTACGGCAGATTTCCAAAATGGTGTGATCCCGCATAAGGGAAATAAAATCGTCCATCTTTGCGCTGTTGCCGATCACGCGAAGGACGATAGAATCCTTGGTGTAATCGATGGTTTCGGCTTTGAATGCCTCTGCCGCCGCGTGGATCTCGTCACGGGTGGCGGGATCGTTTTTGAGTTTAATGAGCATCAGCTCACAGCTAAGCGAATTGTTCGCCGTGAGCTCCTTGATGGAACATACGTCCGGCAATTTGTAGAGCTGGTTGACAAGCTGAACCTTGCCGTTTTCCTCCCCATCAAAGCTGAAGGTAATGCGAGAATATTCTCCCGATTCGGTTTCGCTTGCCGTGATAGAGCTGATGTTGAACTGTCGGCGGCGGAACATGCTTGTCAGTCGGTTCAGCACACCGAATTGATTTCGTACCAATACAGCTAACGTATATCGGTTCATAATTCCACCTCCAATTTCGTAATAATGTCATCCATACTGCCGCCCGGCGGGAGCATGGGAAGAACGAATTCGTCCTTGTCGATCTTGCAATCAATGATGTAAGGGCCTTCGTATGCAAATGCACGACCGAGCGCTGCATCCAATTCTTCGGGGCTTGTGACCGCTTCACCGTCTGCTCCGAAGGACTTTGCAAAAGCGGCGAAATCGGTTTTTCTTTCGAGTACCGAGTTTGAATAATGCTTATCGTAGAACAGCGTTTGCCATTGGCGAACCATTCCGAGAACACCGTTGTTCATGATGACGACCACAACGGGGACGTTGTAACGAACGGCGGTGGCAAGCTCGTTGAGATTCATACCGAAGCTACCGTCACCCGTAATCAGCACGCTTCGCTCACCCGTGCCGTATGCCGCGCCGATTGCCGCGCCAAAGCCATATCCCATTGTGCCAAGACCGCCGCTTGATGCAAAGCGTCTTGCAGTACGGAATTTCAAGTTCTGCGCAGACCACATCTGATGCTGACCAACATCGGTACATACAGCGGTGTTTTCACCGAGGTACTTGTTGACGGTGAGAATGGCTCTGCGAGGAGTAAGTCCCTCACGGTTATCAAGATAACTTTCTTCTTCCACGCGGAATGCCGCCACCTTTTCCATCCAAGTGGGCTTGGCTTCTGCGTTCAGCATAGGAAGAAGCTTTTGTAACGTGAGCTTGACGTCACCGCGCAGACCGCAGACAGAGTTAACGGTTTTATTTAACTCCGAGCCGTCTACGTCCACGTGAACGATCTTTGCTCCCATGGCAAATTTGGTACGATTACCCGTAACGCGGTCGTTAAAGCGAACGCCAAGAGAGATGATCACGTCGGCATTGTGCATCGACATAGAGGAAGAGTATCGACCGTGCATCCCCTGCATACCGAGGAATCTCGGATGGTCGGTGGGAATCGCAGAAAGTCCCATTAGGGAGCAACCGATGGAAGCATCAATTTTCTCGGCAAGGGCGAGGACTTCATCCTGCGCGCCCGATGTGATCACGCCACCACCAAAGTAAATGAATGGGCGCTTTGCGGCATTGATGATGGTTGCCGCTTCTTCTATGCGTACATCTTTTGCAGCGAACGGCTCGTCTTTCTCTACGGGAGAAGCGGGCTCATATTCGTATTTCGCAATCTGCACATCCTTGGGAACATCAATGAGAACGGGTCCGGGTCTGCCCGATTTTGCGAGTTTGAATGCCTCGCGAATGGTATCCGCCAAATCAGCAACGTCGCTGACGAAGTAGTTATGCTTGGTGATGGGGAGCGTGACGCCTGTAATATCAATCTCCTGAAAGCTGTCCGTACCGATCTGTGTCGTCGGTACGTTCCCGCAGATCGCAACCATCGGGATGGAATCGAGATAAGCGGTAGCGATGCCCGTGACGAGATTCGTTGCACCTGGTCCGGAAGTGGAGATGACTACGCCGACCTTTCCGGTGGTTCTCGCATAGCCGTCGGCGGCATGCGCCGCACCCTGCTCGTGAGCGGTCAGAACGTGATTGATTTCATTTTGGTATTTATAAAGGCTGTCGTATACGTTCAGTATCTGACCGCCGGGATATCCGAAAACAGTATCACAGCCTTGTTCAATTAAGGTTTTTACAAGAATATCTGCACCTGAAAGAAGCATCATATCTCTCCTTTTCTAAAAAATTTACGATCAGATCTCCGCACTGCTTGTATCCGACGAGTGTCATTCCTTTGCTCATAATGTCGGCGGTGCGATAGCCTGCATCAAGATATGCCGCAACGGTGGTTTCAGTGGTATCGGCTTCGCGCGATATGTCAAAGCTGAAGCGCAGCATCCTCGCGGTGGAAAGGCTTGTGTTTACTACGTCCTTATCTGCAATTGCGCCCTTGCAAGCACCAAAGGCCTTGCGGATGAGTACCTTGTAATATTCCATTTTTTTCTCAAGGGTTATGGGAATGACAAGGCTTTGGTTGCCGTCGCGCATATCCACCGAGCACCACACGGGCGGTCTTTCTACGTGGTCTTTTTCTACCCATTTGTTATATTCTTTACCAACCGGATAATATCCCACTCGGTATTTACTTGCATCCATCATGAACTCTGTTTCACCTCCGCTACGACCTCTACCTCAACAAGCGCCCCCTTGGGAAGCTCCTTTACCGCAACGCAGCTTCTTGCGGGCTTTTCGGTAAAATACTGTGCGTATACTTCATTGAATGCCGCGAAATCCGACATATTGGCAAGGAAGCATACCGTTTTCACGGCACTCTGCAGAGAACCGCCTGCAGCGGTTAAAACCGCCTCCAAATTTTTGCAAACTCTATGTGTCTGATCGGTAATGTTACCGCCCTCCAATACTCCCGTTTCGGAATTTAGCGGAATTTGTCCGGAGGTAAAAATGAGATTGCCTACGACTACTGCTTGGGAGTAGGGGCCGATTGCCGCCGGTGCTTTGTTTGTTTGAATTTTGTTGCTCATAGCTTTAACTCCTTTCAAAATCACACTAATTTGAAGCCTTCATCACGAAGTGTTTTTGTGATGAGGTTAACGTGCTCAAAATCTCTTGTTTCCATTTCGATACGGAGAAAACAGCCGTTGACGCTCTCGGTGTTGCCCTTTTCGTAGTGAACGCCGGTTACGTTGCCGCCACAGTCGGCAATAATGCGTGAGATCTCCTTCAGCTGCCCGGGCTTGTCGATCAGCTCGATAAGAAGACTCGAGGAGCGCCCTGACTTGAGAAGTCCTCTGTCGATCACACGGGATAGGCTGGTAACATCAATATTACCGCCCGATACCACGGCAACTACACGCTTGCCTTTCAGATTGAATTTATCAAACATAACGGCAGCAACCGCCGTCGCTCCCGCTCCCTCGGCGATCATTTTCTGCTTTTCAATCAGCGCGAGTATTGCGGAAGATACCTCGTCATCGGTGACAAGTGCAACTTCATCCACATACTCGCTGACATAACGGAAAGTGCTTTCACCCGGCTTCTTAACTGCAATACCATCCGCAATCGTAGAGACCGAAGAAAGACATTCAATTTCTCCGTCCTTAACCGAGTTATACATACTTGGTGCGCCTGCCGCCTGTACACCATAGACCTTAACTGAAGGACGAATTTGTTTTACTGTATAAGCAATGCCGGAAATAAGTCCTCCGCCACCGATGGGAACAACAATGGCATCAATATTATCAAGGTCATTCAGAATTTCAAGTGCGATCGTGCCTTGACCCGCAATCACGTTTTCATCATCGAAGGGATGTACGAAGGTATAGCCTTCGCTGTCACGAAGCTCAAGTGCTTTCGCATAGGCGTCATCGTAGCACCCTTCCACGAGGCAAACCTCAGCGCCGTAGCCCTTGGTCGCTTCCACCTTTGAGATGGGAGCCGAGTCGGGTAGGCAGATCAAGGATTTGATGCCGTTCTTGGTTGCGGCAAGCGCAACGCCCTGTGCGTGATTACCTGCAGAACAAGCGATAACACCTTTTTTCTTTTCCTCATCGGTCAGCATCGCGATTTTATACGCCGAGCCTCTAACCTTAAACGAACCGGTAATCTGTAGGTTTTCGGGCTTCAAATATAGCTCACAATCGGGAGCAATTCCGTAAGCTCTAACGAGCTTTGTTTCACGAACGATGTTCTTTAGAACCGTTTGCGCATTGAATACTTTGTCGAGGGATAACATTTTGGACTCCGCCTTTCATAAGTTTTTCTGTTTAAGACACGTCGGCTTTGGGACAAAAAACAGCACCCGCCTCAAAGCCTAAAATTCTGCTTTGAGACGGGTGCTTATATAAAAACATACAACACTCGCGGTACCACTCAAATTGCGGATATAAACACTCCGCCACCTCTTCGAAGTCGGACAACTTCTATGCACTAACGTAGCATACACGGGAAGCGCCTACTGGGTGTTTATGCCTTTGGGGCTTCCGGCTCAGAAGGGATAAGAAATCTACTGTCATTTATCGGGATCGCAGCATCCCCGACTCTCTGTGAAAATCGCTTGTAGTTTCCGTCTTCATCAACGCCTTTGTTTTTCGAAGTCGAACAACCTCTATGCACTTACGTAGCATACACGGGACACCCTATGCACCAAAAACGGCTTTCAGGCGAACGGCTCAGAAGGGAGAGGACATAGCTTTTACATACCGATTCGCACCAACCATCGGCTCTCTGAAATGCGTGATCACTGTGACCATTCTTCATCATAGCTTTTGTGAGTTATTTAATTCTGATTGCTTGCATCTTCTTTGATAAAAGTATTTTCGAGAACTTTTATCAAAGGGCTTGCATTTTTCATGCTAATATTATATAATAATTCTCGTCATTAGTCAAGTGAATGATTTCGATAACGACCATCTATTTTTTCGATGCTTGGAGGTACATTGTGGAACTCAGAAATTTAATAACCTTTATATATGTTGCAGAGCTTGGAAGCTTTACAAAGGCGGCGGAGCAACTCGGATATTCACAGTCAACGATCTCCTTTCAAATAAAACAGCTGGAGGATGAGCTTGGTTGCCTTTTATTCGAACGGATCAACCACACGATCACACTCACCGAGCAGGGGCATGAGCTTGTTTCCTATGCACATCAGGTGCGTGCGCTGACCGAGGATTTTAAAGAGACGCTCGCGAAAGAAGATCTGAGAGGTCATTTGCATATCGTGACGCCCGATTCCGTCTGCGAGGAAATGATCTCGGCTCACTATGCGGATTTTCATAGGAAATATCCGTCTATCTATATTAGGTTTTCCACGGGAGATTCAGGTAATCTGCTCCATATGCTGGACCGTAACGAGGCTGATGTCATTATTACACTCGACCACCATCTGTATAATAAGGATTATATAGTCGCAAAAGAACAGAAGATACCAATGCATTTTGTAGCATCATCAGAATCCAAGTTCGCCCACTGCAAAGGGCTGTCGATCAAAGATATTATCGGAGAGCCTTTTGTGCTGACCGAGTACGGTCAAGGCTACCGCCGCGTTTTTGACAGAGAGCTTGCTAAAAGATCTTTGGAGATCACGCCGATTCTCGAGATCGGTCGGACCGACATCATTACTTCCGTTATCATGGAAAACGATATGATTTCTTTTTTGCCCGATTTTGTTACTGATGAATTAATCACAGAGGGAAAGCTGTGTCATCTTGACGTTGTCGATATGAATATCGATATCTGGAAGCAGCTCATTTATCATAAAAACAAATGGCTCTCCAAAAGCATGAAAACCTTCATTGAATATATCAAGACTCACGAATTTACAAATTGATTTTACAAGAGAAAGCCTGTAACTGCTTCACGGTTACAGGCTTTGCATTTATTCCTCGTCTTTGTGAATCTCCATTGTGAGTTTCGCTCCGAGCTTGAAGGCGTATTCAAAGATGGCTGCTTCTGCGAGGCTCATATACTCGCTCCAACAATCGTGGAATTTTTCAAACACCTCTTTTTGCTCCTCAGAGAAACTTTTCTCCAAGTCCTCGTGATGCCTTGACATATATCCGAGCAATTCTTTCATTTCCTTTGAGTTGGTTCTGCTGTCCTCTTGCGGTACGATGTTTCCGTGCCATAGCTCATTTATCACATTCATACGTACACCACCTCCCGCAAGACGATTTCTTCTGCGCTTGCCTTGATGTTGTTCATCTCGGCAACCCAACGGAGCATATCGTGGGTTTTCAAATCCTCGCCAATGCCTCTTAACATATGCTGACTCAACTCTCAGGGTCAATTCCCATTTTTTCTTTCATTTCAGCAATACCTTTGTCATATTGCCTTTGATCTATGGCATGGCGTTCCAAGAAGAGATCCAACGCGTGCTTCTGCCTCAAAAACAACTGCTTTTTCTTTTCTTCGGGTGACATCCTCGCCCATTGTTCATCTTCTGCTAATTCGGTTTTCATCTTTCATTTTCCCTATTCAAAGATCGATGCCTCCGCCAAGCTCATATACTCACTCCAACAATCGTGGAACTTTTCAAATGTTTCTTTCTGTTCCTCTGTGAAGCTTTTTTCCAAATCCTCGTGGTGCCTTGACATGTAGCCAAGCAGTTCTTTCATTTCCTTGGAGTTGGTTCGGCTATCTTCTTGCGGGATAATATTTCCGTGCCAAAGTTCATTGATGATTGACTTCATACCAACACCACCTCTCGCAAAACAATTTCTTCCGCGCTTGCCTTGATGTTGTTCATTTCGGCAACCCAACGGAGCATATCACGAGCTTTCAAATTCTCATCAATACCTCTTTTAGCAGCGAGGCAGGGAATGATAGTTTCAAGCATTTCGTTTGCTTCAATGTCGATTTTATGTAGATATTCGTTCAAGCGGCATTCTAAAATCAGAGTGGTGTATCTGCCCTTGCGGTGTTCTTTGACAAAATCAAGATGCAATAATCCGTATTTACCAATGTTGTAATTACTCTGTTCAGGCAACACAAGGTTGGGGTAAAAGCGTCCGTTTTCTTCACGATAGGTAATTTTCATTATATATTCCTCACAAATTAATTATTCATACAATAACCAAGCAGCTTTGACTTGCGTTTAATTTGTGTGAGGATTTCTGACATTCACAGTTATATTAACGTCTGAGTGACCTAATCTCTGCTGTACTACCTTTGGGCTAACACCTGCCTGTATCAGTGCGGTAGCGTTGCTGTGACGAAGATCGTGCAATCTTATCTTAGGGAGATTGTATTTCTTCAGAAAACGTTCCCATTTTTGTGTCATAGAGTCTGGCTTAACAGGAGAACCATCCTCTTGTCTTACAACAAGGTCTAAGTTCTGAAAGCCGTATCCGCAGGTCATAGCATCACTAAGATACTGCACTCTTGCCTTTCTAAGCTCTTCCATGACCTCTTTGCCAATGTGGATATCTCTTATGCCTGACTCGCTTTTGGGGGCTTTAATGATAACGCCATCGAGTCCGTTAACCATATTACGCCTTATTCTCAAGATGTTCTTCTTGAAGTCAACGTCTTCCCAACGAAGGGCAACTAATTCTCCACGTCTTAGTCCTGCGGTAGTAAGGAGCAACAAGGGGATATACATATCTGTTCCCTTTGCCACCTCAAGAAGCTTGTGTATCATATTAGTATCATACACCTTAGCCTTATATTTCTTTAATTTTGGAAGAACAACGCCCTCACACGGGTTATATGGTATCATATGGAGCACAACCGCTTTCTTCATTGCGGCATTGACATTATTGAAGGTGTCACGGATGTTCTTAGCCGATAAGGGTTTCGCTATCATATAGTTAACCATTGTTTGAACGTCATAAGCACGCAACTTGTTTAGTGGTATATCTCCTATGGCAGGCTTTATGTAGTCTTTTATTTTGGTCATATAGCCTTTCCTTGTTGTTTGTGCTATGTTGGGAAGATACATAGACAACCATTCGTCCATCCATTCACCAACAGTTTTAGTGGTTTTTCTTGTGACAATTCCTTTTTCCATGTCACAAATCATCTTGTGCATGAGAGACTTAGCCTCTTTTTCTGTTTTTACTGTCTTGTAAGCACGTACTCGCTTTCCCGTGATAGGGTCAATGCCTCCATCAACAGTGATTTCATAGCGTAGCTTGCCGTTCTTTAATTTTCTTGTAACAATGTTTCCTGATGCCATTTTCCTTATCTCCTTTCTACTATCTGATAAATGGGTCTGTGTCCGATTTTTTGCTTAACAGGCTTCTTAGGATAAAGAAAGGCGTTAAGCTTGTTTTCTGATACCCTGTACTGACGTCCTACCTCTACGTACTCAACACCGCAGGTCTTGATGTAGTTAAGGGCATTGTCATAGGATAGGCTCAATCATTAAAGCCTTAACTTGTTTTTCTCTCATAATCAAATCTCCTACATAAAATAAATTAACGGATAACAGCCTTAGCCGTTATCCGTCATGTTTATAATATATATTTATATCTCTGAGGTTTACTTCAATAAAAACCTCTCGCGGTCAGGGTCACCAAGTATTCTTTCAAGCTCTGTTCTGTCAACGAACATTCTGCCTCCGATGGTCTTAACACAAAGGTAATTCTTAACAAGTGCCCTTATCTTCTTTTTGCTGATAGGTAGATACTCCTTTTGAATATCGTCAATACTCAAAAATTTTCTTGCAATGGCTTCTATCTCTTTCTCCCTCCCTTAGGTGTGCTTTGTTTTGTTATAGGTAACGTTGATTGCTCATTAGCATAGTTCTTGCCGTCAAAGAGCCTAAAGGTGGTTATGGACTTTCCGTATATGTTTAACGTAGCTATCTTAGATAAAGCTCTGCCAATAGCCACCGACTCACTCTGCGTTAGCGAATCGGTAGAAAAGTAATCCTTGTAGACCTTAGGGTTCTTACCTGTCACAGTACTGTTAATGGTGTCAACAATTATTTGTTCAAAGTTTCTTAGGTCAATATTCTTGAAATTTTTGTTTGCTAACGTACATTTACGCCTCATTGTTACTGTCTCAACTCCTTTCTGCCGTATGAGGTACGTTTGGGTATCTTTAATTATTTGTTAGCAATTTTTATATATAAAAAGGAAACAAGCGCCTCTGCGAAGACGCTTGTTTCATTTTCTAATTTTTTGTTTCTTTTTTATTCCGTTTCCACCACTGTTATTGCTTTATCATTTACTGTTATCTCATAATATACTGCTTCGCCGTAAATATAATTTGTTCCTACTCGCAAGAAAGGAGTAATTTTTACTATTCCGTCGGTTTTTATGTCTGTTATGGAGATTGCCGACATAAGATTATATCCATATTGGGAAGCGTAAATATTTTTGCCGTCGCCTATAATTGAAGAATATACAACGGTTGAGCCAAGTGTTTTGGTATTTGTATCTGTTTCAAGCTTAAAACCTACCTCATTGTAGTAAACTACGTCAACACCCGAAACAAATCTTACTGCTCTATCAATATAATTTGTCTGAAAACCGATTATTTCAGAGGTAGTATTTTTGAGCGTATAGGCAGTTGTTCCGCTCACTCCAAGTGTTGCCTTTTGGCTTATTCCGCCAGCTATCACAATGTGTTCAAAAGTAACGAGAACGTTACCCTCCGCATCCTTGTAATAGGCAAGATTTTCGCCAACAGCGAAACGCACACTGCCTTTTACATCATCATAAATCGCAACTACCTTAACTGGTGTTTCTGTAAGTGTAATATCGTTGCCTTCTTCATCACAAAGCACGATGTTTCCAAATACCAGTTTTTGATTTTCAGCGCGAAGAAGCGAATAGTTTTTTTCACCGTCAACAATGTTTATAACGTCACCGCTTGATGTGTTTGACACGGTAGCTTCAATAACAGAGGTATTTCCGTCAAGCTTACTTATATCAGATACAAAGGCATCAATGGTGGCACTGCTTGTTTCAGAACCCTCAAGCGAACATATAGACACTATGGGTTCTTTGCCGTCGCTATCAAGTTTGATTACCGAAATATCATCAATATAGTAGTGGATGGGAGTGGCGCTTTTTGGTGCGAACTTAATAGTAAATATCGGGTCATTATATTTACCTGTTGATTTATCTGTCGTCAAATCAGAATCCTTGACAACGTAATCATACGTAAATTCACCCCATTGACCGTTAGACTTTATTTTGGCACTTGCATTATTGTTTGTTATCGAAGAATTTTCTTCCATTGAGCTACCATTTACTCGCATAACACCCATAGTACTTGTCTGGGTATACGTAGTGTTTCCGTCTTCGGCGATTGCCTTCATACGGAAGGTTATGCGGTAGGTGTCACCTATATCGTCTTTAGTAAATGGGTCAAAGCTGAGCGTATTAAGAAATTTCATACGAGGTTCTGAGCCTTGGACTATATATTCAAGAACCTTATTATTCGAGCCGTCGGGGTCTGCAACTACACTTGCATACTTGTTAAGCGGAGAACCACCGCGAACGTAAAATCTGCTTGAACCATATCCGAGATAATCTCCTACGTCACTCTTCCAGTCATCGGCAAGACGTTCTCTGAAATAGGAGGTATACGAAGCATCAACATTGCCATCATTTCCGTGAGTACCAATTTCCCACTTTTCAAAATCCGCCACGTATATATGCTCGCTGTTATCAGCGGCGGTAATTATCAAAGTGAAGAATTCACCTGACACCTTATCCGCAACCGAGCTTATATCAAGGGCATTGATTCCTTCTGAAAGGGTAGCTGTTGTTACAAACGTCATTTTATTTTTGACATTCGTTTCATAAAGAGAATAATTCATCTGTCCTTCGTTTATCTTGTAATTATCAAGAACGTAAACGTTGACTTTTGATGACGTATTATTATTTGCCGTAAGATTAAGCGTTATATTGTCACAATTTTCAATAGATTCTTTGTAGTAAGAAATAAGTGCAACTCTTTCTCCCACATCCGAAGAGCCTCCGCTTACCATAAGCTCCTCTTTTTTTCCGTAGTTCAAGCTCTTATCGGAAGCAGGTGCTTTTTCGCCCGAGGGGGTTGTGACCGCAATATCTATTGCCGAAACAAAGGTATCAGCAACAGGGAGAGAGTAATCAACCTCAACCAAAGGCAGGGTGTACTGGCTTTCACTCATAAAGAACATATCCTTTACGGTTGAATATTGCTCTACCTCAACGGTGTTGCCATCTTCGGAGAAATAAAGCATTGTAACCATACCTGTTGACTTAAAATGAATATCGACTGTTTGAGGATCTATAAGCATTTGCGTAACAGTATTGCCATGAATACCCTTTGACTGGAGATAAACAACGTTACGGCTTTCTTCGTGTCCCGAAAGGAAAAGGAAGATATTTTCATGCTTTGAAACAAGCTTTTCCCATATCTGTTCACCGTCGTTTCTGGTGGTATCTGTAAAGGTTCTTTCAAGTCTTGTGCCATCCTCATCAAGATAGCCGTGTGTGGATATTATAACCTTATGGTTGGGGTGAGTCTCTATAACACCTGCCGCCCACTCAAGCATGGCATCGGTCGGTCCATCATCAATGGCTATAAGAAGATAGTCGGTGTCTTCAACTGTTATGGTTTTCCATGAGTTTTCGATCTTGCCCTCTTCAAAAAATCCGCCAAACTGACTCATGTAATCTTCATTTGCAAAATACTTATTTATCTGCGCCGAGCTGTCGTGGTTTCCTCTTACAAGCGAATAAGGAATAACCCCATCCATTTTAACTATCTGTTCCTTGGCGGCTTCCCATTCCGTATCTGTGTCGGTATCGGTTATATCACCAAGCCCAAAAACAAATTTTATATTCTTTTCATCCTTATTGGCAAGAATCCAATCGTAAATCTTGGAAAGGTCTTCGGGGTAATACCTGTTAACCATCTGGGTATCGCCCACGATGCAGAACGAATAAGCATAATCGGTAACTTCCTCTTTTTCGGGAATCCATGTCTTGACTCTCTTAACGTCGTAGCCGTTTCCGCTTTTATCCTTTATAACCGAGTTTATTTCGGCTTCACCAATAGAGCCGTACCAAGCTATTAGCGCAGTGTCTAAAATGTTTATGTCTGACATATCAGCCTTTATCTCTTCCGCGCTACGCACGTCGGAATAAAGCGCTATTTCTTTTATGCTACCGCCAAAATATCTCCAGTTTGTAGCCGTTCTGTCTCCTGCCAATCTGTAATCATAGTTGCAAATTTCATCGGTAATATTAAGTGCCCCTGCTTTGGTAGCTTTAAGTTCTCCGTTGACGTAGCAAAGTGTTTCTTCGCTGTCGGGATTGTAAACTATCGCCAAGTGTACGAGGTCACCTGTTATGACAGATA
>JBGVHJ010000075.1:0-8782 GCA_045122255.1 Eubacteriales bacterium | reverse complement strand
AAGCAGGCTCGTAGGTGTATGCTTCGCCTTCCGAATCACCCGTCTGGATTTCCGAAGAGCCTTCTTCTAAGGTTTCCGCCGTTTCGTTTTCAGTATTTTCTGCTCCTGTTTCAATTTCCTCCGCAAAGGCTGCGAGGGGGAGAGCTGATACAACTAAAAGGGTCACAACTAAAAAAGTCAAAAATCTGAATTTTTTCATAATTCGTACCCTTTCTATTTAGTTATTGATTGTAATAAGTTGTAAATTTAAAAATCCAACTATGCCCGCATTATTCAGCGGGCAAAACTGCGAAAGAGCAGAGGGATATTTCTATGCGTTAAGTTGACAGGCTCGCTTTTCATTACGGTTATCCCTCCTTATGAAAAAAGAATTTTTGTTCAATTACAGTATAGCACAATTAATATGTATTGTCAATAAAAAAACGGTGCGTGTAGTCAAATTCCCTCTATTTGTACAAAAATTGCGCATTTTTTCTTGCAATTGCACAATCAAATGTCTTCAAGCGTTTTTTTAGCACCAAAATATCGATTTATTCAGGAAATTTATTGTCATATCTTCACTCGTACAAAAATATAAATTAATAAACAAAAAATCGGAGGAGTATTTATGAAAAGAATAAAACTTATATGCGGAATACTTTTATCAATTATCATCTCGCTTGCTACATTTACGGTCGCCGTCGGCGCAGAGGGGGATGCGGTGCCTCACAACCTCATATCCTCGGGCGCGCAAGGCTCCGATACGGTACCCGTGTCCTACGGTCTTGACGTCATTGCCGCGAGTAAAGAGATGACCGTTACGGGAATCAGCGGAAACCCCCTGTATTTTTCCGCAGAGAGATTTGCCTGCGCTATGAATCTTTCCCGTGTGGATTACATAACGGTTACAAGCTTGCCAAGCACCGCCTGCGGAGGCTTGTATATCGGAAGCGAGGGCGTGAGCGTGGGTCAGAAAATAAAAGCGGCGGATCTCGCCCTTATGACCTATGAGGAAAGCGGCGCGGGAGGCAAAAGCTCTTTTGATTTCAGCGTGAACGGCAGCTCTTACGTTATTTCCTGCAATATCTATATGATAGATGAAATAAACTATTCTCCCACGCTGGCTCTCGCGTCCTTTGCCACTCTTAATGCCGAGACATACCGTGATATAAAAACTACGGGAGTGCTTACGGCTCACGATCCCGAGGGCGACGAGCTGACTTTTGAGATAGTCAAATATCCCGAAAACGGCAGAGTAGTGCTGAACAATGAAAATCAGGGAACCTATACCTATTATCCAAACGGTTCCTTTACGGGTGAAGACAGCTTTCTCTACGTTGTTTACGATAAATACGGCAATTACAGCGAGTCTGCAAGGGTATCCTTGAAGGTATCCGCGCCTGCGGTCTCTACGGTTTATAGGGATCTTGTAGGCGACGCGCTTCACTGTCACGCGATCTCTGTTACCGAAAGCGGACTTATGAACGGTGTTCAGGTCGGTGATTATTTCTATTTTGAAGCCGACAGGGAGGTCAGCCGCGCCGAATTTGTGGTTACCGCCATGAATGCTATCGGCATCAAGAACGTTCCCGACGTTGATAAGACTGTGTTTTACGATGATTCGGATATAAGCCCCGAAATGAAGGGATATATAGCTCTCGCTTATTCAAAGGGATATATCAGCGGCACGAAGGAGAACGGCTTGCTCTGCTTCAACGGCGATGAGAGTATAAAAATGTCCGAAGCGGCGGTTATAATCAGCAATATGATAGGCTATGCCGAGCCAAAGGTCACTCCTGTTTTTGCCGATGCGAATGAAATACCTTCCTGGTCGGCGCAGGCAATAGAATCCTTGCATACTCTCGGAATTTTAGAGCTTCCCGATATGACGGTCGGGGCTAACGAGACGGTTACAAGGGGAGATATGGCAAAGCTTTTGAGTAAAACGATGTTTGTGATAGATTGATAATTATTCAGCGCAGATGAATTGGCTTTGCTTTGATTCGTTTGCGCTTTTTTGTGTTTTTTTGTTGACATTGATAAATCTGTATGATATAATAAATTATCAATTTAATACGGAGGAACGTATGAAAAAGATAGGATTTATAAAAATTTGCGCTATGCTGCTGGTTCTTGCTATTGCGGGATCGGTTGTTGCTTGTGCTAATCCCGGCGAGAATGAGACCGATGGCGGTGATTCTGTGCAGAGCAGCGAGACCGAGTCTCAAGAAAGTAGCGAGACCGGTTGCGAGGAGTCGAGTGAAGAGGCAGGTATAGACCTCCCCGAAACCAATCTTGAGCTTGGTGAAGAGGTAGAATATGCTACCGCATTTACCGTATCTCAGGTCTTCAGCTCCGATATGGTGGTGCAGAGAAACGAATGCATCCGTGTTTGGGGATGGGCAGACGAAAGTGAGAACGGCAAAAAGGTCACCGCTACTTTTATGGGCGAGAAAGCCGACGCGCTTATCGAAAACGGTGAATGGGAGATAGTTTTCTACCAAAGATATGAAGCTTGCAAGGAGCTTGGCAACGATCTCGTTGTACACGGTGTCGAGGGTGTTGAATACGTTTTCGAGGATATACTTATCGGCGACGTATTTATGGTAGTAGGTCAGTCCAACGTTCAGTACGATATAAATAATTACCTTTCTGCCGAAAAAGATCCCAAGTGGACTAAGGATCAGCTTAGCGATGATTCTATAATCCGCTTCAACTACAATTCAAATACTCAGTCGGGCGCATATCCCGAAAGAGGATCTGACGAGGTAGTTAAGGATGCCATCAGCGGCTACGGTTGGGTAAAGCCTGACGCGAATAATATCGGAGCTCTTTCTGCGATCGGATATTTTATTGCGCATCAGGTAACCGAGCTCACGAATAACGGTATTCCCGTAGGCATTTCTCAGTTCTCGGCAAGCGGCAGACCTCTCAGCGTATTTATGCCCAACGAGCTTGCGGAAACACTTGGAAGCGACAGATTTGATGAGACCAAGAACATCTACGTAGATAATTACTTCGCTCAAGTTGAAGCGAGATACATGTACAATCACTTTATGTATGCTTATGAAAGAATGCCTATCGCAGGTGTAGTCTGGTATCAGGGCGAGGCAGAGAGCAATCCCGCGCTTTCGACGGTATACGCGGAGAGATTTACCGCGCTTATGGAATATTTGCGCTCAACACACAATATCGTTAATAAGGAATTTCCCGTTTTCTACGTTGAATTTCCTTCGGTGTACAAGGTAGAGGGCTCGACTCAGTATCTTGACACGGGAAGAATAAGAGCTGAATCCTGCATGATCCCTCAGTATCTTTCCAACTCCTATATTGCGGTATGCTCCGATCTTTGGGATGACACTGAGAATGATAACAACATCCACCCCTATTGCAAGTATGAGCAGGCTGAGAGAGTCAGCGCGCTTATGAATGCAGTGATCTATGGCGGAATAACCATGGAAAAGGCGGCGGGTCCTATCCTCGATTCCTATGAGATGAGTGATGACAACAAGACTTTGGTTATTAAGTTCAAGAACGTTGGCGACGGTCTTAAGCTCAGCGACGGCAGCACCGAGCTTTTAGGCTTCGGCGCTATTCAGAAGAACAATACGGTAAGTGATAGAATCGTTCTCAATGTCAAGATCACAGGTAAGGATACCGTAACCGTTACAAGCACAAAGCAATTCAGCGGAGTAGCTTACAACTATATTGCCGGTAATTTCTTCGACACGGATGTAAATCTTTGTGATAGCGACGGAACTCCCGCACACGCTTTCTGGATCTATATTGATCCCAGAGCAAATTAATACAAAAATATAGAAAACCGTCTACCTTATTTCGGGTAGACGGTTTTTTGTTTATTTACCAATTTTTTTCATTATGTTATCGTAAGTGAGTCCGTATCTGTCGGCAATATCGCGGGCATAGCTTCGTCCGTCGGGCTTTGCGCGGAAGATCTTGAAGGAGCGCTTTCCTTCCTCGATTCCGGCGACAAGTGTGTCGATCTTAACTCCTCCCTTGGCAAGAGACTCGGCATTGATGCGGTCGATCTCGGCGGCAAGCTCGTGGAGGTGAGTTGCGAAAAGGCAACGGCAGCCTACCATGGAAATTCCCGAAAGCACCTCGGCGGCGATATATGAGCCCTCGTATGAGCCGGTGGACGAGAAGGACTCGTCGAGCAGAATAAGAGAATGCTCGGTAACGCAATCGAATATTTCACCGAGACGCGCGCATTCCTCGCCGAGACGTCCCTTATCGATGGTATCGTCGGCACCGGTGGGGAAATGTGTGAAGATAGCGTCGACGGGGCTGATTCTCGCATTTTTTGCGGGAATGAACATGCCAAGCTGCATCATGGCGATGCCAAGACCCAAAGCGCAGGTGATTACCGATTTTCCTCCGCGGTTAGGACCTGTCAGGACGTATATAGTCGCATCGTTTTCGTTAAATCTTACGTCATTGGGCACTATTTCCTCGCCCTCGGGCAATTTCAGCGCAACGGCGGGGTTGTAGAGCTCGTCTGCGTCAAATACGCGCTCGTCCAAGGGGGCGATATCGGGCTCGGTCAGCCAGCATCCCTTTGCCAAGAGCTTTTTCTGCATTTCGGTGCCCTTGACCACGAATTCTATTTCGGGCATAAGTCCAAGAAGAAAATCGGTGTTTTCAAGCACGTAGGATTGAACTATCTTCTTCCAGGATTTGAGAGAGGAGTGGTAGACCTCGTTTATTGCGGTATTGAACGCGATGGAAAGCGCGGTCTTTTGATTATCATTCTGCTTTTTGCCAAAGGGAACAAGGCTTGCGATGCAGGTATAATCGTCGTTTTTGAAGTTGAGGCGAAGTATCTTTTCAAGCGTGTCTCCCGACTTGAAGGGCTCGGAATTGATAGACAGAACGCCCGCGTACTGGGGGCGGAGCTGAGCATCAAGGTTGACACCTATAGAAACGCTCTTTATTTCGCGGACACGGCGAGTCAGCTCGCCAAGCTTTTTGTTGAGATCCTTGTAATAATCGGATTCGGCGAGTTCGCGGATCCTTTCTTCAAGAATCTTAAAGGCGCGGCTCTTGATATCTCCGCGTGCTCTTGAGAGACCGTCGTAAAGGATCTCAATGCAGGAAATATAGAGCTCGATCTCGGTTATGCTCGAAAGATAATCGTCGTCACGGCCGCTGTCGGCTTCAAGACGGCGAAGCTCGGTCACGTCACCAAGAACCGGCATAAGTCTGTTAAGAGTTTCTGCCAGAACGGGGCAGTTCATCATGTCTGAAAATACCTCGTTGCGGTATTTCATAACGGCGGGGGAGAGGGTAAAATAGTCGGAAAGGTCGCTTGATTTGAGATCCAATATCTCAAGCATACCAAGCTCCTCGAGAGTATACATATCGATGTCGGGGCGGTTATTCTCGGAGTAATGTTCCTGACGGCTCTCGGCATCCGGATAAAGAAGACTGAAATTAGTAAGATCCATTATTATCTCCCAAAATTATATTTTGACTACGGTCTTTTCGCCGTTTCTGACTACAAGTATATCGTTAAGACCAACGGAACGGATGAGGTCAAAGCCCTCTTCAACACACTCGCCGATATGCTCGGGAGAGTGGGAGTCGGTGCCTACGGTTATGAGCTTTCCGCCGCATTCCTTGTAAAGCGAAAGAAAATCACGGTCGGGAAGTGCGAAGCCAAGACCCTTCCAGAGAGTTGAAACGTTGACCTCGAGGGCGATGTCCTTGGCAATCATTTTTTTGAAAAGCGCCTCCGCCGCATCGGCATGCTTCATGAAATCGTAGTGATTTCCCGAAAGGGCGCAATAGCGGTAGATGTAGGTCAGATGCGCGATGGTGTTTACCTTGTCAAAGGTATCGACGATCTCGCAAAGCTCGCCGCAATAGCGTTCAAACATATGACCGACGTATGAGTGCTGCATAGATCCGAATATGCTCTTGAAATCCCAGTAATAGAAATCAACGGCTCCGCGTACGTTATGTATCGATCCGATTATGAAGTCGTAATCGTGGCTTTTAAGAAGCTTGTCCGCTTCCTCGGGACATTGATTGTACTGACCGATCTCGATTCCGTATGCAAGATTGACCTTGCCCTTGTATTTTTCCTTCGCCGCCATTATTTCGGCATAATGACGGTCGGCTTCAAACTCGGGATATGCCGCCTCGGTTTTCCAGTTGCACTCAAAGTGATCGGTGATGGCAAGATCGGTAACGCCTGCCGCGATCGCCGCCTCGCAAAGAGTTTCGGGCGTGGAGTTTTTTGCACCGTCAAAAGAGAAGTTTGTATGTGTGTGATAATCGCATTTAAACATAAAATACCTCAATGCATTTTAATTCATCTTATATTGTACCATATTTTTCGGGGTTTGTATATAGTTTTATGAAAAATAATTGATTTTTCTGATTGACGCGTGGACAAAAGTTTTGTTGCTTTAACGGAAATCAAGGATAAAATTGGAAACGATGTTATTGTTGCTGTGCACATCAATAAAATAAAGGGACGTTCCGTAATTAATAAAATATCAAGTGTTTATAGTAAAACTGATGATTACGGAAATAATAAAATTGTTAGCTACGTAACGGAACAAATCAAAAAAGGGAATCTTCTTGACGCAAGTACAGAAAAAGCACCTAACTGGTTTACGGCGTCAGGGCTCCAATTGCCCCATGCGGTTCAAACCATATTAGATGCTAATAATAGTATACACGATACCGAGCCTATTGTCAATAGTTCTGTAAAAAAGATGCCGAATATTTATCCGAAGTTGAGACCCCCGACATCCGCTACGACCTTGCGGATGAAGCTACATGGGAATCGTTTTAATACGAGGACAAAACGATCAAAGCTTTTATGTTCATGAAGTCCTTTCAATAGAAGAAGGAGCGGTACCGTTCAAGACCGGGACCGTTAATACTAACGGGAATACCGGCGGTAACACTCCTTCTGTATTTAGCATACTACAAAAAATCATCGCTGTCAACAACTTTGATGGAAATAAATCTGATATTTCTGCAATCACGGTTAAAAAATACGACCTTGCGGATGAAGATGCGAGCGGAAATGCGGAGAAGAAGGTTGATGAAAAGCTGAATAAGACGGCAGACAAAAAATCTAATGCGGCACATGTCAAAAAGCTGAAAAAGGAATACAAGATAGGCGTTTATTAATAATATAAATCCCAATATTATGAAAAATCTTAGCAAACCCCTTGCAAAAGGCAAAAAAATGTGTTACAATAACAATGTATAATTATATTTATGGGGATTTGGTTATGAAAAAATTTATGGATGAGAATTTTTTGCTTGAAAGTGAGACAGCGGAAAGGCTTTTTCACTCCCATGCTGAAAAACTGCCCATAATCGATTATCACTGTCACCTGTCTCCGCGAGAGATCTCGGAAAACAAGAAATTTTCAAATATTTGCGAGCTTTGGCTTTATGCGGATCATTACAAGTGGCGCGCGATGCGTTCCTGCGGTGTTGACGAGAAGTACATCACGGGAAAAAGCTCAGATTTTGAAAAATTCCGAGAATATTGCCGTATTATGCCCTTGATGATAGGAAATCCTATATATCACTGGAGCCACCTTGAGCTTCGCCGTTATTTCGGCTGCGAGCTGACTATAAACGCCGAAAATTGCGAAAAAATATGGGAGCTTACCGCTGAAAAGCTATCCCGCGACAATTTCGGAGCGAAGGATTATATCATAAGCTCCAACGTTAAGCTGCTTTGCACCACCGATGATCCTGCCGATGATCTTCATTATCACAAGGAGATCAAGGAATCGGGCTTTGAGGTACAGGTGCTGCCCGCTTTCCGTCCCGATAAGGGATTGAATATCGAAAGAAAGGGAATCAAGGCTTATATCAAGGCTCTCGGTGAAAGCTCGGGCATTGAGATAAGTGACCTTGACAGCTTGTGTCGGGCGTATCTTGTTTCTCTTGACCGCTTCGATGCTCTCGGATGCAAGACCGCAGACCACGGAATGGACGATTATATTCCTTTCCGCAAGCCCGATCCTTATCATGCAAATGAGATCTTCAAAAAGGCACTTGCAAGCGACGGCGCGGATATTACAGACGATGATCTTGCTCTTTGGAAGACCCAGATGATGCGTTTCTTCGGTCTTGAATACGTTAAGCGCGGCTGGGTGCTTCAGCTTCACTACGGTGTGCTTCGCAATCCCAATAAGGCTATGTTCTCCCGTCTCGGTCCCGACTCGGGCTACGATACCATACACGGAAGAAGCTGCATTTCCGAAATGGCGGCTCTTCTTAATTATCTTGAAGAAAATGCGGCACTGCCGAGAACCGTGATATATCCCATAAACCCCTCCGACAATGCGGCGGTGGGCACGCTTTGCGGTAGCTTTTGCCGCGGCGACGGTAGCTACAGCCCCACGGTGGTTCAGGGTAGCGGCTGGTGGTTCAACGATAATATTGACGGAATGGAAGCGCAGATGAAGAGCTTCGCAAATCTTGCAAGCCTTGGTAATTTCCTCGGTATGCTTACCGATTCGAGAAGCTTCACGTCCTATCCCCGCCACGAATATTTCCGCAGGATCCTTTGCAATATCATTGGCGGCTGGGTTGATAAGGGACTTTATCCCGACGAGGTTGCCGCGGCGGATATCGTCGAAAGAATTTGTTACTACAATACTGTCAGATACTTCGGCTTTGAAGTGTAAATAAAAAATTTTTATATATTTTTGGAGGTAAACAAAATGTACGTTGTTAAAGAAAAAAAGACTGAAACTTGGAAGATCGTTCTTATCGTTCTCGGTGTTCTTGCCGTTGTAGG
>JBGVHJ010000074.1:0-27149 GCA_045122255.1 Eubacteriales bacterium | reverse complement strand
CCCCCCCCCCCCCCCCCCCCCCCCCCCCCCCCCCCGCCCCTCCCTTTCCAAAAAACTCTCAAAAAGAGGTTGGGAAATTTAGATTTTTAGTTTATCTGCCGATTTATTGTGCAAATGAAATTTAAGCAAGTTTTTTATTGATTGCCGAAACGAGTGCCTGGATAGAGGATGTGATAATATCCTCGTGGACACCTGCGCCCCAATGGGTCTTGCCGCTATCGTCGGTAATTCCGACGTAGGTGACCGCCTTGGAGGTAGAATTCGACTCAAGAGCGTGCTCGGTATAGGTCAGGTTGTGATAAGCTATGCCGAGAGTGCGCTTAAAGGCATTGCTGACCGCATCGAGTCGTCCGTTACCCTCAGCAGAAATATCCTTCTCCTCGCCGTTCCATACAACGGTAAGCATAGCCTTGATCTGATCGCCCTTTCTTACGAAATGGCAATCGGTAACATTGAGAGCCGTGGAGATATTAACATACTGCTCGGTAAATACCTCAAGCACCTCCACGGGCGCGAGCTCCTTGTGGAGGCGGTCGGAAACGCTCTTGACGGTATATCCGACGTGCTCGCGCATCTTCGAAGGAAGAATGTAGCCAAAATTATGCTCAAGCAGATATCCGATTCCGCCCTTTCCGGACTGAGAATTGATCCTGATAACGTCGGTCTCGTATTCCCTTCCCACGTCCTTGGGATCGATGGGAAGATAGGGCACCGTCCAATAGCGGCAGGTGCGATCCTCTCTCCACTTCATTCCCTTTGCGATCGCGTCCTGATGAGAGCCCGAGAATGCCGCGAAGACAAGCTTGCCCGCATAAGGTGTTCTGTCATAGACCTGCATTCTGGTCACTCGCTCGTAGAGCTCGCATATCTCGGGAATATTGGAGAAATCAAGCTCGGGATCGATACCCTGAGCGAACATATTCATAGCCACGGTGATAATATCGGTGTTACCTGTCCTCTCGCCGTTGCCGAACAGCGTTCCCTCTACTCTGTCACCGCCCGCAAGCAGACCCATTTCTGTGTCGGCAACCGCGCATCCGCGATCGTTATGGGGGTGAAGTGAGATCAGCACACTGTCTCTGTATTTAAGATTTTCATGCATATATTCAACCTGATTTGCGTAAACATGAGGCATCGAGACCTCAACGGTAACGGGCAGGTTGATGATCACCTTTTTATCGGGAGTAGGCTTCCATACGTCAAGCACCGCGTTGCAGATCTCAAGCGCAAACTCGGGCTCGGTACCGGTAAAGGACTCGGGAGAATACTCATAACGGTAATCAACGCCCATCTCATCGCTTATCTGATTGAAGAGCTTTGCTCCCTCAACCGCAATATCAACGATCTCCTGCTTGCTCTTCTTGAACACCTGCTCTCTCTGCGCCACCGAGGTGGAATTATAAAGGTGAACGATAGCGTTCTTGACTCCCTTAAGGCTTTCAAAGGTCTTTCTGATAATATGCTCTCTCGACTGAGTGAGAACCTGCACGGTGACGTCGTCGGGAATAAAATCCTGCTCTATGAGGGTGCGAAGGAAGGTATATTCGGTCTCGCTTGCCGCGGGAAATCCGACCTCGATCTCCTTAAAGCCGATCTTGACCAGCAGCTTGAAGAATTCGAGCTTTTCCTCAAGGCTCATAGGTATCATAAGCGACTGATTTCCGTCGCGGAGATCCACAGAGCACCACACGGGAGGCTTTGCGAGATAATTCTTCTTTATCCACTTAGGCTCGCTTACGGGAGCGGGAAAATACTGTCTTGTATATTTGTTTGCGTTCATATATTAACCTTTCTGACTTTCACGCTCTGCTAAGCAGAGCATATCACGTTTCGCTTGCGAAACATATCACTGTGCGAAGCACAATATCACGCCGCCCTGCGGCATATCACGTTTCGCTTGCGAAACATATCACGTTCGGCAGAGCCGAACATCATTTCATCACAGCGCCCTGATCCGCGCCGCTGACTAAGCGAGCGTAGCGAGCCAGCCAGCCCGACTTAACGTTAGGCTCACGGGGAGTAAGCTTCTCGCGTCTTGCGGCAAGGACCTCGTCGCTTACCTCGACGTTGATAGAAGCGTTAGGAATATCGATAGCGATAATGTCGCCTTCCTCGATAAGGGCGATATTACCGCCGTCAGCCGCCTCGGGGCAGACGTGACCGATAGACGCGCCGCGCGATGCGCCCGAGAAGCGTCCGTCAGTGATAAGGGCTACGGTCTTGTCAAGCTTCATACCTGCCAAAGCCGAGGTAGGATTGAGCATCTCTCTCATTCCGGGACCGCCCTTAGGTCCTTCGTATCTTATGACGACTACGTCGCCGTCAACTATCTTGCCTGCATAGATCGCCGCAATAGCCTCGTCCTCGGAGTTGAACACTCTTGCGGGGCCCGAATGCTTCAGCATTTCGGGAGCTACCGCGCTTCTCTTTACTACACAGCCCTTCTGCGCGATGTTACCCCAGAGGATCTGAATGCCTCCGGTTGCGCTGTAAGGCTCGTCGATAGGACGGATAGCCTTGGTGGACTTGATGTATGCGCCCTTTACGTTCTCGCCAACGGTCTTGCCGGTAACGGTGAGAGCATCTACGTCAAGCAGACCCTTCTTGATAAGCTCTGCCTGAACCGCGGGGATACCGCCTGCGGCATCAAGATCCTGCATATGAGTTGCGCCTGCGGGAGCGAGATGGCAGAGGTTGGGAACCTTAGCCGACATTTCGTTGAAAAGATTAAGATCAAGAGGAACACCTGCTTCGTTAGCGATTGCGAGAAGGTGAAGCACGCTGTTGGAGGAGCATCCGAGCGCCATATCGCAAGCAAGCGCGTTCTTTATCGATCTCTCATTTATAATATCGCGAGCGCAGATATTCTTTTCGACCATTTCCATAATAGCCATACCTGCTCTCTTTGCAAGCATAATTCTCTTATTGCTTACTGCGGGAATAGTTCCGTTACCGGGAAGCGCGATACCCATAGACTCACAGAGACAGTTCATAGAGTTTGCGGTGTACATTCCTGCGCAAGAGCCGCAGCCGGGACAAGCGCCGGTCTCGCACTCGCAAAGCTTATCTGCATCGATAATGCCTGCCTTGTATGCGCCAACTGCCTCGAAAAGCTTGGAGAGGCTGACCTCTTCTCCGTCATAAGTGCCTGCAAGCATAGGACCTCCCGAGCAAACAACGGCGGGAACGTTCATTCTGACCGCCGCCATTACCATACCGGGAACGATCTTGTCGCAGTTGGGAACGAGAACAAGACCGTCCAGCTGATGAGCCATAGTCATAGTCTCAACGCTGTCGGCAATAAGCTCACGGCTTGCCAGCGAATATTTCATTCCGATGTGTCCCATAGCGATACCGTCGCAGACACCGATGGAAGGAATGAGCACGGGTGTACCGCCCGCCATTCTGATTCCTGCCTTGACCGCGTCGGCAATCTTATCAAGATGCGCGTGACCGGGTACTATCTCACTGTGCGCGCTTACTACACCGATAAGAGGTCTTTCAAGCTCCTCCTTGGTGTATCCCATTGCAAAAAACAAGCTTCTGTTCGGCGCTCTCTCCGCGCCCTTTGTTACGTTATCAGATCTCATAATAGAACTCCTTTTTGCGGGGGAGGAGGAAACTTTTTGAAAAAAGCTTTCCTCCTCCCCGCACCCCCTCCACCTTCAAAAACTTTTTGAAAAAGGAGTATGGGGGATAATATAGTAAATTTTAAATTTTGCGAAATTATTTCAGCTTTTTCTTCACTACCTCAACGATACGGATGATCGCAGGGGTGAGGGCGATATTGATAGCAAATTCGATCAGGAAGTTGATCCATATCAAGCCCACGAGGAAGAAAAATACGTTTTGTCCGCCTGCCCATCTTTCAGAGATGGTATTGCTGAAAAACAGCACCATTCCGAGAAGGAATATTCCCGTGTTGATAACAGGTGCCGAGGCAGATGCGATAAGTGTTCTCAGATAGACCAGCTTTCCCTTGAAAGCGACGTCCAACACCTTGTAGATGATTCCCGAGCCAAGTCCTGCCGCAACCGCCTTAACGAGTGCCACAACGGTATACATAGCCGGGTTAGCGTCAAACAAAACACGTGTCATAATGGTTCCGGGAGACATAATGGTAAGTACCACGGTCATAATACCGAAAACCAGACCGAGGATAGCTCCCTCGACAGGTCCCAGCAAAAATGCTCCCACAACGATAGGGATAAGAACGAATGACAGCTCGATTCCCGCCGCCGCCAAGGGCGCGGACACTATAGTGCCGATGTACTGCATCACGAAGATCATCGCGACTAAGATCGCCAATTGAGCTAGTCTTAAAACGTTTTGTTTCGTTGAATTTCTCATATTAAATTCTCCTTGAGGGACTTTCACCCTCTGCTGTCGTCCCGCGCCTTTGCGCATTGGGTACGGCGCTTAAAATTTTTATAATAATCGCGAAAGCAAGGCTTCAGCGTTACTAACAAGGTTTATTTTACCGTGTTTTTATAGATCCTTGCAAGACCCTTGAGAGTCAAGGCAGGATCGTAATCGAATACGCGGCTGAGATTACCCAATATAGGCTTACAGTTCTCGCCCGTTGCGAAAAGCCGACACGAGCCGCTCTCGCATTTCATTTCCCTTTCAAATCGGTCGATAAGACCGTCTATCATAGCCGCCTGACCGAAAACAACTCCCGATATAAGCGACTCCTTGGTATTTTTACCTATTGCGCGGTGAGAGCCCGACATTTCAATATTCGGCAGCTGGGCGGTCTCTCTGTGAAGCGCGTCGAGAGACATAACGACACCCGGAAGGATAGCACCGCCTATCACTTCCCTGTTTTTTATGGCGAAAAGAGTGGTGACCGCGCCGAGATCGAGAATGATTGCAGGGGCATCGGTCTTTTCTTCTTTAAGCCTTCCCGCAACCTCTGCGGCATTGGCAACTATATCCGCGCCAAGCTCCGCGGGATCGTCGATCTTTATAGCAAATCCCGTTTTCACTCCGGGACCCACCGAAATCGGCGTTTTACCCGTCAAGGTGAGAATAACGTGACGCATCACGTCGTTTAACTGAGGAACAACGCTTGCCATGATCGCGCCGTCAACCGCCTTTCCGTCAATTCCCGAAAAATCGAGTAATTGCTTGACCGTGACCGCGTATTCGTCGGCAGTTTTGCGCGTGTCTGCCGCTATTTTGAATTTTGCAACAGGCTCTTGCGCGCCATCGTCAAAAATCGCAAAGAAAATATTCTTATTTCCCACGTTTACTGCCAGAAGCATAGCGTTTCTCCTTTCTGAGAACTATATGGGGCATTGCCCCATACCCCACTTAGAAACTTTTTGGGGAAAAGTTTCTAAGAACTTCAAAAACCTTCAAATGTTTTTTAGGTGCGAAGCTCTTCTTGACAAAGAGCTTCGCACTTAATTATATAGCTTTTGCCGAAATTATTTCTTAAGCCAAGACATCATCTGTCTAAGCTCAGCTCCGGTTTTTTCCAACTGGTGTTCAGATTCCACTCTACGGGTAGCGAGGAACTTAGCCTTGCGACCTGAGGAGAATTCCTGCATAAATTCGGAAGCAAAGGTACCGTTCTGGATCTCGTCAAGAACCTTCTTCATCTCCTTGCGGGTCTCCTCGGTGATAAGTCTCTTACCGGTTCTGTAGTCACCGTATTCAGCGGTGTTGGAGATAGAATATCTCATCTTAGCGAAGCCGCCCTGATTGATAAGATCAACGATAAGCTTCATCTCGTGGATGCACTCGAAGTATGCCATCTCGGGCTCGTAGCCTGCATTTACAAGGGTCTCGAAGCCTGCCTTCATAAGCTCGGTTACACCGCCGCAAAGAACTGCCTGCTCGCCGAAGAGGTCGGTCTCGGTCTCTTCTCTGAAGCTGGTCTCAAGAATACCTGCTCTGCCTGCACCGATACCGCAAGCGTATGCAAGCGCGTAATCCTTAGCCTTGCCGGTGTAGTCCTGATATACCGCGATAAGAGAAGGAACGCCCTTACCCTCAAGATACTGGGTTCTTACGGTGTGACCGGGGCCCTTGGGAGCTACCATGATAACGTCGATATTCTTCTGGGGCTGAATGAATCCGAAGTGGATGTTAAAGCCGTGAGCGAACATAAGAACGTCGCCGTCCTTCATGTTGGGAGCAACCTCCGCGTTGTAGATGTCAGCCGCAAGCTCGTCGGGAACCAGCATCATAACGACGTCAGCCGCCTTTGCCGCGTCAACGACCTCCATAACCTTGAAGTTAGGATTCTTCTCTGCGAATGCCGCAGCCTTTGCCCAGTGACCGCTTCCCTTTCTGAGACCTACAACTACGTTGCAGCCACTCTCAGCGAGGTTCATAGCGTGTGCGTGACCCTGGCTACCGAATCCGATAACCGCTACTGTTTTGTCCTTTATAAGGGCAAGATTACAATCGGTGTCATAATACTTGTTGATCATTTTTTTGTTCTCCTTGGAGTTAATTATAGATTTTTAATTTAAAACAAATTCAATCGAAAACCGCTGGCGGTTTTCTTCCTCAACGTTTCGCTTGCGAAACATATCACTCTCATACGAGATATCTCATATCTCGTATGAGACGTCTCCTCTTTCCATCGCTATCGCGCCCGAACGGCAGGACTCAACAACGGCAAAGGATTTGGTGGAATCAATAAATCCGTTGATACGGTTGGGGGTATCGGTAAGCTCGACAACGGTACAGCCGCCCGTTCTGTCGACCACTCTCGCGCCGTAGATCTCAATCAGTCTTTCAAGCTCCGCGTTCTGCGCCTCGCTCGGAGCGAACTTTATCAGCAATATCTCGCGGATCAGACTGAAGGAGGGCTCGACCGAGAAGATAAGCTTGGTCTCGATCAGCTTGCCCGTCTGCTTGATTATCTGCTGAAAGGTCTTTTCGTCACCGGTTGACATAATGGTCAAACGCGAGATCTTTTCATTTTCCGTGGGGGAAACGGTAAGGGAGTCGATGTTGAATCCGCGCTGAACGAACAAGGAGGATATCCTCGCAAGCACGCCCGCGTTGTTTTCAACCAGAAGCACCATGCATCTTTGTTTCATTTTTACGTCCTCCTCTTACTTGAATATGGTGTCGTGCACCGTCTTGCCGCCGGGGATCATGGGAAGAACCTTTTCCTCGCGGTCGACTACGCACTCGATCCAGACGGGACCCGTCATAGTCATAGCCTCTTTCATAGCCGCCTCGAACTCTGCGGGGGTCTCGCAGTGGAAGCCGTGACCGCCAAAGCCCTCAATGACCTTCTTGTAGTCGGTAACTCTTTCGGGCTCGCTGGAGGAGAAGCGTCTGTCATAGAACGCGCCCTGCCACTGACGAACCATTCCGAGAACTGAGTTGTTGAAGATAACGGTTATAACGGGAACGTTATAGCTGACGGCGGTGCAAGCCTCGTTCATATTCATATGGAAGGAGCCGTCACCGGTAAAATGAACCACAGGTACGTCGGGTCTCGCTATCTGCGCGCCTATCGCCGCGCCGTATCCATAGCCCATCGTGCCGAGACCGCCACTGGTAAGGAAGTTTCTGGGATGAGCGTGATGCAAATACTGTGCCGCCCACATCTGATGCTGACCGACGTCGGTAACGTAGATCGCATCCTCTCCCGCGATCTCGCAGGCCTTTTCTATCAGGTAGTGGGGCTTGAGGCAGGTGTCACTGTTCTCGGGAACGTAATCGTTCTTTTTGAACTCAGCGATCTGAGCCTGCCATTCCTCTCTCTTTCGGGGCTTGACGTATTTAAGAAGCTCGGTAAGAACCTCCTTGACGTCGCCGACGATGCTGTAATCAGCGGTTATATTCTTATTTATCTCACTGGGGTCGATATCGATATGTACTATTCTCGCGTTGTGACCGAACTTCTCGGGATTCAGAGCAACTCTGTCGCTGAATCTTGTACCGATAGCCAACATAACGTCGGCTCTGTTTGCCGCCGCGTTTGCACTGTAACAGCCGTGCATACCGATAAGTCCGAGGTTGTTTCTTTCACCGTATCCGAGAACGCCCCCCGCCATAAGGGTATAGGATGCGGGAATGTCAGAGGTCTCTATAAGCTGACGGAGCTCGTCGCCCGCCTCGCTGATGCGCACGCCGCCACCGAAGTATATGAAGGGTCGCTCACATCTGTTTATAAGCTCAGCGATCTCCTTGATATCACCCGTGATACCGTTGCTTCTTTTGGGAACGACTGCCGGCTTAGGCTCGTAATCGGTCTTCGCCGCGGTGATATCCTTGGGAATATCGATAAGCACGGGACCGGGACGACCGCTTGCGGCGATCTTAAAGGCTCTTCTGACCGTATCGGCAAGATCCTCTACGTTTCTTACAACGAAATTATGCTTGGTAATGGGGAGGGTTATACCTGCTATATACACCTCCTGAAAGCTGTCCGCACCGATAAGGGCGGTAGGTACGTTTCCGGTGATCGCCACCATAGGCACGCTGTCCATATATGCGGTTGCAATACCGGTAACGAGGTTAGTCGCACCGGGACCACTGGTGGCGATGACCACTCCGGTCTTGCCGGTCGCTCTCGCATAGCCGTCTGCCGCGTGTGCCGCGCCCTGCTCGTGGGCGGTCATATAATGTGTCAGCTTGTCTCTGTACTTGTAAAGCGCGTCGTAGATATTAAGAACCGCGCCTCCCGGGTATCCGAAGACGGTGTCCACGCCCTGCTCCAAGAGCACGTTAACAAGTATTTCCGATCCGTTTAAAATCATTTGTTTACCTCCTTGTGTAGTTGAATAATTGGGGGTAAGCGGTATTTGCCCTAAAAAAAGCAAAAAAACCCAAGCCTCCTTAAAATAAAGAGACAAAGGTTCAAAAAACTCTCTGCGGTACCACTCTAATTGAGGTCTTCGACCTCCGCTCTGCTTTTACCTATCAGTAAAATGTCCGTGATAACGGGGACGTCCGTCCGCGCCTACGCAACCGTGCTCGGTCTTCGGGCGACTGCTCAGGGATGAGATTGATTCACTCGTTCTGTTGGCTCACACCTGCCGCCAACTCTCTGAAAGAATTTTGCGAACTGTTTGTTCCCTTCTCAGCATTTAAAAAATATATATCGATTTTATCACAAAAATGCTTATTTGTCAAGATAAATATCAAATTTTTTGTTTGTAAAATCAAATTGTATCAATTCATATAATATTAAAAAAGCAAATCGCGCTTTAATTGGCAAATTTTATGTGTTTTTTGGAGCACGGAGATCCGTTTTTCGGTCTCCGCGCTCCTGATTTTCGCATTAAAGCTCTGCGATGACCTCGACCTCAACAAGCACGTTTTTGGGCAGCCGCTTTGCCGCAACACAGCTTCTTGCCGGCTTGTTTACGAAATATTTGCCGTAGACCTCGTTGAATGCGGCAAAATCCGCCATATCAGCAAGGAAGCAGGTGGTCTTGACCGCCTTTTCAATGCTTGTCCCTGCCGCTTCGAGAACCGCGCAAAGGTTCTTGCATACCTGCTCGGTCTGCTCCTCAACAGTTGTTGCCTCGACCGCTCCGCTTGCGGGATTGATTGCGATCTGACCCGAGGTGAAAACGAGATTTCCTACCTTCATAGCCTGACTGTAAGGTCCGATAGCGTCGGGCGCGTTTTTAGTGTATACCTTTTCCATAATATTTTTCCTTTCTGACTTTTATACTAATTTATATCCCGCATTTCTGAGGGCGTCTTCTATCTGCTTTATGTGCTCGTGATTTCTCGTTTCAAGAACTATTCTTAAGTAACAGCCGTTGATATCCATAGTCTCGCTGGCTCTTTCGTGGTGGATCGAGATAACGTTTGCGCCAAGTCCCGCAATTATCTCGGAAACGCCCAGAAGCTGACCCGGCTTGTCCATAAGCTCAACGCAAAGGGTGTAGTTTCTGCCCGACATCAAAAGACCGCGCTTGATCACTCTTGACAAAATGGTAACGTCAATATTACCGCCCGAAACCACGCAAGCAACCTTATTTCCCTTGATGGGAAGCTTGTTGAACATAACCGCCGCCACCGAAACGGCACCCGCGCCCTCGGCGATCATCTTGTGCTGCTCAATAAGCGCCAAAATAGCGGAGCTGATCTCACCCTCGGTCACAGTGACGATCTCGTCAACGTACTCCGAGCAGAATTTGAAGGTGTTTACACCGGGCTCTTTAACGGCTATACCGTCGGCTATGGTAGAGACACCGTCAAGCCTCTCTCTTTCGCCGCGCTTTATCGAATTATACATACTGGGCGCACCTGCCGCCTGCACTCCGTAGACCTTGATATCGGGCTTCAGATGCTTTGCGGCATAAGCGATTCCCGAAATAAGTCCACCGCCGCCAACGGGCACTACGATAGCGTCAAGATCCTTTATTTCGTTAAGTATTTCAAGACCGATGGTTCCCTGTCCCGCGATCACGTTTTCATCGTCAAAGGGGTGAACGAAGGTGTATCCCATCTCGTCGCGAAGCTCGAGCGCTCTCTTGTATGCATCGTCGTAAACGCCCTTGACCATGACCACCTCGGCTCCATAGCTCTTGGTAGCCTCGACCTTGGAGATCGGCGCGCCGTCGGGCAGGCAGATAACCGCCTTGATGCCGTATTTCTGAGCCGCCAGCGCAACTCCCTGAGCATGATTTCCAGCCGAGCAGGCGATAACTCCCTTCGCCTTTTCCTCCTCGGAAAGCTGGGAGATCATATAACCCGCGCCGCGAACCTTAAACGATCCCGTAACCTGCAGGTTTTCGGCCTTCAGATAGACCTCGCAATCGGGATTCAATTTCGGTGCGCGCACAAGACTTGTTTTTCTGACAACGTCGCTCAGCGCGTACGCGGCATGATAGATCTTATCAAGTGTAAGCATAATTTCTTCTCCTTTCCTTAACGCTTGCTACGCAAGCATATCACTTTCGCGGAGCGAAAATATCACGTCGGCACAAGCCGACATATCACTCGCCGTAGGCGAATATCACGTTTGGCTCTGCCAAACATATCACGCCGCTTGGCGGCATATCACTTTCGCGGAGCGAAAATATCACGTCGGCGCAAGCCGACATATCACTTTTTCGAAGCTTTGCTTCGAAAAAACAAAAAGTCCGTCTCCCAAAGAGACGAACCCACAAAATACAAATATGGTCTCGCTATACCACTCTCAGGCTTTTCGTACTTGATAATACGCTCTCCTTTAACGCAGAAGCTACGCATCGGTCTACTCGGCAAAGATCCTTTCGGCGATGGCTCAGAGGTGATTTAATACCGCCCGCCCCTGCCGTCTCGCACCAAACGACGGCTCTCTGCAAAGTCAGCTCTTGGGGTATCGCTCCTCTTCAACGCTTTATTACATTATAATACTATCCGTCTGTCTTGTCAATATCAGATTTGTAGAAACGAGACGAATCGGAACGGCGATTTTTATATAAATCGCCCAAAATATTGCAGCGTTTTCATTTTCGCCCCAATGCGGCTTGAAAAACCCCTCCAAAACACCGCAAAAAATATTTTCAAAAATGCAAAATTTGTGTTGAAAAAGTGAAAAAAATGTGATATAATTGAATTTGTATTTTTAATATTGGGAATCGAGGTGGTTCACGTGTGTAAGATCGGTTTTGATAACGAAAAGTATCTTGAACTTCAATCCAAGCATATCCGCGAGAGGATAGCCCAGTTTGGCGGCAAGCTCTATCTTGAGTTTGGCGGCAAGCTTTTTGACGACTATCACGCCGCGCGAGTGCTCCCCGGATTTGCTCCCGACTCCAAGCTTCAGATGCTTCTCCAGCTGAAGGAGGACGCTGAGGTAGTTATTGTCATCAATGCGGCTGATATTGAGAAAAATAAGGTCAGAGGTGACCTTGGTATCACCTATGATCTCGACGTGCTCCGTCTTATCGACGCTTTCCGAAGCGTAGGTCTCTACGTCGGAAGCGTGGTGCTGACCAGATACGAGTCCCAATCCTCGGCAAAGGTTTTCGCAAATAAGCTTGAAAGCCTCGGCGTTAAGGTCTACCGCCACTACTCTATTCCCGGATATCCTTATAATGTTGAGGGTATCGTCAGCGAGCAGGGCTACGGCAAAAACGAATATATCGAAACGTCTCGCAAGCTGGTCATCGTCACCGCCCCCGGTCCCGGAAGCGGAAAGCTGGCGGTCTGTCTCTCCCAGCTGTACCACGAAAACCTCCGCGGAGTCAAGGCAGGCTACGCGAAATTCGAGACCTTCCCCATCTGGAACATTCCATTGAAGCACCCCGTCAACCTCGCTTACGAGGCGGCTACCGCAGACCTCAACGACGTCAATATGATCGACCCCTTCCACCTTGAGGCATACGGAGTAACTACCGTAAACTACAATCGCGACGTTGAGACCTTCCCGGTTCTTGAGGCTACCTTTAAAAAGATATACGGAAGCTCTCCCTATAAATCTCCCACCGATATGGGTGTCAACATGGCGGGCAACTGCATCTTTGACGACGAGGCATGCCGTGCCGCATCAAAGCAAGAGATAATTCGCCGTTACTATGCGGCGCTTTGCGATCAGAAGGAAAATATGAATAATTCGGGCACCGACGTGGTCGGAAAGCTCGATCTGCTTATGCAGCAAGCAAATATAACCGTTCACGACCGCCCCGTTGTGGCTGCCGCAAACGCAAAGGCAGAGGCTACCGACGCTCCCGCCGCGGCGATAGAAATGCCCGACGGAGCTATCCTTACCGGTAAGACCTCCTCCCTTCTCGGCGCGAGCGCGGCGCTGATCTTCAATGCGCTCAAGCATCTTGCGGGCATCGACGATGCGGAGCAGCTGATCTCACCCTCGATAATCGAACCCGTTCAGCACCTTAAGGTCGATCACCTCGGCAACCGAAATCCCAGACTTCACGTAGACGAGGCGCTTATTGCCCTCTCGATCAGCGCGGTCACCTCAAAGCAGGCGGCCCTCGCCATGGATCAGCTTGACAAGCTGAAGGATTGCGAGGCACATTCCTCTGTCATTCTCTCTATGACCGACAGCCGCACGTTCAAAAAGCTGGGCATCAACGTCACCTGCGAGCCGAAATATCAGGTTAAGAAATTGTATCATGCGAAATAATACAGAAAAGCGACTCGGCTTGAGTCGCTTTTCTGTTTATTTTTTCGCGCAAGGCTTTCTTGTCATCTTGACAACAAGCTTTTTAAGCTCTTCCGCCTTCTCGGTGTTACCCTCGATTGCGAAAACACCGTTTGCTATCGCCTTATCGTAGCCGAGTCTGCCACTCATAACTCTTACTACGTCCTTGTAGGATGCGGTAAGGATAGCATCGTGATCGTGGTAATCGTAGGGCTCAACAAAGAGAGCGCCGTCCTTGACCTCGATATACATAATGCCGCATGCATCCTCGTCGTTAAGGTTCACCTGAATAGCGAGATGTCCTTCAATTCCTGCGTGGTTGGATTTCTCCATAGCCACCCTGATCTTTTCGTAAGCTTCAATAAAAGTCATTTTTTCTTCCTCTTTTTTCTTTATTTTTTACCTTTGATATTATACTATAAAGGTAAAGGTTTGTCAAGAAAAAATATATGCCAAAAAAGACGAAATTTTCAAAAAATTTCGTCTTTTTTGGTTTAATTATTCTTCGTCGACAAAGACCTTCTTTATTGCTTCAAGATAGCCGTATCCGTAAAGATTATCGGGGATAAGATAGCTGGTCTCTGTCCACTCATTCCAGCTATTGACGGTAATGAGCGGCGCCTTCAGATTTTTGTGTGTATCAACGTAGTCCTTCGCCATACGGAGCGCAACCTCAAATCTTTCGGGGGTGTTTCCGTAGCAGACCGTATCAAGATGCTTATTGAATCTTGGATTACTGTCCCAGCCCACCGAAACGTGGGGATAATAAGGAACGGTATAATCTCTGTCCATTCTCGCCCACTCGCCCTTGACAATTTCAAGTATTTCATCATAATGGCGGTTCATAAGGCAGAAATGCACGAACTGATAATTGGTAACGCTATCGAATCCGAGCGCAGGGACAATAGCCTTGGTAGACATCGTCTTTTGCGAATCAACTCCGCTGAGATTGGTCTGTCGCTCTCCCCAGCCCGTCAGCTGAAGGTGGAGCCCGGGATGCCCTGCCCTGACCGTCTCTGCTCTGAAATATTCCAATGCTTCAACCGTCTTCTCTATTCCGCCAAGCCCCTTGATAAGGTTCTCAACGTCGTAGATCATAAACACGGGCTCGCCGTCGATCTTATAATAATTAGGGCGTGAAAAATATCTGTCGATGACGCGACGGACGATTTTTTCAAACTCGTGCCTGTCCTGCGCGCCCTCCCATACGTTCACGGGGTTCGTCCAGACGGTATCGGAAAGTCGCTTGTCCCAGGTATAATTTACGTCGTGATTCGCCCACATCAGAAAGAATTTCATCTTTTCATTATTCTTCGCGCCTAGAAATCCCTCGTTCAAGCAATTTTCAAGATAGGGGCGGTGATCGTACCAATACCAATCGTAAATAAACACGTTAACACCGTGCTTGACCGCTTCCTCGATCTGAAATTCCATAACGGAGGGATCCGCCTCGTCCTGATAGCCCCACACGGGCTTTCTGTCCCACTTATAATCGGGAGTGTCGACCACGCAGTCGCGTACCGTCTGCCACTCTCCGATCCCCTCGGGCCAGAATATTCTCGATCTCATATCTTTTCCCGTGTACGCGGGCCAGACGTATGCGGCAATGTCGTATCTTTTCATTGCAGATCTCCTCACTTATTTAAAGCTGTATTCGTTCTGACCCGAAAGACAGAATATAACGTCCTCTTTTCCGAGTCGCTTACCGTTGCAAACGATATTTTCGATAGCTATATTTTCAAATCTTGTGTCTTCGCGACTATTGCAAAGAGTTACGGTAACCGTGGGCTTTCCGTCGGTCAGCGGCACGCCGTCATCATAATAAACGGTAATATCCTTGCAAGCTATATCCGTGACCCACGCGCTTCTTTCGCCTATCGCATTTCCCGAGAAGGCTTCAAACTCGGTCTCGCTACCGCTGAACTTGTTGTTGTGAATAATGATCAGCGACGGCACGGCGACCTCATTCTGCCTTGTGTATACCGCATCGTCAGTTTCCTGAATCTGCTCCGGAGTATCAAAGGAGTTGTATTCTACCCTGATATCCTCAAATCGGATATTGTGTACGTGTGCGGTATAGCCGTTTGCAATATCGCAGGCGGTATTGCCGGCGCGAAGAATGTCACAGTTGACAAAGGAAATATTATCATATTCAAGGCAAGCGGTCTCGATGCCTATCTCGCAGGTCTTGCCCCAATCGCACCAAAGAGTGCAGCCCTCAACGTGAATATTCTTGTTGGAGGTGTTCTGATAGCGCAAAATGCCCTTTACCGTAACGGTGTCGTCGAAGGAATGAACGAAGGAATTTTTGATGCTTATATCCTGACAGTTGCAGATGTCGATACCGTCGGTATTATATCTCCATTGACCGAATATCTTTACGTCCTCCACGCTCACGTCGAAGCAATGGAAGAGATTCAGACACCAGATGGCAGAATTCTTCATTCCAACACCTCGGA
Source organism: Eubacteriales bacterium (assembly GCA_045122255.1). GTDB lineage: Bacteria > Bacillota > Clostridia > Oscillospirales > CAG-272 > SVTX01. Next base: position 11,606 of record JBGVHJ010000074.1, on the reverse strand, counting down.
TACGGAGATTTTTGCAATCGTAAAACTTCATATTTCCTACGGTGTAATCCTCGTAGCAATGCTTGTTGAAGCGCTCCTCTCCACTGTCGTCAAGAATACCGTTGCCGAATATCTCAACGTCCTCCGCTCCGCGGGCAAAAAGGCAACCGTACACCAGCGCATCCTTGTCGATATATACGCGGTCTCCCGACTTCAGATCGATCCTGCGCGGATAGTGTATGCCCGGACCGAAATAATGCGTCACGCTTTCGGGATCGGGGCGAGCAATGGGAGCGGAATAAAAGATATACAAAAGTCCCTCGTGACCGTCAAGCTCAAGAACGTAATATCCGTTCTCCTTCAGATTCACACTGATGATCCCGTCTTTTTCGACAGGCTTGATCCCCTTGCTGTACGGCTTCAGAATGACCCTTTTGTGAGGTCTCTCGGCTTTTATCTCAAGCGCGACCTCCTCATCTCCCACAAGATTCACATAAGAGCATATCATGGATTGGTCAAGCGATCGCTGGTGCCCCTGCCACCAGATATTAAAGGAGTGCTTAGATATGCGGCAGGTGTACACGGGAATTTCTTCACCGTTCGCAAATACCCGATAGTCCTCAGAAAGCGGCTCTTCAATTTTGAATATGTCAATATCGTAATCGTGCTCGAATTTTGAATATGTCAACATTAAGGTTTTATTCCTTTCCGACTTGTAGATTTGCGGTTGATCGCGATCGGTAACTCATATAAAAGCTCTGTTTATTTTTTGCGCATTTTCGGGCGCGTTAATTCATAGCTATCCTCGATCAGCTTATAAATTGTCGAATCCTTAAGGCTGCCGTCAAGCAATACGCTCGACCAGTGCACCTTGTTCATATGATACGCGGGAGTTATGGCATCATATAGCTCGCGCCATATAATACCGTCCTCGGGGGTGTGCTTTACGTTTATAAAATATTTTCCGTCACGCTCCAGCACAAAGGCGAAGACCTTGCGGTTTCCCTCGTGCCTCATAGCCGCCCAAACTCCCTCGTCAAAGGGATAATCCTCGTATGCACCCGTAAAGGTCAGGCACATTTCTATCGCTTCTCTTTTTTCCGTCATAGCTTCTCTATCTCTATATTCATATAAACAAGGAACTCATCCTCGGCTCTGAAGCGATGATATCTTCCGTTGCGGTTGCACACGTCCTCGCCAAGATCGACGATCCTGCCCGACGTGACGTATCTGCAAGCGTATCCCTTGTATTCAACGGTCAGCACCTGATATGTAACGCTGCGCGATCCGTCGACCGTTACCTGCCGCTCGGTTATATTGATCGCCGTTTCTTCCACGCCGTCAAAGGCAAATGCAGGTATCTCCACACCGACTCTGCCGTGTGCATATTCCGCGCGGGTCTCTACTCCGCTCTCGCTTACGACCACACTTTGCACAAGCCCTGATCCCAAAGTCTCATCATTCCAGGTCATCAACGCAAAGCAATGATCCTCCTTGGCATAAAATGCGTCCTCGGAAACCGTAAGAGGATGCTCCGCTCCGATATACCACTTGCCATCGATCTCGGCAGAGGCGCAAAGCGACAGGCTATGCCAATTCTTGACCTCGGTCACGTAGCTGGGGTGGTCGCCAAATCCCGAGGAGAGGCATATCTGCGGAGGTGCGCCAAGCTTCTGAACTCTGCCAAGACCCGATCCCTCGTAATGCTTGTCGGAATCGGTCTCGATCTCGGCAAAATAGCCGCCGTGATTCAAGAAATACTTGTGGAACTGATCGCTCGTCTGCGCCACAAAGCCGCCCTCAAGCGCGGGGCAGATCTCGGACTCCTCTATCGAATCATCTGAATAAAGATATGCAACGTAAGCCATAGAAGCGGCGGTGATCATATACTTATCAAAGTAAGCATAAGCCTCGCAGCCTATCTTGCTTTCGATTGAATAGCGGTTCTTGACGTGCTTCATAGGTGCGGCATCAAGCCAATAAATAACGTTTTCAGCCGCCAGGCGCGCCGCCCTCTTGAACTGTCCCGCTTTTTCGCGGTCGCCCTTCTTGGCAAAATAGGTCGCGTAGAATTCAAGCAGAGCCGCCTCGGTGCATTCGTTGTGCATAAACTGCGCGCTTCTGCCGCCAAAGGGTATCTCTCCGGTCACCGACTGCATTTTCAAGGTCAGGTCTGCCGATTTTTCAAGAGCCTCGATTATCGCCTCGCGGTGTCTGCCCTCGTAGCCAAAGTTGATAAGGAAGCCGAAAAGAAGCCTCGGCACGTAGTCGTAAAGAAGAGGGTAAACGTACTCCTTGTAGGGCTGATGAGCAGCATCCATATACATTCCGAACTCGTCAATGCGAATGATCTGTGTGGCGATCTGAAGATCCATATAATCCTGCACGTCTTCCATTTTGACAAATCCGCCCCAAACTCTTGCATACTCGCTGACCGCGTTGAAAAGCGTCCAGTTGCCGATAAGCTGATCGGGCTTTCGCGCTATGCAATCGTAGCATTTCCACGGATCAAGACCTGCAATGGCATTTTTCCACTCGGCAAGCTTTTCTTCGCTGACGATCCCCGCTTTTTCCACTTCAATGAGGCAGGTGACCACCTCTCTCACAGAGAAATCGTTTGCCGCGTGTACCTTGGGCATCTGAAGGCAACATAGATCCATAAGATTGATGAAAAGAGGCAAAAGCTCCTTGTGTCTTCCGTGGCATATCAAAACTCCGAGGTTTGAAGCGAGCCTCGGAAAGCCGTGCTCGGTCAACCCCTCTTTTTTCACTCTTTCATAGTAATCTGCGATCTGCTCGTTTGTGTAGCACCCGAATGCTCTGTCCATTATTTCAATGTATACCTGCTTGCTCATATTGTTCCTTTCCGCCCAGAGGGGCATAAAGATTTATGTGTGTTTCAAATTTTGATTTATCGGTGGGTTAAATGACAGCCTAAATCGTAGGGCGGTGGCTTGCTGCCGCCGTTATATTGGCTTTAAATCATTCGTTCACGGGACGTCGAGGGCGCCGTCCCCTACGGGTTTAAACGTTAGCCAATTTCTTTACCGTAGAAGGATTTAAGACGATTTAGTGGTCGTAGGGGACGGCGCCCTCGACGTCCCATTTACATTTGGTTTTAAATGATTTTTACGGCGGCAGCAAGCCCCCGCCCTACGGTGTAAAAATAATGTTCAACACCCCTATAAACACCAATTTATCAACAGCTTGCCGCTAAAAATCCGGTGTATATTTTTTACTTGCCGAGTCGACCCCTTGGAAATATCCTTCAAATCCAAGGGAATCGGCAACCTTCATTACGCTGTCGTATTCGAATTTAGTCACTCTGCGGCAAAGGTTTTTATATTGACAATCTCCTCCGTCGGCATAAAAATCAGGGGTGTATTGGCTCATAAGGCTCAACAAAATCGAATCCGCTCCAAAATTCTCGGCAATATGCTTCAGCACCGCGATCGAATCGGCTCTGTGTCCCGGAAGAACGAGATGGCGAACGAGGGTGCCCTTTGTCAGCCTTCCCTTCTCGTCAAAGCTCGGCTTCCCCGTCTGACGGAGCATCTCCGAAAGAGCGGCGGTGGCTACCTCAAAATAATCGGGCGCGGAAGAATATGCCTTCGCTATCTCACCGTCAAAATATTTGAAATCGGGCATATAAACGTCCACAAGTCCGTCCAAAAGCTTCAAGCTCTCAACCTTTTCATATCCACCGCTGTTCCAAACCACGGGAACGGTCAATTTCGGCTTTATCCGCCTCAAAAGCTTGGCAAGGCTTTCGGTGTAATGAGTGGGGGTGACGAATTCAATACACTTCGCCCCCTTCTCCAAAAGGTCAAATATCGCCCATTCAAGCTCGCCGTCGGTCATGATCTCGCCCTTATCTCCGCGGCTGATCTCACAGTTCTGGCAAAAAACGCAACGGAGATTGCATCCCGAGAAGAAGATAGTTCCCGCACCGCCCTCACCGGCAATACAGGGCTCCTCCCATTTATGAATCATTGTTTTCGCTACCAAAAAGTCCTCTGGAGCGCGACAAAAGCCAAGCTTGCCCGAAGAACGGTCGACACCGCACTCACGGGGGCAAATATTACATTTCGGCATAGCGCTCTCCTTTCGCGATCTGAACTGTTTTAATTATAGCATTGCCTAAAGCTCCGGTATATCATTTTTTATCTGAAAAATACCGTTTTTTACGGCTCTCTCTCGATCTGCGGCAATATTCATAAGATAAATATATCATTATGATATGTAAAAGTCAATAGACATCACAAATTTTGACTACATTTTATCCGAAAAATGTCTATCATTCATCAAAAAATTGTGATAAAATAGAATCACCACGGAAAGGAGGCTTTTGAATATGAGAAACATAAAAGCAAATATAAACGAAGGAAAAGGTTCTCTTAACCGCTATTTTGCCAAATGCATCGGCGCGGGCAGAGCCGCCGAGGTAATGCGACACGAGGCATACGAGCAGCTTCGCACGGTGCAGACCGAGTGCCCCTTTGAATACATTCGCTTTCACGGACTTTTCCACGACGAGATGGGTCTTGTAAACCGCCGTCCCGACGGCAAACTTTTCTTTAATTTCCAATATATCGACATTCTTTTCGATTCCCTGCTTGACATCGGCATCCGCCCCGTAGTCGAGCTTGGTCTTATGCCAGGAGAGCTCCGCTGCGGAGACGATACGGTCTTTTGGTGGAAGATGTATAAAACTCCCCCAAAGGATATTGAGGAGTGGGGTCAGATGGTCGAGGCTCTCGTCCGTCACGTAACGGCAAGATACGGCAAGGCCGAGATAGATAAATGGTTCTTCGAGGTATGGAATGAGCCCGACCTCGACAGCTTCTTCCGCTCCGACGACAGAATGAACGATTATTTCAAGATATATGAAAGCTCGGCACGCGCCGTAAAGAGAGTTGACGGCGACTACAAGGTAGGCGGCCCTGCAACCGCAGGACTTCGCTGGATCCCCGAATTCATCGCGTTTTGCAAGGATAACAGCGTGCCTCTCGACTTCATTTCGGGTCACTATTATTGCCTCAAGGGCGATTTCGATGCCGACGGCAAGGTTCGTTTGGTTATGAACGACCATAGCTATCTCTCGGGAATGATAAACAAGACCGGCAAGCAGTGCCGAGAGGAGGGCTATCCTCTGCTTATGACCGAGTGGTCATCCTCTTATTCCTCACGCGATGCCGTTCACGATAGCTACTTCTCCGCCCCCTTTATTCTTGAGATCATCAAGCAGTGCGAGGGCAACGCCGATATGCTGTCCTATTGGACCTACACCGACATTTTTGAAGAAGTCGGCATCGGTCAGACCCCCTTCCACGGCGGCTTCGGTCTGATAAACACCCAATCTCTCAAAAAGCCCGCATTCCATTCCTACAGAATGCTCGCAGAGCTTGGCGACGAGGAGATAGATTGCAACGATAAAAGCGCATACGTCTGCCGCAAAAAGGACGAGATCGAGGTGCTTTTCTGGAACTCTGTGATCCTCAGACAGGACGCGCCCAACTCCGAATTTTTCACCCGTCCCCTGCCCTCGAAGAAGCTCGACGATGTCACCGTTACCCTTTCGGGCTTTGAGGCAAACAAAACCTATGAGCTCTCCGTCGAGACCGTAGGCTATAAAATGGGCGACGTTTATAACGCATATCTCGATATGAACCTCATCGACACCCCCACGAGAGAGGAAACCGCGGCGCTGAAGGAGGCATCCAAGCCAAAACTGTCTTGCTTTAATGTCACCGCAAATGCCGACGGCGTGATCGAATTCACTCTCCCCCAGTCCGAAAATCAGGTAGATTTTATTAAAATTAAAATTTAATTGACATAGACTCTCCGTTATGCTATAATTGGTAGTAATTAAGCAAAACGGAGAGTTTTTATGAACATCAATAATATTCCCACCCCTGCGTTGATCGTCGACAAGGCGATATTTGACAGAAACGCAAAGAAAATGTCCGAGCTTTTGTCGAGCAGCTCGCTCTCTCTGAGACCTCATTACAAATCCCACAAGTGCGCCGCTATCGCTCACAAACAGATCGAGGACGGTGCTATCGGTATGGCCTGCGCCAAGCTCGACGAGGCTATTGACCTCTGCGACAGCGGAATCGAGAACATTCTTATCGCCAATCAGATCACAGACAGGCAAAAGATATCCCGTCTCGCTCATCTTGCCAACGCTTGCCGCCTGACCGTCTGCGTCGACGACAAAAGCAACGTCACCGAGCTTGAGCGCGCCGCGGCTTTGGCTGGCTCCACAGTCTATTGCCTCATCGAATTTGAGATAGGAATGCAACGTTGCGGAGTTGCGACCAAGGAAGAGGTCGCCGCCCTTGCTGAGTATATAAATACTTGCTCCCACTTGGTATACGACGGAATTCAGGCATACGCCGGACATCTCTCGCACACAGTTTCAGAGAGCAAAAGGCTTGAGAAAACTCAAGCAAACACCGCTAAAATAAAGGAGCTTTTAGCTTATCTCGACAAGAAGGATCTCCACGCAAGAGTTCTTTCGGGCGGTAGCACGGGCACCTCTCTTATAAAAGCCGAGGAAGGGCTCTACACCGAGCTTCAGGCAGGTAGCTATCTCTTTATGGACTCCACCTACCGCACTCTTGGTCTTCCCTTTGAAAATTCACTCTTTATCCTCACTACCGTGGTAAGTGTAAACGATGACCTGGTCGTAGTCGACGCGGGTGTAAAATCCTGCGGTGTGGATCAGGGCATGCCTATGCCCGTAGGCTTTACCGTATCGCATATAGTTGACAGTGAGGAGCACCTTCAGCTCCACAATCCCTCGGTAAAGCTTTCGGTTGGTGACAAGATAATGCTTATCCCTGCCCACTGCTGTTCTACCGTCAATCTCCACGATCGCATTTATCTTACGGAAGGAGAAAGAGTGGTCGACAGACTTCTCGTGACCGCGAGGGGTTGCTTCCACTAAGCAAGCTTCATGAAAATCATTCTTTCCAATCTTCACACACACTCCACATTTTGCGACGGCAAGAACACTCCCGAGGAGATAGTTCGCTACGCCGTCGACAAGGGCTTTGCCTCGATCGGCTTTTCGGGTCATGTCCATACCGCATACGATCTCAGATACTGTATGACGGATACCGAGGGCTACATTGCCGAGATAAACAGACTTAAGACAAAGTACAACGGAAAGATAAAAATACTTCTCGGTGTCGAGGAGGACGCTTTTGCACCCATATGCCGTACAAGATTTGACTATATCATCGGCTCGTGTCACTATTATCTCGTCGACGGAAAACACCTTCCCATCGACTCAAGCTACGACTATTTCAAGGCCTGCCTCGAAACATTTAACTACGACCCAATCAAAATGGCGGAGGTCTACTACGGCAGCTTTTACGGTTATCTGAAGTGGAGAAGACCCGAAATCGTCGGCCATTATGACCTTATAACCAAATTCGACGAGCTTGGCGAGTCGCGCTTCCTTGAAAATGCAAAATACCGCGAGATCGCCGAAAGCTACGCCTTGAAGATAGCAGATCTTGGCTGTATGTTTGAGGTCAACACAGGAGCCATCACCCGCGGCTTCCGCAAAACGCCCTACCCCTCTGAGCATCTTCTGCACGTTCTGAAAAATCAGGACGCTAAGCTTATTCTCACATCAGACAGCCACTCCGTCGAAACTCTTGACGGAGCATTTGAAGAGACGGCAGACTATCTCTATGACTTAGGCTTCAGACACCTTTACGCTCCCGGTGAGGTCGGCTTTGTTCCGTACAAGCTTAAGCCCTGACCTCAGCTTTGGCGTCGCATTTTCAGTAATAAAGAAGACAAATTGCGAAAAAAGAAGTTTTTTTGAAAAAATATTCCAAAAAAGCAGATATTTTTTTGATAAACTCTTGATTTATGGCGAAAAATATATTAAAATATGGGTTAGGGCTTTTTTCCTTGAGCTCTAACCTTGATTTTTAATATAATAACGCCGCAATGCGGCAGAATGGAGAAAATAATGGCAAAATTCAGAAAAATAGGTATACTTACTTCGGGCGGTGACGCTCCCGGCATGAACGCGGCTATCCGTGCAACCGCAAGAAAGGCGATCGCTGAGGGCATCGAGGTCGTCGGTATTTTTGAGGGATACAGCGGACTTATGAACGGAAATCTCCGTCCTCTCGACAGCCGCGCGGTCTCCAATATCATCACCACCGGCGGTACAATGCTTTACAGCTCCCGTTGCCCCGAGTTCAAGACCGAAGAGGGTATGGCAAAGGCTATCAAGACCTGTCAGGAAAATGAGATCGACGCTATCGTTGCTCTCGGCGGCGACGGTACCTTCCGCGGCGCTACCGACCTTACCAACCACGGCATTCCCTCCGTCGGTATTCCCTGCACCATCGACAACGATATCACCGCAACCGAGTACACCATCGGCTTTGATACCGCTATGAACACCGTCCTCAACATGGTAGGCGCACTCCGAGAGACCTGCGAATCTCACGCAAGATGCAACATCATCGAGGTTATGGGTCGTCACTGCGGCATGATCGCACTTTACGCAGGTATCTCCTCCGGCGCGGTAGTTATCGCAATTCCCGAGGTTGAGTTCGACGAGGCGCGCGCTATCGAAAGATTCCGCCACGCTCGCGAGGTCGGCAAGAGAGGTATGATCGGCGTATTTGCAGAGGGTATGTCTCTTAACAACGACCACGCATACAGCGAGGCGTTTGTAAAGAAGCTCGAGGCTGAGACCGGCATCGAGACCAAGTTCGCTCGTTGCGGACATATCGTTCGCGGCGGCTCGCCCACACTCCGTGACCGTCTCACCGCATCTCAGATGGGTGCTTATGCGGTAGAATGCCTCCTTGAGGGCAAGAGCAACGTGGTAATGTGCGTTCAGAAGGGACGTATCACCAGCGTTGATATCAACTACGCGCTCACTCTCGACAGAATGTACAAGGGCACTCTGAAGGAGGGCGACCTTGAAAAGTTCAGCGCGGCTGAGGTTGAAGAAATGAAAGCTATCTGCATCGACCGCCACGCTAAGATGGAGCGCCTCTATAACCTCTCCTTCGATCTGGGAGTATAAGATTTTATTTTCACTATTATAAAAACGGTTGTTCAACTCCTTTTGGGTAATGAACAACCGTTTTTATTGGGATCCCAACAATCTATATAGCCTTTATTTTATTTATTTTTTGTTTAAAATTTCGTCACTGGCAGGTTTTACGGAACTCTTCGGTATTCCATTCACCTGTGCCGTTTATATATGCGCAGACTTCCCAGACCGCCTTATACTCAACACCCTTTTCACAGGCAAAGTCAACTACAAGTGCTAAAGTACCTACCGTTTTACTACCGGATACGCTTCCGATTTCTATCCATGAGGATCCAACCTTCTTATAAACGTAAAGCGTTCCTTCGATACGGGATGCGGTTGAATTTTTTCTTGCGGTAGCCGTAGCGCAACCTTCATCTCCAACAAAGTTCAAGGTGACATTCATTGTTGAAATTCCGACAAGTCTCGGCTGGGCGGTAGTTTCCTCTTTCTGCGCGGCAAACACCGGCAAAGATAGCGAGCAAAGCAATACCAGTACAAGAGATAGAGATATAATAGCTTTTATTGCACAGTTATTTTTCATTTTTCCTCCTATGGTCATATAATAATTAGCGGATCCCATATATATAACAAAAAAATCCCGAAAACGTGACACGTTTTTTGGGATTTTTTTATTTTTGTATACCTGCACAAAATCAACACAGATTTTTTGTGCACAATTTCATAATTATTTCACGCTTTTTGCGTATTGCATCAGCTCTTCCAATTCAAGAATTTCAGTCGTTAACAAATAAACGTATTCTTTATCATTCCAAACGATGCTTATCACATTTTTAGTTATGTTCTCAATAACTATGGCGCTATTACCATTGATATCAGCATAAGTAATAGTTACCCACTCATTATCAACGGAGATGCTGTTCGAACCCAACAATGCTTGTTCAAAACCAAACAAATATTCTTCACCCATATAATAATCAATGACCTTATGATGATTGGTATTTATCAAAACATCCTCCCAAATACCCTCGGGCAGATACGTAGGCTTGCGCACCTCTTCGATATACGTTGGTGGGATGCCGTCATCCTCATCAGTCTCTATTTCGGGTATACCCGTCCCCTCGAATTTGATTGAAATATGATCTTCATACCATTCGATAACAGTATCATATATTGCCTGTCTGAGTCCCGGCACACAGCTGACCAGAACTGCAAGCATGGCAGCAATTATCACCACCGCCGCAGCAAATCTTATAACTATCACCTTTGCTACGAATCCCTTGGGACCTCTCTTGTATTTTTTGATGGCTTTATTTCTCTTTCGGTAATAGGCTTCGTCAAATTCCACTCCCGAGGTATCAAGCTCATTTAGCTTTTTTGCTTCTTCCTCCGTGCATTTTGTCGCCGCCAAGGAGATCAGATGATCGAATTTATCCGCATTATTCCACATACAGATCCTTACCTCCCATCTCCCAAAGTTGTTTTTTTGCTCTTGAATATCTCTTTCTTACCAGCACCTCCGATATTTGCATAATTTCTGCAATTGCTTTAGTTCTAAGTCCAAGAGATTTGAGCAAAATAACGTCGCGGTACTTCGGATCAAGTTTATCAATAAGACCTTGAAGAATGGCGCAATTCTGCTCACTGATATATAGTTTATCAACGTCGGCATTATAGTCGGGCAACTCTAAATCGTAGTATTTTTCTTCGGAAGCGTTGTATCTGACAAGTGGCTGCTCGTTCTTATGCCTAAGACGGCTTGCATTTTCAATCCTCATTGCACAATTTCGGCACACCACCGGCATCAACCTGTCAAGATAACCCTTATTATGCGCCAATTTAAATTTGTCGATATTCTCTATTACCGTTGCGATCGTTTCCTGAATACAGTCGTTCACGTCTTCATCGTCCGTTATGTAAAACGAGGATATGATTTTGAGCTTTTTTTCATAATCTAAGTATATTCTTTCCACAAAACCGCGGTCATCATCATCCGCGATATTCATAATTATTGGTAACATTATTGTAGCTCCTTACTGTTTGCTATATTATAACACTTATATCGAAAGATGTCAATAAAAAAGTAAATATTTAATTTTTCCGTATATTTCGCCCAAATATGTAAACAATTTGTAAACAGTTCAAAAAGCGTGTCACAAAATTGATATTTTTTTATTATATATACCGGAAGGCGCATTGACGCGCTATCTGACATATGTTATAATAAAGGAGGAGAAGAAATGCTTAACGCTTTTCGCTGCTTGAATGCGCCGCAAATAATGGCTTTTCAAAGAAGCTCGCCTCTGCTCTTTCGCAATTTTCGCCCGCTGATGCGGGTTAAGACGGATTTTAAACAAATTTAAAATTGACGAAAGGACAGAAATTATGAAAAAAACTATTAAACTTTTTGCTTTTATATTGGCAGCCCTGATGCTCGTCTCCTTTATCCCCCTCGCAGCCTTTGCGGAGGAAATTGAAACAGGAGCAGAAAATACTGAAAACGAAACGGCGGAAACCTTAGAAGAAGGCTCTTCGGAAATCCAGACGGGTGATTCGGAAGGCGAAGCATACACCTACGAGCCTGCTT
>JBGVHJ010000073.1:0-23740 GCA_045122255.1 Eubacteriales bacterium | reverse complement strand
CAAAACCGTAGGGGACGGCGCCCTCGACGTCCCGTTCACGATGGTATTATAATGTTCGTCACGGTGGCACCAAGGCACCGCCCTACGATTTGCATCTCACCGCTAAACACCAATTTAACAAAAAGATGCTCGTGGTCTCTTCAACTTTAGCGGATAAATCAATTTCATAACGTAGGGCGGGGGCTTGCTCCCGCCGATGAAACAAATATATTTCCACAATATCGTAGGGGCGGATTCCATATCCGCCCTTTCCTTTTCGGGAGCATATGGAATGCTCCCCTACGGTTTAATAATGCCGCTAAAAGTTTACATTGGGGTTCCGCCCGAGATTCTTCGCGTCGCCCCATCGTGTCATCCTCGAGCGAAGCGAAGGATCTCGATGGGGCTCGCTCGAGAATGACACGGGCGGGTCATCTGTCAAGTTTTAATTGAAACAAAGAACTACGATCGTGTGTCATCGAAACTCCCCGATAAACACCAATTTATGATTAAAATATGTTACGAACAAAATTACACCCTCGACTTGCATCGAGGGTGTAATTTTTAAGATGTTATTCTTAGGGAACGTAATTGTAAACTATCGTTACGTCATCAATGTCAGCACTGCCATTTATTTTTTCCCATTCCTCTGCGCTTCCGGTGTAATATACCGTTTTAAGGCTTGTGCAACCGTCGAACGCATGCCAACCAATGCTTGTGACACTGTCGGGGATAGTTATACTCGTAAGGCTTGTGCAACCTTCGAACGCATACCAACCAATGCTTGTGACACTGTCGGGGATAGTTATACTCGTAAGGCTTGTGCAACCGTAGAACGCATAATCAACAATGCTTGTGACACTGTCGCCGATCGTTATACTCGTAAGGCTTGTGCAACCGCCGAACGCAGACCAACCAATGCTTGTGACACTATTGCCGATAGTAATGCTCGTAAGGCTTGTGCAACCGTCGAACGCATGATCACCAATGCTTGTGACACTGTCGGGGATAGTTATACTCGTAAGGCTTGTGCAACCTTCGAACGCAGACCAACCAATGCTTGTGACACTGTCGGGGATAGTTATGCTCTTAAGGCTTGTGCAACCGTAGAACGCATAATCACCAATGCGTGTGACACTGTCGGGGATAGTTATACTCGTAAGGCTTGAGCAATAGGAGAACACAGAAGAACCAATGCTTGTGACACTGTCGGGGATAGTTATGCTCTTAAGGCTTGAGCAACCCAAGAACGCACCACCACCAATGCTTGTGACACTGTCGGGGATTGTTATACTCGTAAGTCTTGTGCAACCTCTGAACGCATAAGAACCAATGCTTGTGACACTGTCGGGGATCGTTATACTCGTAAGGCTTTTGCAACCTCTGAACGCCTCCCCACCAATGCGTGTGACACTGTCGGGGATTGTTATGCTTTTCAGATTTTCTGCATTCTGAAAAGCTCCGTCTACGATCTGTGTTACCGGTTTTTTATTGTATTTCGAAGGAATAACTATATCTTCAAGAAGTATTGCCGTGCCTACAGAAACGGAATAGCTTCCGTCAGACAAAGGGTAATATTCAAGCCCCTCGGTGCCTTTCTCGCCGAATAAAGCATCACTCAATTCTGCCCCAAATTCAAGCGGAATATTTACACAGGAGGTCAGCGCAAAAGTCATTGATAAAACAACCGCAAGGGAAAGGATCAAAACAACAGTTTTTTTCATGATTTTTCTCCTTAATAAAAGATTATAAATTATACAAATTTATTATATCACTTGCATTGTGTTTTGTCAACTATATTATCAATATTAGTTATAAGCAAAAAACGCCCTATGACCGAGTTTATCTAAACGCCCCAACAAACCCCAATTTTAACAACAAAAATCCCTATTGACATTTTTCGTCAATAGGGATCTTACTAAATTATTTAATTTACTCGTAAATCCTGTCGACCTCTTCTTTTTTGATCTTAAAGAACGACACCAACATATATGCGAGGGTTGCAAGGGCAATTATCACGGTCACCGTGACGGTTACAGGCTCCCAGATCGTTCCCTTTCCGCAGTCGGGCACAAGCGCACCGCAGAAATTATATATCGCATGGAGAGCCACGCACAGCCACAGGTTTGAGGTCTTCATCAGCACCACCGAGCACATCGCGCCGATAAGGAAGCTGTATCCGATCTGAAGGAACACCGCTCCGGGCGATGCACCGAGAAAAATATTGACCAGATGCACAACTCCGAACACCGCAGAGCTGAAAACGATAGCAAGAAACCGCTTGAGGACGGTATCTCTTCTCTTATTCAAAAATCCGATAAATACTACGCCTCTGAAGAAGGTCTCCTCAAAAAGTCCTACCATAAGGCATTCCGCGGCAAGTATCAGCACTCTCCACCACGGCGCTGTCACGGTCGCCATTCCAGTAATAAGCGGGTATATGGGCATATTGTTCACCACCACGCAAAACGCAGGCAGGCAGAACAGGACCGACCGCCAAAAGGGCTTTTTTATCGGGTTCATCACCTTATATCCAAGGTAGAAAAGTATCGTCAGCGACACTATGCTTCCGATAGCTCTTGAGATCGCGATATCAACGCTTTCAACAAGTCCCTTTTCGGCATCCGCGCCTAAAATACGCTCGGCACCGATCACCTCCCACGCAATGAGAAGCAACACGGTAATAGCGGTGATGATTATGCAAACCCTTCTTATATCAAATACTTTTTTCAATCAAATCACCAAAAATCAATTATTTTCGCCTTCTTCGGCATCGCCCACAAGCGGTATCGTCGCCTTGGGTCTTATATGGGCATATCGCTCCTTCAGCTTTTTTGAATACCATCTTTCAAGGAAGAATACTCCCACCGCGCCTACTATCATTACGATAGCTATCAGCTGTGAGGGGGTTATGGCATCGGTACCTATAGTTCCGCGGTAGTCGTCGCGCACGTATTCAATAACAAATCTCCACACGCCGTAAGCCGCCATATATATAGGAAGATTATACTTGCCGCCAATATAGGCATTGACGAAAAGAAACGCAAACAAAAGGAAGAGGAATATCGCCTCGAAAAGCTGAGTGGGAACGTAGGTGCCCCACTTTCCTCCCACGTACATTGAAAGACCGTACCAAGCGTCGGTCTCCGAGCCGTGGCAGCAGCCTGCCATAAGGCATCCGATTCGTCCAAAGCTATGAGCTATGGCTATACTTGTAGCCGAGCAGGATGCCATCGAGAAGAAATGCTCGTTATGGTATCTGGGGTTCTCATATTTTTTATTGAAGAGATATCCAACCAAGAAATAGATCAGAAGGAAGCAAGCCGCGCCGCCGACCACGCCGCCGTAAAAGGTGATGCCGCCCTGAACAAACTCGATCTTGCCTTCGGCGTTGATCTTGAACAAAAACTCAAAACCGCCTCTTTTCGGAATATCGTAGATAGCCTGGAAAAGCGCCGCCGAGAAAAGTCCCGTTCCTATTCCGACACAACCGCAGATAAGTGAAAACTTCTGATGTCTCGTATTTATTCCGCGCCTGTCGGCAAGCTTGCTGAATATTACAAAGCAGATACAAATTCCCACGCAGATGAGAATATCGTAAAGGGTCATGCCCAAAAATATTTTATGCGGATACATAAATTCTCCTTAAATTATAGCTTTGACAGTATCTTCTCAAGCTTTTCGGGCGAGACCATAACCCTTCTCGCTCGGTTTCCGTCAGCAGGGCTGATGATCGCAAGCTCCTCGAGGCGGCGAACTATCTCTGCCGCTCTGCCGTAGCCTATCAATAATCTTCTCTGAAGGAATGACGTGGAAACCACTCCCTCCTCGACAACCAATCTTGCCGCGGCGATAAAAAGCTCGTTATCGTCAAGACAGGTGACGGCGCTTGAGGTTTCATCCTCTTCCTCGGCTGTCTTCTGGACATCTTCCTCGGGAAGATCGGAGATCTTGAATGCAAACGCAGATCCGTCACCGTCGGAGGATTTTTCGCCGTCAAGCTCCTTGAGGTCCTTTTCTTTGGGCTCGAATACCGATGCGGTACTGAGGGTGGGCTCGCTCTCCTCCGCCACGGGATTTGCCGCACGGTAAGCACTAAGCTCGCTCTCGAGCTCGAGGAGTGCCTTTTCGCACTCCTCAACACTCATAGAATCTTCGTTCAAGTCAGCGTTGATTTTATTATTTTCGCTCATAAGAGTCTCCTTAAACTAAATATCAGAAGGGACAGTCGTCTCCGCTCTGTCCGCCTTTGAGAGCCTCAAGCTCTTCTCTCGACATAAGCACCTGACGGGGCTTTGTTCCGTCGGGAGGTCCTACAACACCCATCTCTTCAAGTCGGTCGATTATCTTCGCCGCTCTTCCGTAGCCGACGCTGAGTCGTCTCTGGAGCATCGACGTAGCGATCTTACCCGAATCAACGGCAAGGTCAGCCGCCGCAAAGAGGAGCGCGTCGTCGTCACCGCCGCCGAGAGATACCTCGCCGCCTGCGCTTCCGCCTGCGGGAGCGTTACCGCACTTAGCCGCCTCGATATCGAGCTGACTTTCAAATTCATTATCGTAAATAACGGGAGTATTATTCTGCTTGACCCATTCAACAACCTTTTCAACCTCTCCGTCGCTGACGAAGGAGCCCTGAACTCTCTGGGGCTTCTGCGCGCCAACGGGAGCGTAGAGCATATCGCCTCGTCCGCAGAGCTTCTCAGCTCCAACGGTATCGAGAATGGTTCTCGAGTCGATACCCGACATAACCGTAAACGCGATTCTTGAGGGGATATTTGCCTTGATAAGACCGGTAATGACGTCAACAGAGGGACGCTGAGTACCGATTATCAGGTGAATACCTGCCGCTCTCGCCTTCTGTGCGATACGGACGACCGAGGTCTCGACCTCGTCCTTAGCGGTCATCATAAGGTCGGCAAACTCGTCGATAATAATGACCATTCTGGGCATATAGGGCTTTTCGGGGTCATCCTTGGTGATCTCGTTATAGCCCGCTATGTTACGGACTCCAACCTCTCTGATAAGCTCAAAGCGCTTCTCCATCTCGTTGACCGCAAGATTAAGCGCACCCGCCGCCTTCTTAGGATTGCTGATGATACGGCAGCAGAGGTGAGGAATATCTCTGTACACCTGGAACTCGACCTGCTTGGGGTCAATAAGCAGAAGCTTGACCTCGCTGGGCTTTGCGTGATACATGATACTCATAATGATAGAGTTTATGCACACAGACTTACCCGAGCCGGTAGTACCCGCAACGAGAACGTGGGGCATTTTTTCAATATCGAATACAACGGCATTGCCCGAAACGTCGGCACCGAGACAAGCGGCGAGCTTGCTCTTGTGGGAGATGAAATCGGCATGCTCAAGAATATTACGGAGCTTGACCGCCGCAGGCTTGTCGTTAGGCACCTCGATACCCACCGCCGCCTTGCCGGGGATCGGTGCTTCTATTCTTACACCGGTCTTTGCGAGGGTCATGGAAATATCGTCAACAAGGTTGGCTATCTGGCGGACTCTGACGCCCGCCTCGGGCTTGATCTCGTATCTCGTAAGAGTAGGACCGCAGGAGCAGGTGACCTCCTTGATCGGAATACGGAAATCCTGGAACAGCTCGCGAAGCAGCTGGGTATTTTTCTCGACCTCGGCAGGGTCGGAGGAGTAACGGGACGCGCCCGACTCAAGCAGATCGATGGGGGGATAGTTGTATTCGGCGATCTTGACCATCTCGGGTCTCTCACCGATAAATCTTTCTTCCTTTTGCTCATTCTGAGCTCTGAATTCATCGGCAGACTTGGGAGCCTTAGTCTGCACCACGGGGGTGAAGACCTCGCCGGTCTCGGTATCAACAGCTACTCCGTCGAATCTTTCGCTGAGCATATCGTCCACCGCGCTAAAGCCCTTTTGTCTCTCACCGGGATCCTTGGGGTCTACAAAAACCGTCGTATCGGGATCGTCTACGTCAGCGTCGGTCTTGGGCAGGATCATCTCCTCTTCATCGCTCTCTGCGAGCTCGATATCCTTCATATCCAGCTCATCGTCGCTTCTTATTCCGTCGATATGAGCCTTTTCCTCGTCGGAGAAGACCGAAAGCACTGCCTGCTCCTCGGGCTCGTCGATAATACCGTTATCTGATACGGCTACGGTCTGCATTTCTTCAGCCTCAGCCGCTGCTGCCTTTTCGGCTTTTGCCGCCTCTCTCTTGGCAATTGCTTCTGCTCTCGCCTGCTCGCGCTCTGCCTTCTTCGCCTCGCGCTCTGCCTCTCTGTCGAGTCTTTCCTGCTCTCTTTCGGCTTCTCTGTCAAGCTTTGCCTGCTCCTTTGCAAGAGCCTTCTCTTCGGCAACCTTTTCCTTGTGCTCGGCGCTTGCCTTCTTGATCTTTTCAACGATCTTCTTGACAACGTCAACGGGGGTCGTGCCGCAAAGGAAGAGTATCATGGGTATAAGCGCGGCTATCAGTACGAAGATCGCTCCGGCAATGTGAAGCAGGGTTACCAATCCCCAAGCGGCAAATCCGCCGACCACACCGCCGCCGCCAAGCTTGGCACCCTCAGCAAAAAGATTGCCTATATTGCTTGAAAATCCTGCCTTACCGCCGCCCATATGTAAAAAGATATGGATCAGCGCGGAAACTATGACCGATGAAACCACCGACACTACGGAATTGACTATCACCATCGAGCGGCGCGTATAGTTCTTCCAGAAAATAACGAAAAGCGCCATTATAACGGGAATTACAAATGCCGCAGGACCGAAGAGTCCGAAAAATACGAAGCAAACGTAATATCCGATGATTCCAAGCCAATGCTCACCGGGGGTCTCCGCCAGCTTGTTGCCGGGGTTACAAAACAGATTAGTTACGAAGCAAGCTAACAAAAAGAGCGCTACTACCGCAAAAATATAAGGTATCAGCTTATAGGCAAATCCGTGCTCCTTGCCCTTGCCCTCTGGTTTCGATCTGACTAATTTTTTGTTTTTGGTTGCCATTTATATCTTCCTTCCGTTAAGGTTTTTATCTTTTGACGGTATCATGCGCATATATCGGGGCAAACTACCCGTACAGGCACAAATCACCACAATATATAGTATAACATATTAATTTAAATTTGTAAAGAGATTTTTAGGCAGATTTATGAGTTTTTTTGTCCTTTCGCGGCAAGAAAACGAGGCTTATCGGAGGGAAACAATGAAAAACAGAACACTAAACGCTATTACCTGCCAAGCGCAGACCGGGAAAGGACTTGCAAGGTGCATTTTATCGGCATTTATCGCTATCCTTTCGGGATTTTGCAATGCCGCCATAGGCGCAGGAGGAGGGATCGTGCTGACCTTTATTCTCGCGGCATTTTTCGCCGACGCATTTGAAGACCGCCGCGCGATCTTGGCGACGACTCAGGCGGCAATGATACCCGGGTGTCTTACGTCTGCACTTATCTACTACGCGAGGGGCGGTCTTGATCTCTCAAATTTCGCGGTCTTCGCCCTCCCCGCTCTTTTGGGAGGCGCGCTCGGCAGCCTTTTGTTGGATCGGATAAAGCCCGGACTTATAAATATGATCTTTTCCGCTTTGGTGATCTGGTCGGGATTCCGAATGGTGAGGTGACGGTATGGGGCTCGATTTTTCAACCCTTGTCGCCGCGGCGGTGTCATTTTTTATAGCGATCCTCTCTGGGCTTGGCGTGGGTAGCGGCGGACTTTTCGTTATCTGGCTTGTGGGGGTCTACGGAGTGTCCGCGCCTCAGGCGAGAGGCATGAATCTGCTCTTTTTTGTGTTTTCCGCATCGGCGGCACTTATTTTTCATTATAAAAGGCGACGGCTCGACCCGAAGCTTATCGCCTCTCTGGCGGCTCTCTCGCTTTTGGGAACGCTCGTCGGTACCCACGTGGCGCAATACGTCGACGCGGCGCTCCTGCGCAAGCTTTTCGGAATTTTTCTGATAATTTCAGGGGGTTATTCTTTGTTGCCGAAGGCGCTGGCAAAGATCAAAGCTAAATTTTGATTTATCGGTCAGATGAGCGTTGTTTATTTGAAAGTTTTGCGTCGCTTTTTCAAAAGGCGGGCGAAAACTACCGGCAAGCTCGCCGTGAAGTTACAGACAAATCAAAATTTAAACCCCATCAAACAACAATCGAGGGATCATTAAACCCCTCGATTGTTGAAATAGATTAATCCTCAAATTTAACCGTTTGACCGAGTCTATCGGACTCAAATGCGGCCTCCATAACGCGCATTACACGGCGCATCTGGGGATGAGTTACCATCTGGGTAGCCTTGCCGTCGATAGCCGCGCAGAAATTACGGTAATAATTATGCACGTCACTGTCGGGACGCTCGATCTCGTATTCGTCCATAGTCACGCTGTCGCGAGGCGCCATAGTCTTTGTAAGACCTGCGGCGGTTTGAACAGGAAGCACGTCGTTTTCGTGCCAATATTTGCACTTTGCGATCTTGCACTTTTCGCGCCAATCGGTAATGATCGCTGAGCCCTTTTCGGCTCTCATGTAGAAGCGGGGCATTGCAATAAAGTTGTAAGTGCCGACCTCAATGTAAGCGCTCTTGCCGCCCTCAAAATAGATAGTGAGCTTAAAGCCGTCGTCTACCTCTTTGTTGGTGATATGGTCAAAGGTGCAATTTATCTTTTCAATCTTCTCATCGAATATCTGAAGAAGCTGGTCGATGAGGTGAACGCCCCAGTCGAGAAGCATTCCGCCTCCGTGCTCCTTCTCGCCGCGCCAGTCGCTGGGAATTCCGCGGCTACCGTGGATGCGTGATTCGATATTTATAATCTCGCCAAGCTCACCCGACTCCTTTATCTGCTTCATAGCGAGAAAATCGACGTCAAATCTTCTATTCTGGTGAACAGAGAAGAGCTTGCCGGATTTTTCCGCTGCCGCGATCATTTTGTCAAGCTCTTCGGAGTTCATCGCAACGGGCTTTTCGCAAATAACGTTTTTGCCTGCCTCCAGCGCCTTTACAACTACCTCCATATGGGAATCGTTGGGGATAGCAACGGTGAGAAGGTCAACTCTCTCGTCGGAGAGGACTTCCTCGAAGGAATCGTATGCGAAAATGCCTCTTTCGCGAGCCAAAGCGGACTTTTTGGGGTCAATATCATATATACCGAGAAGGTTTACAGTGTCGCTTTTCAGCGCGTGCTGGGTGTGCCAGCCGCCCATTCCACCGTATCCTACAACAACAAGATTTTTCTTCATAATGAAATACCATCCTTTTGGGAATTTGCTATGTATTGTATACTAATTTGATTTTAGCATATTTTCGGAAAGTGTCAAGGAAAAAGATGCAATATAGCAATATTTGTCTTGATTTAAACAAGTTTAGGCTTGTGGTGTTAGTGTCAAATTTTGATTTATGGGGGAGAGATAAGTGCAGAGTGCAGAATGCAGAGTGCAGAATTATGGATGATTTTCGCAAGAAGCGAAAATCTACAATTATTTAAATTTTCTTGTTTTTATAATGTGAAATTAATGAGGAAAACCGACGAAGGAGGTTTTCAACCTAAACTCTGCACTCTGCACTCTGCATTCTGCACATAAACACCAATTTATCTTCAATAAATAATGATTTTTTCAAAAAAATCAAAAAATTTTCAAAAACCCCTTTACAAAACATTTTTTATGTGATATAATGTATTCTGCATAACGGCGGCGCGGCTTCTCGAGGCTACAGTTACGCCCGTAAAACTCCTTTCGGAGACAACCCAAAGCGTGAATTTCACCCTCTCGGTTGCGGCGCGGCACGTATTTGCAAAAAATATTTTATTTTCGAAAGGTGAATACGAAAATGACAGCAGCAGAAAAGCAGGCAATTATTGAAAAGTTCGCTACCCATGAGGGCGACACCGGTTCTCCCGAGGTTCAGATCGCAATTCTTACTCACAGAATCTCTAACCTCACTGAGCACCTTAAGGGCAACCACAAGGACAACCACAGCCGTCGCGGCCTCTTCAAGATGGTAGGTCACAGAAGAAACCTTTTGGGCTACCTCCAGAAGGTAGACATCGAAAGATACAGAGCTATCGTTGAAAAGCTCGGTCTGAGAAAGTAATAATTGTATAAGAAACGGAGTGCGAGGGCAACCTTTGACACTCCGCTTCTTGCTGTAAACCCTTCCTTTGAAAAATCTCCGAATACTGCAGTTGCCCTACGCAAACCCTCGGTTTGCTATGCGAATTTGCCTTAATCGGCAAAGTTCGTCCTCAAAAATCAGCTCTCCGCAGGGCAAACTACGGCTTCACCTTGCTTTTTTCGGTGCGCCTTGTCTTCGAAAATTTTTCTTCGGAAGCACGGCTCTACACAAATTAATGTAAACTTTTTGTGTAGGCAAAGTCTCCCAGATTATCCATTTGATTACAATTCACACGAGGGATTTTAGAGCTTAAATATGTGCCTGAAAGCGCCCAAAAATCCCCTTTTCGGACGTGTATTTAAGTCCTAAAACTCCGTGTGGATAAAAATATATTAAAACGGAGGAATTTAAAATGTCCACTTCTATCGTAAGCTCCGCTATGGAGTTCAAGAACTTCAAGAAGTTCAACTACACCCTCGCAGGCCGCCCCCTCGTTATCGAGAACGGTAAGATGGCAGGCCTTGCAAACGGTTCCGTCCTCGTTCGTTACGGTGAGACCGCAGTTCTCTGCTGCGCGACCGCAAGCGAAAAGCCCCGTGACGGTATCGACTTCCTTCCCCTCTCCGTCGACTTCGACGAGAGAATGTACGCTGCAGGTAAAATCCCCGGCGGCTACCTCAAGAGAGAGGGCAAGCCCTCTGAGAAGGCAATTCTCACCAGCCGTGTTATCGACCGTCCTATCAGACCCCTTTTCCCCAAGGACCTTCGTAACGACGTAGCTCTCACCCTTACCGTTATGAGCGTTGACCCCGATTGCGCACCTGAGGTTGCCGCAATGATCGGTGCATCCACAGCTCTCGCTATCTCCGACATTCCGTGGAACGGCCCTATCGGCGGTGTTCACATCGGTCTTATCGACGGTAAGTTCATCGTAAACCCCACCACCGAGCAGCAGAAGGTATCCGACCTCCAGCTCACCGTTGCCGCTTCCATGGAAAAGGTCGTTATGATCGAGGCAGGCGCTAACGAGGTTGAGGACGGCGTTATGTACGACGCTATCATGCTCGCTCACAAGGAGATCAAGTCTCTTCTCGAATTCATCAACGCTATCGTTGACGAGATCGGTAAGCCCAAGTTCGAGTATCCCTCCTGCGAGCTCGACCACGATATGTTCGACAAGATCTTCGACTTCTGCGAGAAGGACGTTATGTTCGCTCTCGACACCGACGACAAGACCGTTCGTGACGCAAGAATGTTCCCCATCAAGGAAGCTATTCTTGAGAAGTTCACCGAAGAGTATCCCGAGCTTCCCGGTATGATGGAGGAGCTTGTTTACAAGATCCAGAAGAAGATCGTTCGCCGTTGGCTCTTGGTTGACAAGAAGCGTGTTGACGGTCGTTCCATGAACCAGATCAGAGGTCTTGCCGCTGAGGTTGACGTGCTTCCCAGAGCTCACGGCTCGGGTCTCTTCACCAGAGGTCAGACTCAGGTTCTTACCGTTGCTACTCTCGGTACTCTCTCCGAGGCTCAGATGCTCGACGGAATCGACAGCGAAACCAGCAAGAGATATATGCACCACTACAACATGCCCGGCTTCTCCACAGGTGAGGCTAAGGCTGTAAGAAGCCCCGGACGCCGCGAGATCGGTCACGGTGCTCTCGCTGAAAGATCTCTCGTTCCCGTTCTTCCCTCCGAGGAGGAATTCCCCTACGCTATCCGTCTCGTATCCGACGTTGTTTCCTCTAACGGTTCTACCTCTCAGGGCTCTGTTTGCGGTTCTACCCTTGCTCTTATGGCAGCAGGTGTTCCGATCAAGGCTCCCGTTGCAGGTATCTCCTGCGGTCTTATCACCGCTGAGGACGGCTCTTGGGACACCATGATCGATATTCAGGGTCTCGAGGACTTCTACGGCGACATGGACTTCAAGGTAGCAGGTACCAAGAAGGGTATCACCTCCATCCAGATGGACCTTAAGGTTGACGGTCTTACCCCCGAGATCATCGCTCGCGCATTCGAGCAGACCAAGGCAGGCCGTGAGTACATCATCGACGAGGTTATTCTCAAGGCTATCGAGGCTCCCAGAGCAGAAGTCTCCAAGTACGCTCCCAAGATGACTTCCTTCAAGATCGATCCCGACAAGATCCGTGAGGTTATCGGTAAGGGCGGTTCTGTGATCCAGAAGATCTGCGCTGATTCCGGTGCAAAGGTTGACATCAACGACGAGGGTATCATCACCATCGCCGCTATCAACGGTGAGTCTGCCGCTATCGCTAAGTCTATGATCGACGCTATCGTATTCGAGCCCGAGGTTGGCTGCTGTTACAACGGTACCGTTGTTAAGATCCTTGCAAGCAAGGACAAGCCCAATGAGGACGTAGGATGCTTCGTTGAGTACGCTCCCGGCAAGGAGGGCATGGTTCACATCTCCAAGATCTGCGAAAAGAGAATCAACAAGGTTACCGATGCAGGTATCGACGTTGGCAGCGCAGTTGTAGTTAAGTACATGGGTCTCGACAAGAAGGGCCGTATGGACTTCTCTATCAGAGACGCTAAGAACTGATAAAAAAACAAAATTTCGTGGGGCGGCTATTCCCCGCCCCGCGTTGAACTTTAAAAATTGAAAGGAGAACACAATATGGAATTTCTTAATAAGATAGACAAACAGCAGGTTCAGAAGATCACCCTTATCGTGATCGCTGCCCTGACCATCCTCGCACTCGTGCTTCTTCTCGTTGTTATTGTTGCAAGTGTTAATCCTGCAAGCCCCTTCGGTGTTGCAGGCGGAATTTCCAATACCGTAGATCACACCGTAACGGATAAAAACCTGTCTACAGGTTCTCTTATCCTTGCCGATGACGATCATGCTTACGATTATGCATTTGATGCATCCGAGCTTGAGGTGCTTGGCACTTACAGAGACGCAAATCTTGAAAAGGATGAATCCGGCAAGGCTCTCTATAAGTATTATATGAATGCTCAGTCCCAGATGAAGCTTACCAAGGAAGCTGCCGCTGCCGCTCACGCTATGCTGGTAGCTGCCGAAAAGGAAGTCGCTAAGGATGATCTTCTTATCGCATATACTTACGGCTACAACGAAGCAGATTCCAAGGAATATAACACCGCGGCTCTCATTTACCTTACCAACTATGAAAACGGCGCGCTTGACAAAGCGTATGCAGATTGGTTTAATAAGAATGCCGCAAAGTACGGCTTTATCGAAAGCTTTGAGAACGGCTACCGTTATGTCGGCAAGGTTCACGCTAAGGTGATCAGCGGCGATAAGAACATCAAGTCTCTCGCCGAGTACATCGCATATCTCAAGGAAAACACCAACGTAGGCAAGACTATTGAGGTTGAGGTTGACGGTGCTACCTACAAGGTATACTACACCGCTTGCAAGGCAGGCGATACCATCAAGGTTCCCGCCGATACCGAGAACACTACCATCTCCGGCACCAACGAGGGCGGAGTTATCGTAACCGTAAAGGTAAAATAATAATTCACTACACGGGGGAACGCCAAGCAGTGTTTCCCCCTGTTTTTAATTCAGATTTCGGAGATCAATATGAAATTTTTTACTAAAGAATGGTATGCCGACACGATACTTGCCGATATGTGCTTTCAGCTGAAGGCATCGTCAAAGGCGGCAAAATTTGACGAAAAATACTTCCTTTCGCTTTACAACGGTCAGAAAAAGTGGTTCGTAAGAAGCGAAAAATATATCGCTAAGCATAATAAAACGACATTCGATCTTGCCGCGGCTGAGGCTGCATACGAGGCGAGCCATCAGGAAAACATTGATTACGTCAAGGCAAATATTCCCCAGGAGATACTGAACGACGTTGTCGACGTCCGCGTTCTCGCTCTCGGAAGCGCCACCCACGACGTGACCGAAAGGATCGTAAGATTTTGCGGTCAGGTCAATCAGCGCTGTGAAAGAGTTACGGCTGAATATGAAGCCGAGGTGGAAAAGCTCGCCGCAAATATCGGCTGGGTAAATATCAATCTGCTGAACAAGATCTCAAATTCTGCGATCGAGCTTTGCGAGGGTGACGGAAACGGTAATTTCGTGTTCGCCACAAGCGCCGAATATACCGGTGTTCCCTGCCGCGTCGATCTTAAGGATGCCAAGGTTCTCCTCTGCGACGAGGGACTCGTAGGCTCTGCCGTTGCTCATTTCGAGATACTCCAAGGCGACGGAGATAGCCTTATTTTCTCCGCCCTCTGTCAGAAGATAGACGGCTCTTTGATCGAGTTCTCCGCGGAAATGTCCGATTTTGAGGTTATTTGATGCAAAAATACCGTTCAAAGCAGATTTTTTGAACGGTATTTTTTTCATTGAGACGCTATTCGACACAAAAAGCCTTGACAAAGGCTCAAAAAAGTAGTATAATTGTAAAGCACGAAATTCGGGCTAAACAAAAAAGGAGGTGTCCGTTTTGGCTGATAAAAATGGCGGTACAAAGCTTATCGCGCAAAATAAAAAGGCTTACCACGACTATTTCGTGGACGAAAAATACGAGGCGGGCATCGAGCTTTTCGGCACCGAGGTCAAGAGCATCCGCGCAGGTAGCGTCAATCTTAAGGACTCTTATATCGACGTCAAGGACGGCGAGCTCTTCGTCATCGGTATGCACGTAAGCCCCTACGAGCACGGAAATATCTTCAACCGTGATCCTATGCGCCGTCGCCGTCTGCTTATGCATAAAAGGGAGATCATGAAGCTCCACGGGCTCTCGTCTCAAAAGGGCTTCTCACTCATTCCCCTCTCGCTCTATTTCTCGGGCTCGAGAGTTAAGGTCGAGGTCGGTCTCTGCCGAGGCAAAAAGCTCTACGATAAGCGCGATACCATCGCAAAGCACGACGCTGACCGCGAGATCGAGCGCAGAATGAAGGACCGCGGATAGTATCAAGTGTTACTTTCCACGCTTTGCGAAGCAAAGCATTTCACTTGCCGCAAGGCAAATATCACTTCAAATTGCGTAGCAATTTGAAATATCACTCGTGTGAAACACGAATATCACTGCGAAAATGCCGTGCATTTTCGCCTATGGGGGTGTAAAGGTTTCGACGGGGATTTTGAGGTATAATAAGCGGGTAGAGCCGAGTAATCTCTTAAACTGCTCAAATTTTAAAAAATAAACGACAGAAATACTGTTCTTATGGCTGCCTAATTGTTGACCCTTCGGGGCTCAACAATGGCAGTGCTGTGACCTGCGGGTCACCCGTTCCTCCCGGTAGGACCACGAACCGGGACTGAGCGTCATTTTAGTGGTGCACGTGCATCGGCGGTTTACCGTTGAACCGATCACGCAGAAAACGGTTGCTCCTCTGCCGAGCCTGAGTGCCGGCGCGGCCGGGGAAAAGACCTAATAGACACCCTGCACCCGGAGAAAGTTGTATCAAGAGGTTTTCGGACAGGGGTTCGATTCCCCTCACCTCCACCACACGTAAGACTACAGGTATCAACCTGTAGTCTTTGTTTTTTATCAACAAAATCCAACGTTTATTTTTGTGCGCAATTCACAACAAATATCATTTAAACCTACTTAAAAATGATAGCTGTTAAATTTTTGTGCCTAAATTTGTGCCAACAAATGTGAAATATATTTCACAACGAATTAACAAAGCACAAGCGCAAAGGATTTGAATATCAGGTAGTTCCTCTTAAAATGTTACTCGACATTTATCGAAAGGAGGAACTATACGATGTTTACTAAACATTTCGGTCGAATAATCCGAGATAAGAGAGAACGCCTGCGCTTGACCGTAGCTCATACCGCCGAGCTTG
Organism: Eubacteriales bacterium; assembly: GCA_045122255.1. Lineage (GTDB taxonomy): Bacteria > Bacillota > Clostridia > Oscillospirales > CAG-272 > SVTX01. The sequence continues at coordinate 7,886 of JBGVHJ010000073.1, read as the reverse complement.
CAGGGCTCTCAGAAACCGGTCTGACAATGATCGAACTGGGCGACACCAACCCTAAGCTGTCAAGCATCGTCGCCTTGGCAAAGGTTCTCGACATAGACCTCGGCGACCTGAACGCCTGCAAACCCGACGAGATCGCAGAAACGATTTTGACAGTATGAAAGGACACACCATGAAGTACGTTTTAACCTACGGCATCGCCTGCATCGAAGTGCAGCACGGTAAAAAAGAGCTGATCTCAGAGCTTGGCGGTATAACAACTCACTTGGATGAGGCTCAATATCTTGTAAACCTCTTCAACGAAAAGATGCTCCCACCAGATAAGCTCCGCGACGCTATCCTGGAGTATCTCAGCAATCAATAACCAAGCATCCCCGTGGGCAAACCGCGGGGATATCTTTTTAATTAACACTTTATTTACAAAATATAACTACAGTTCGTTGTGTTTTTTGAAAAAATCATTTAATTTATATTTAGTTTTTTTTAAAGGAGCGGAACGATGCCCACACAAAACTTTGGACGCCTTGTGAGAGAAAAACGAGAACGCCTCGGGCTGACTATTCGTGAGGCGGCGGAGTTGTGCGGCTTGAGCGAGAGGGGCTTGGAGCTTATAGAGCTCGGGGATTCAGATCCTAAGCTTTCAAGCGTGTTGCGTATAGCCTCCGTCTTACAGATTGATTTGGGAGAAATAAGCAGTTCTTCACCGCTGCTGCAGTTTATTTGAATTGTTATACGAAAGGACACTTGATATGAAAAGTAAAATAGTAGCCATCCTTTGCAGTATTTTTTTGTTATTTGTTGCCGTGGGAATTCTAATCAGCATCCTCATTACAGGATCTAACGCGGTCACTTTTATAAAAAATGCCATAGATAACCTCGGTGGAGGCTTTCTGGGAACACTACTCTTTATCTCGATTGTTATAGGCATTCCATCGGCAATCTATGGAATGTTTCATCCGCCGCATTTTTTAGACGATGCCTACACTAACGCCCCCAAAATCGTTCAATTCATAATATGCATACTGCTGATAACAATAATCGGAGGATTAATAACCGCCTTCGTGTTTTTGGGAAAATAAATATATACAGACCGGCACCACATGGGCGCCGGTCGTTTTTTTATTTAAGCTTCTTTCGAACAAACTCTTCCGAATACCCTCTCTCGATAAGCTTCTGCACGATCTTGTCAAACTCCTCAGAGTTGCCCTCGCGCCGAGCCTTGCGGGCATCGTTCAGCTTTCCGAGAACGTATTCCTTCTCATCCGCAAACGCATTGTTTACGGTCTTAACGTCGAAGTGCTTCTCTGCCTTAACCGCATCCTTCATCTCGTTGTAAAGGCTGTAGCTTCCGGACAAGGCGCCCTCAACAGCTCTCTGAACGCGAGGATCGTATTCGCGAAGTACCTGCTTGACCGCCGAAAGATACTTGTCCTCGGAATCGTAAGAATCTCTGTATATCTCGATCCTCTCGGAATCTCCGCTGATCAGAGCGTTATACATAGATTCTCTCTTCCCGGCTTCTTTTCCGGTAATGCCCTCAATAAACGCATCGCCGAGATCTCCACCGTCAATGCCATCAAATATGTCGTCGATCGCGTTATAGATCTCTCTGACGGTTCTCATAACGTTCTTTACGGGAACGCCAACCAGCGCAGCCACGGCGCCGGCAAGATCCTCGATCTTTCTATAAGTCGTCTTTTTCTCGCTGCCAAGTGAATTGATCGCGTTGTAAAGATCCTGCACAACGGCCATGTCGGTTCTCTCAACGTCCCATCCCTGGAATATCGAAACAACGTCGCGCAGAATAGGCAACATGCTGAGAGGATTGATGTCATTGAGAATAGATCCTCCAAGAGCCTGCATGTACTTCTCCGCCAATGACTCATCCTCATCATCGTCGCGCAGAGCGTAAATAAACGACTTGATTATAGAAGCCGCAACCGTTGCAGTGTATACCGCCGCAAACGTCCGCACAACCTGCCCCTTGCCGATCTTGCCGCGTTTAGCCTGCAAAAGAGTGTCGGCTAACATATTGATTGAAAGCGTAGGCTCTCCCATGAACGCCGTCGCCATCTTCATAAGCCCGTCCTTGCCGCGCATAAAGCCCGATCTGGAGAGTGTCGAATCGTAGACCTGGGTCTTGACAATAACGTCGGTAAATCTCTTTCCTACAGCCTCATAGAATGCCTCAGAGCCGTACTCAAGCTTCTGCTTCGCCAGCACCTCGCGCTCCACTGCCGTCCAGATAGTGCTCCATCCAATTCGGTCACCAAGAGCAGCGCCGTACATCGTAATATCGTCGATCTTGTTCATGACCCGATCAACACCTCTCTTGGTGTCAGCATTGATCCACTCGGTTATCTGCCGTCCTGCACCTGCATCAAAGCCGCCAATATCCTTGAGTATGGCGATCGGCGCATACTTCTGTATCCTCTTCCACTTCTTGTTAAGAAGCTCCGGCTTGGGAATATGTACAAAGTATTTGGCATCGATCTCACTCAGCGCACGAAGTATCGCCGTAGGCTGCTGAACAACAACCGAAAGTGACGCCGCCACAGAGGTTTTCTTGAATTTAGATACAAGATTCGTAGCAAAAGTGGCAATAGCACCACTCTGCGCCTTCGCGCCATTCAGGTCCTTTATAAAGGTGTTTAGATAGTCGTTAACACCGGGACCAAACCTCGCCTCAAGCATAGTGGAGATCGAATGGGAGCCCATTTCTGAATTTGTCAAAAAATTCCTGTTGACATCTTCGGATTCTTGTGGTATACTAATGGTAGAGTTAGAAATTTTCAGTGGTGTGGACAATTGCAGTCCATTTCTTGCTAAAAGTTGTCTAACTCTTTTATTTTGAGGGCTTTGATAGAAAAAGCCCTCATTTTCATTTGCATATTCCAATAGAGCTTTTATATTTCTTCCGTACGCAGATGCAACAAAGTTAGTATGTGTTATTGATTCTTCCAAATCAAGATCAATATAGTTTCCTTCTTGATCTATCCACACGGGAACTATCATTTCCCCTTTTGATGTCATAATATCTGTTATTACCACGACACTTTCTGTGGGATGCGTTTTTGATTTAATGATGAGAACAGGATCATTGATTGCCTCAGGTATTTTTTTGAGCAATTCCTCACTCATTTCGAGATGTTTGTCGAGGATTTCTTTAACCTTGCTGTTTCTCATCAATAGAGGACCGTTAGTGAAATTCAATTTTAAAAGAGCTTCCGGAGTTTCAGAAACATATAAATCAAATCTTGGATTATGTACTCCGTTTGAAACATCATCGATTTGCTCGCCAAAAGGCTTAAATCTTCTCTCAGATCCCTCCGCTTCCCCACTCATCCACGTCCCATAATTGACAAGCTTATTCAAGTTATCAATCGGAATAACGAAACCGTGGTATTTGCTCATCTTCTCAACGTGGTTCGCCCAAACGTCGTCAAAAGACTCCAGCACGATAGGATTGCTTGCGTGAGGCTTGGTCTCCTTGGTCATGCCGTCGTTTTTCAGCGACGACGTCTCCGCGGGAGTGTTAGCCTGGTATATGAAATCCTCCTTAGACTTCAGCGGGAAATATACAGCCTCCTTGAAAATGTCGATTCCCCACATCACTCTCGTGACCTCGTTGCCCTTCTCTCCCATCTTGGTGAGATAAGCCTGCATCTCGTCAACGTAAGCGATCTGCTCCGCAGTCAAAGTGCCCTTGATCTGAGCGAATATGCGAGCATCCACCTTGTATCCCGATTCGTTGGAGGCTATGAACTCAAGCACGCCTGCCTTCTTCCTGAAGGTCTCCTTGTTGTTGAAGAAGAAACCGCCCTTCTCCATGTGGTCAAATGCCTGCTCACGCTTGGAGTAAGCGTAGATCGACATCATGTGCCGCAAGGTCAAACGGAAATCTCTTCCGTCCTTATCCTTGAAGCTGTGTACCTGGTCAAGCTTCCACTTGCTATATCCGTGCTTTTTGCGGGTAGTCTCGGCAAAGCTCTGCGCCTCTTCAATATCTCGCGCGTATACGTCCTGGCCGCGAATCAACTCGTGATAATAGCTCATAAGAGTCTCGCTACCTATTCGGTTAAACGCGTAATAGGGCGTCAACTCGTTCCATACAAAGCTACGAATATCGTCGCCGGCCTTCAGCCTCTCCTCCGCGAGCTTCTTGATCCTCTGAAGCTCGCTCGTCATATCGGTCGCGTCGGCAGTAAGATCGGCAAGCTTGCCGTTCTTAAATACCTTGTTTGCATTCTGCACCGTGGTCAATACCATACGGTACATATCATAGACCGCCTCAAGCTGCTCGAGGGACATTTCCGAGATAGGTGTTTCTCCCACCTTCTCCATGACCTCGGCAATACGGTTCTCAATAGCCTCACACTCGGCTTTGTAATACGAAGGATAATTCTCGCCGTCACGTCCGTTGTGAATATCCTCGTAAGCCTTCTTCATTACCTGCAGCTTGTCCGCAAGCCTCTCGCTGTTCCTGATCTTCTTATCGCGAAGCTCAGTCAGCGCCTCGATCTCTAAGGGATCGGTGGTGGCAGCTATACGGGCATCCAGATCTGCGATAGCCTTGTTGTACCTCTCGACCTTTTCCGCATTCAGATCAAATATCTCAAGCGCGGCTGCAACCGCATCCTGAAGCCCGATCTTAACGTTGCGCTCCTTAGTTCCCTTGCGCAGAAGTCTGTCAAGCTCGGAGACAACGTCCGCGATCTTGTGTCGCATAGCGGTCTTGTGCCTGCCCTCGGTCGCCTTCTTCCTCGACTCCTGATACCTCTTAGCCTGTTCGTCAAGCGCCCTCTTTGCTGTGGCAAGTTTGGCAGCATCGATCCTGCCCTGCGCCATTCGTCCGGCAAGATGAGCGTCCTCAACTTCCTGCCTTGCCTGCCTCTTCTGCTCAGCCAGCTTCTCGCGGTTCTTCTGCTTGATCTCAGCCTCTCTCTCGGCAACTCGCTTCTTGTACTCGGCAAGAGTCTCACCGTCCTTGCGCTTCTGCTCTGCAAGCTTCTCCTCGGTCTTGCGCAACTTAGCGGCATCCTGTCTTCCCTGCGCCATCTGCCCGGCAAGCATGCCCTCAGCATAAGCCGCATCCTTCTCGCTCTTCAGAAGCCGCTTTATAGAGTTGGTAGATTCAAGATTGAGGATCATATTCTCATCCCTGGCAATCTCCTTGCGCCGAGCCTCGATCTTGCCCTCAAGTGTAATAGCTCTCGAAGAATCCTTCTTGCCTGCCTTCTTCAGCTCCTTCAGCTCGGCCTCCATCTCGGAGATCTCCGCCTCGTTAGCCTCGATCTGCGCGATCTTGTTTTTGTACTTCGTCAGAAATCCCTTCTCAGAGGGAGACATATCCTCGGTCTCAAGAAGATTTGCTAAGATCTCTCGGTTGGTGAGCGCATCAGGATCACGATCGGAATGCATTTCGCCGCTTTCCACAACCTCAGGCTCATCCTTTATAATCTGCGCCTTATTGACAATAGCGACCATATAATTATCGCTGGGAGATTTTTCAAATATGAAGCAATCGTATCCCTGATTTTTGAGTTCGTTTATCTTTTCAGCAACGTTGGTGTCAGAATTGCTAAATACCCTGTTGTCAGCGGTAATATAAAATGGTTTGTTACATCTTACATAACCTTGATCCACTTTGCTTGATTTGTCGGTAAAGTTTGCCGAATCTGATGACATAGCAATAAGAGCACCAAGTAGCTGGTCAGATTTTGGAACACCCTTTTCAACAATGAAATTTAACAAGGCAGGAGAATTATTTTTATTTTTTATGAAATTTCCTGTTGACAAAACCGTGCTGTTTGGTGTATAATAATTACAGAGCACTACACTTTGCCTTTTCGGTAGGGTTCTTGCACTTGTTGCAAGCGCAGCCGCCGTTGCCAAAGTGGGTGCTTTATACATTGTATGACCTATTAAATCACTTGGTAGATTCTTACCGGGTGATTTTTTTATTTCTTCGGCATACAACGTATATCCGTTTACTTCATACGAAGTCAGTATTGACGGTGTTCCTCGGTTTGTTTTGGATACTTTTGTTGAAGATGGCACTTTATTATCCTTGACAGCCGATAAGTGTCTTGCAATATCCTCAGCAGTCATAGGTAGTTGTGCCCTTAAACCTTCTCGCAAGAAATCTCCGTGCTCTCTAACGATGTGTTTTATAGTGTTGTCGGAAAACAGATGCTTGCCTCCCGTAAACTTACCTCTATATAGATCATTTTTAGTCTGATTTACAAGTCGATTTATAGCGTTATTCTGCGCAGCCGTAATATCCCCTAATTCGTGCATAATACTGGATGTTGTTGATAAAGCATTATTTACCGTCTTTTGCACATTGGAATCAATAGGATAATCTCTTTCTGCGTATTTAATATCAGAATCACTCTTTGCATTGATAATCTCCGCCCCCGAATACGCCTCCCCTGCATCGGCAAGGGCATCGGTCCAAAGCTTGTGCAGCTGCTCCAGGCTTCCCGTCATCTCGGCGACCACCTTGCCCTCAAGCGAATCGGGATCCATCCCCTTCATCAGCTCGCGCAGTCTCTTAAGCATATCACGAAGGAACCGCTTTATCTTCTGCGCAAGGCTTGCGTCCTTCTGATGAAGCTCTGCGATCTTCTCGGCGGCATTGCTGTCGAGAAGGAAAGTCTCGCAAGAATCGGCGATCACTTCCTCATAAGCTGCATCCGGGTCTATATCTTCACCTCTCTTCTTTGCCTTGTCGATCCGTCTCTGAACCAACTCGTCTATAGAAATCCCGCGCTCTCCGTACTGCTCTATCAGGAAATCTGCAAAAATCTTGAATTTTGCAGGCGACCATTGCTTTATAAAGTGCGTCAGCTCGTGCGCCGCTGTAAAGATCAGCGTACCCTCTCCGTTAAGACCGGCATTAATATCAAGCCAGATCTCTCCGGTCTTGGTATCATACCAACCGTTAGCGCTCGTCTTTACACCGTCGGGCTTCTCGTAAACGAATTTTCCGTTTACCCTCTCAGACTCGTAAATGCGGAACGTTACACCAAGAGCCTCGGCAACCTTATCCAATACGTCAAGAGACTTTTTCTGAATATCAGATAGCTTGCTTCTGTCGCCGTCGTAAATAACGGCGCCTTTTTTCTTTTTGCCGTCAGTTCTCTTTGCCGCGTCAACCTTTGCTTGCGCTTTCTCGACCTTGTCATTATCCAAAAAATCAGGCTTTGTCTGTTCGGCGGCTGCGCCTGCGGGGGTGGCGTCACGTTGTGTTAAACTCGAAGAGTTTTGCATAGCTGACGCAGGGGGAGAGCCCCCCTCTTTCTTCGCCCTTGCACTCTCCAGCGCCTTATCCATAATACCGAGATTATAAGCGTACTGCCTCTGCTCGGGGGAGAGCAGATTCGCATTCTTCACCGCCGAAAGCGCCTTGCCGTTCTTTCCTTGGCTGTATATCGCATTGAAAGCCAGCGCCGCCTCGCCGAGATCCACGCCGTCAGGCAGATTCGAGGAAAGATTTACAAGTCCGCTCACTCCCTCAGCGCCCATGCCAAGCGTATATCCGTATGCCGCCGCCTGCGCTTGCTTTTGGGTCTCATAGTTCGCTATGCTGCCGCTGTTTCCGCTCGCCTCGGCAATAACGTCAAATCCACCGTCAGCATTCTCTTGCACCGAGAAGGTAGCACCGCCACGACCCGAGATTTTGACCTCTGAGCCCTGTTTTGCATTAGTTGAAGCATTCGCCGTCTGGTAGCTCTTGACTGCTACCTTGACGTCGCTCACCGTCGCTCCACTCTTCAGCTTCGCGCCAAGCACGTCGTTCAGCGTGTTGAGAGCATATTTGTTAGCTGCCACACCCGAAAGCGCACTGTCGCTCACCTCTCTGCCGTACAAAATATCGGTGATCG
>JBGVHJ010000072.1:0-26755 GCA_045122255.1 Eubacteriales bacterium | reverse complement strand
CCCACTTTGCGTTCTCAAACGCGATAGGCTGGGTTTCCTCTACTATCTTGTAGGGGTCGATTCCCTTTGCATCGCAAATCTCTTTACATTCGTCGATGGAGGAAATTCCGTATTCTTTAAGAACCGCAAGGATCTTCGCCTCGCGTCTTTCATAACCTTCAAAATGTGCCATTTATCTTTCCTCCTTCTTATTCCTTGCGGGGGTCGATGTACTTAACGGCGTCAGCGAATCTACCGTATGTACCCTTGGACTTCTCGTATGCTTCGTTGGGCTCCATACCCTTCTTGATGAAGTCTGTCATCTTGCCGAGAGATACGAACTCGTAACCGATAACCTGATCGTCAGCGTCGAGAGCCATTCTTGTGCAGTAGCCCTCTGTCATCTCAAGATAACGAACGCCCTTTGCCTTAGTTCCGTACATTGTACCAACCATAGATCTCTCGCCCTTACCGAGGTCCTCCATACCTGCTCCGATAACAAGACCGCCCTCGGAGAATGCGGACTGGCTGCGTCCGTAAACGATCTGAAGGAAGAGCTCTCTCATTGCGGTGTTGATAGCATCGCAAACGAGGTCTGTGTTAAGAGCCTCAAGAAGAGTCTTACCGGGGAGTATCTCCGCTGCCATAGCCGCAGAGTGAGTCATACCGGAACAACCGATAGTTTCAACAAGTGCCTCCTCGATGATGCCGTTCTTAACGTTGAGAGAAAGCTTGCACGCGCCCTGCTGGGGTGCGCACCAACCTACACCGTGAGTGTAAGCAGAGATATCTGTGATCTCTTTTGCCTGAACCCATTTGCCCTCCTCGGGAATGGGAGCGGGACCGTGGTTCGGGCCCTTGGCTACTACGCACATGTGCTGAACTTCGAGGCTCTGTGCGTAAGGGAATTCACTTACGTTGCTCATTTTTTTGTATCTCCTTATAAATTTAAAAATTTTTGCTGTTTTTTGGATTATTTCGCAATAATCTCATCAATAAGCGGGCTTATCGCTTCAAGATAGTGCTTTGCGATGAAAGCCGCGCCATTGGGATTGGGATGCACTCCGTCGGGAGTGAAATAGTCGGGCTTGCCGTAGTTTTCATCGGTGTGCATAAGGTCATCCAGCTTGATATAAGCATCGGCATACTTATCTGCCAGAGAGTTGACGATAAGCTTGACCTTCTCCACGTCGGCTCTCATGTGAGCCTGCTTTTCGCCCTCGGTGTAGGGCTGAAGCATCAGGATCTTTGCGCCCGTCTCTTTTCTGAGACGCTCGAGAATACACTTGTAGTTCAACTCGAGCTGTGCATCGGTAGTGGCGATCCTTGCAGGACCGTAGCGGTGCCATACGTCGTTAACTCCGATGAGAATCGACACGATGTCGGGCTGGAACGCAATGCAATCGGGGTAGAGCCTGTCGAAAAGCTCGCAGGTGCGGTTTCCGCTTATTCCGAAGTTAATAAATTCAAAATCAACCTCGGGATACTTTTCGGTGAGAAGCTGCACTACGAATTTAGGATATCCTGCGCCCATATGATGGTAGTTGCGCTTGTCTCTGCCTGCATCGGTTATGCTATCACCCTGAAAGAGGATTCTTATCTTTTTCATAATAAATTACCTCGTTTTTGGAGCTCCACTATCGAGAGATATATAATCCTTTAAGATTATTCTCGCACGATTTTGGAGGTTTCTTTGCCTACTTTCATTCCAAAGAAAGTTGGTTTATGAAGGGACTTACCGCTTCGACGTAAATGTTGGCGATAAATTCAGCACCGCAGGGATTAGGATGAACACCGTCTCTTGTGAAATAATGCTCCTCACCGTAATGCTCGTTGGCATGAATAATGTCGTTGAGCTTGATGTAGGTGTCGGCATATTTTTCAGCAGTAGCGTTGACGATGTCGATGAGTCTGTCCACGTCGGGCTGCATTCTTGCCTGGTCATCACCCTCGGTAAAGGGCTGGAAAACCAAAAGCTTTGCCTTTGTGTCTCTCTTGATGCGCTCAAGAATACACTTGAAATTCAGCGCGATCTGCTCGTCTGTGGTGGGAATGAATTCGTATTCGTAGCGATGCCAAACGTCGTTGATGCCGATGAGGACCGATACGATATCGGGATCAAGCTCCACACAGTCGGGGGTGAGACGGTCGAAAAGCTGGTCGGTGCGGTTGCCGCTGAGACCGAGATTGATAAATTCAAAATCAACGTTCGGATATTTCTCAGTGAGCTTCTGCACAACGATTGCGGCATAGCCGTAACCCATTTTGTGGTAGTCGCTTCTGTCTCTGTCAGCGTCGGTGATGCTGTCACCCTGAAAGAGGATTCTTATTTTTTTCATTATAATCTACCTCGTTTTAGGAAGAACTTTGCTGTCGAGGGATAAATTTTGTTTATAAATTGTTACACACGACATTGAAAGTTCTTTTGCATACTTTTCTTTCCAAGAAAAGTATGTTAGTCGATGATCTCGCCGTAAACCTCGCCGAATGCGGAGCAAGCGTTGCACTCGTCGGTGTCGATATGCATAGCAGGAGCGTAGGAGTCGGAAACGCGGCAAACTACGTCGTCAAAAATGGTAGTTCTTTCGCTGTTGATCTTAACCTTAACGATCTGCTTGTCCTTGATGCCCATAGCGTCAGCGGTAGCGGTATCGAAGTGGATGTGACGCATAGCGATGATGCAGCCTTCAGCGATCTCAAGCTCACCGCAGGGACCTACGAGCTTGCAGCCGGGGGTGTTTTCAACTGCGCCGGACTCGCGAACGGGAACGTTCTTAAGACCGAGAGCTCTTGCGTCGGTGTAGGAAAGCTCAACCTGATTAGCCTTTCTTGTAGGACCGAGAACGGAGAGCATAAGCTCGCCCTTGGGGCCTACTACCTTGATCTTTTCATTAGCGGTTGCGAACTGACCGGGCTGAGAGAGCATCTTCTTGGGCTCGAGCTTTGCACCCTCACCGTAAAGAATAGCAACTGCCTCGTCGGTCAAGTGGATGTGTCTTGCGGACGTTTCAACAAGGATCTTCTTTTCCATTTGCTGTTACCTCACTTATATAAATTTATTTTTTTACTCGATAGAGGACATAAATCCCCATTCTCATATATTTTATCACATTTTGCGCGATTTGTAAAGATATATTTTTAATAAATGTGGGTGATTATCTGAAATTTTTATTGGTAATACTTATATAAGTGAAGAGTGAAGAGTGAAAAGTGAAGAGGTGGGGAAGAAAACCTCCTTCGCCCGGTTTCTTCATTCTTTGGTGAAGAATGAAAATTGGGGAGAGCTGATATGGATAATAATCGAAGAGTAGACGAGAATGAAACCGAGACGGTAAATGACAAAAAGCTGACCGAGCACGATCTTATCGCTGAGAGCGGCGGCGTAGTGGCTAAAAACGGCGACGAAAGCATACATTGCCTGTCGATAATAGGGCAGATCGAGGGGCATTATATTCTTCCCGAGGGGCAGAAGGCGACCAAATACGAGCATATTCTTCCAATGCTTGTGTCTATCGAGCAGGACGAGGAGATAGACGGGGTTTTGATACTTCTGAATACTATGGGTGGCGACGTTGAGGCGGGACTTGCCATCGCCGAGGTCATAGCGTCTATGAAAAAGCCCACCGTTTCGGTGGTGCTGGGAGGCGGACATTCAATCGGTGTGCCGTTGGCGGTGTCGGGCAAAAAGAGCTTTATAGTACCCAGCGCGACTATGACTATCCATCCCGTCAGGATCAACGGTCTTGTGGTGGGAGTGCCACAAACCTTCACTTATTTCAATGAAATGCAGAAAAGGATCATCAATTTTATCTGCGCCCACAGCCGTGCAGATAAGGATAAAATTTATGAGCTGATGATGCGCCCCGATATGATGGCGACCGACGTCGGTTCAATTATCGAGGGCAGAGAAGCGGTGGAATACGGGCTTATCGACGAGGTTGGCGGGCTGGATAAGGCGCTTGATGCCCTAAAAAACATGATCAGAGAGAAAAAGGGAGTCCGATGACGGCTCCCTTTTAAGGTTCTATTTCCACGTAAGCAATGGATTTGCGGTTATATGTGTACGTAATAAATAAAGTGTTTTCTCGTGAAATTACGGCGGGATATGAGTATTCTCCGGGGATATCTTCAAGATCAAGGACTCTTTCAAAGCTTTCGCCACCGTCTTGGGAGAGAAGCAGAGAAAGAGGAGTTCTGCCGCGCCCTACGGGATTGCAAACGAGAGCGATGATGCCGCTTTCGGTTTTTACACAATCGATACCGCTGTTATTGTTAAGCATTTCGGTAGGGTATGCCTCTGAGAAGGTCTTGCCGCCATCGGTTGAATCAGAGCGGTAAATAAAGCCGTTTTGCGAGCGCATAAGCGCGTGAACGTCACCGTTTTCGTCTTCCCAGAGTGCAGGCTGTATCATATTGAGCCTTCCGCCACCGTCAGGGACGGGAATGGGCGATTTTTTCCATTTTTCTCCGTCAAAACGGTCAATAAACGCGCGCCAAGCGCCTCTTTCGGTAGATGCAGGTGCAAGAATAATGCCGCTTGAGTGGCGCAGAGGCTTATTTTTGACAGGACCTCTGCCGTCGCTATCGTCTCCTGTGACCAGCTCTGTGGGCGTGCTCCAGGTGTGGCCGCCGTCGCGTGTGACGGTAAAATAGGTCTTCCACTCAGGCACGGAGACACCGATCTTGTAAAAAAGCGTTATTTCGCCCTTGTTCATTTCAAAAAGCACGGGATTCCAGTGCGGAAGGTCAAGAGCTGCAGGGATAGCCTCGGGTGCGCTCCATTTGCCGTCTTTCTCGCGGCTGTACCATATCCGCACGTCGTTTGCCGACTCCTTTTCACCGCCAAACCACGCGGCAATTTTCTTGTCACCGCAAAAAGCGATGGTTGATGCGTGACATTCTTTGAAGGGGGCGCTTTCAAATATCAGTTTTTTTCTTGTGATTTTCATAGCGTTGTAATTTTAACGTCCGTATATATCGCCGCCACGTTTTCTTTTGTGGGGGGAGTAGTGCCCTCAAGGAGGCAGGCTGCCGTGCCGTAGCTTGTGGCTCTGCGGAGACATTCTGCGGCATCCTTGCCCTCCGAGTAAGCCGCGATAAAGCCGGCAATAGTGCTATCTCCTGCACCAATGGTGGAGAGCGCTTCAATGGCGGGGGGCACTGCCGTAACGGTAGCGTCGGCTGTCACAAGGAGTGCACCCTTCTCGCCAAGAGAGATCATTACGTTTTCAATGCCGTCTGATAGCAATTTCTTTGCAAAATCAATGCAATCGGCAAAGGAATTGACCTCTTTGCCCGAATATATAGCGATCTCCTCGCTGTTTGGCTTTATCAGCCAAGGGGCGACCTCGATGAGATCGTCGAGAGTAAAGGAGCGGGAGTCGATGACGATCTTCGCTCCCTTACTTTTGAGCCTAGCGAGAAAAGCCTTGACGCAGGGCATATCTATCCCCGTGGGGACGCTTCCCGTGAAGGTTACGACGGTATTTTCGCCGAGCGTGAGCAGCTCTTCGATCTCTGAGAGTATGCCGTTGTCAAGAGAAAAGCCGGAGAAACTGATTCGGGTCTCGGGCTTTCCCTCTTCGTGGATCGTGAGATTTTCTCTTATCCTGCCGTCTCTTTCGATTGCCGCGTATGTCATTTTGTCGGCATCGAGTGCCGCCTTGAAGTCGGTACAGTTATCTTTTCCAAGCACTACTATCGCGGTGTTTTCCACACCGTTGTAGGTCAGCGCGCGGGATATATTGACGCCCTTGCCACCCGCGTCACGGCTTTTTACGTGAGCAAGATTTTCGTGATGAAGGGCGAGAGAGGAAGCCGAGGCGTGAACGTCGTAGGCAGGGGAAAGAGTTACGGTGTATATCTTCATATTGTGTACCTTTAATTAAATCCGCCCCGAAGGGCGGATAATGTTGTGATTATGAAAAAAGTTTTTAAGAGCTTGTGGATCAGAGCTTCGGCGCGTGCTCAAGGAGATATGCTTCGGCTTCGGCGCACCAAAGACCTCCGTTTGCGGCAACTATGTCGGCGAGCGCCTTATAGAGCGGATCGGTCTTGCCAAGCTCGGGAAGATCTGCGATGGCGATCAGGGGAAGGTCGAGATGGTTATAGCAGACCTTCTTTGCTCCGTTGGGAGTGCCCATACCGAGGACGGTATCGACCGCCGCGCTGAGTCCGAGAATATGGGAAACGATAGCGCCGGGATTGATCTTGTTTTCCTCGATGAGCTTTATGGTGTCAACGGTATCCTCGGGAATGCTGCCGGCGGTTCCTACAACGTGGACACCGTCGTAATGGACGCGATAAAGGTTAAGAGATCCTTGGAGCTCGTGGACAGCAGGGCCTGCGAAGAAGTTGATGCAACCGTCAAATCGGCAGATCTTTTCGGCAAGTGTGAAGAGAGAGGCAACGGGAACCATAACGAAAACGTCGTCAAATCCGCCGTCGGAAAGCTTGATAAGCTCCTCTGCGGGGTCGGCTATGCCCGTGGTGTTAAGATAAATAAGGTCTACGCCCTTGGCCTTAGCTGCTTCGGGAGAGCACTGCTGTGCCGCGTATGCAAGACGGTCTGCCGAGAGGTCGGTGACCACTACCTGACTTGCTCCCGCGTAACCGATCGCCATATCCACGGTTCCTATGCCCATGGGACCTGCTCCGCCGAGAATTGCGATCTTACCGCCCACCTTAGCACCGTCGGTCCTCTTATAATTGGTGTAATCGGTGTGATATAAGCCCTTGTATCCGCGAATGATGCATCCGAGAGCCTCAACGAGAGAGCCCTTGAAGAAGCAATCGCCCTCGTAGGGAATTACACATCCTCTTTCAAAGACTATTGAGGGAACAACGGCATACTGGGTGTTGCCGCCAATATATTGATAGGAATATCCGATGTCGTAGTTGTTTTCGAGCTTAAGCGCAGGCTGGATAACTATCTTCTGTCCGGCTTTCCATTCATTTTTCAGGTTTTCGCCTACCTCGACGATCTCGGCGCACATCTCATGACCGATGATTATAGGATTTTCCGCTATATCGGGAGGCACACGCTTGTGGCTTGCGCCCTGCTTGATCGCTTTGTAGGTAGAGAGACATACCGAGTCGCTGACTACCTTGATAAGCGCTTCGTCTGCGCCGATCTCGGGAAGTTCAAATTCCTCAAGTCTGATATCCATTTCTCCGTGGATCCTTACCGCTTTTGTTTTCATAGGTTATATCCTTTCAATTTTAGACAATAAGTTGATGAGTGGATTATTTTACAGTACAATTATATCACAATAAATTTGATTGTCAATATTATGTGCACAATTGTCCTTTTTTTACCTCTTATAATGTATTATTTTCAAGGTTAAAAATGTGCATTTCGGGTGCAATTTTTGCCCCAAAAAAATTTTTAAAAAATTTTTCAAAAAGGTATTGACAAACCGATTTTTTTGTAGTATAATACCAATGTTGTCGCAAGCAACGCTTTAAATACGCGAGAGTGGCGGAACTGGCAGACGCGCACGTTTGAGGGGCGTGTGGTTCACACCGTACGGGTTCAAGTCCCGTTTCTCGCACCACGAAAAAAGGAGGCTTTACAGCCTCCTTTTTTCGTGGTGCCGATAAAGCGGTCTCACTTGAATCTGTCGCCTCGCCGAAGGCGAGTGCTATGGTTCTAAGTCCCGTACTTGGACTAAGACGTACTTGGTACGTGAGATGCCTTTCCGATATTTTTTTGTCTCTGTGTTGACAACCGAAAAATATTAATGTATAATTAATTAATTAATATGATTTGTTTGGAGGTTTTTATGAAATCCAAAAGAGTTTTAGCCGCTATGCTCGGGTTGTCAATGGCTTTCTGCCTTTTTGCCTGTACTCCGCAGGTGAACGGAGATAACGAGAGCTCAAGTGCGGAGAGCGAGCTCCCGCAGGAAAGCGACAGTGTAACGGTTGAGTCAAATGGCTACGAGGATACCTCTCTTGAAGGCGAGCTTTCGGAAACCGCTGAGAGCTTTGATTCGGTCGAAGGCGATGCGACCGAGGGCAGCACGGAAAGCCGTGAAGCTACAGAGCTTGAGATTTTTGAAAACGGTGGTATTGCATCCGTAAAAACAACGGAGGGGCTTGAGTACGAGGTGTCGGGCTATGATTCGATAGTAAGGGGCGGATTAGTATTCGCAAAGGATATGAGCCTCAAATTTAGCGAGCCCTTTGCGGCAAGCTTTAACCGATTTTCTCTGAAGTACAGCTCCACGAAGGCGGTAAAAATCTTTATAGGCTACACCTTGGACGGTGCCGCCAAGGAGGATTATTACTTCCTTGAATCGGGAAGCGGAACCTTTTCGGGTCTCATCCCCGATTTCCTTAACGGCAAGCAGGGAAGCGAAATAACCGGCTTCAGAGTTGAAAATCTTGAGGGCGGCGAGGCTACCTTTGCAGCTTGCGGATTTGAAACCGAGGTCGCAGACGTTCCTGACAGAAACTATTATATTAGGGGCTCAAGGTACACCCTCGGAATCGATCTTGGCTGGGGCGGAACAATAAATTACGTTTCCGACAAACAGTGTCCTATATCCGGCGTTGAAAATATGATAAACAAGCACGACACGGGCCGTCTCGTTCAGCAGTCCTATTACGGAACGGGTGAGCAAGAGGGAATTGATTTCGTGTGGGGAAGCTTTAACGGAAGTGACAAGTGGCCTTACAATCCCGTGCAGGGCGGATGCCAGGGCAATCTCGCCAGCCGTCTTATTGACTTCAGCGTCGAGGGTAACACGGTTTATATTAAGGTTCAACCTATGGATTGGGGAAAGAACGGCAAAACCATGACTGTTGACCAATGTATTACCCCCAGCTATATGGAAAACCGGTACATTATTGAGGATGAATACATCCGAGTCGAGAACCGATTCGTTGATTTCTCCGGTTGGGTGCACGGCTGCAAGAGTCAGGAGCTGCCCGCCTTCTATACGATAAGCTATCTTGATTCCTTCGTCTGGTATGACGGGGCAGATCCTTGGACGGGAGATGATCTTTCCTGGCGCCATGAGCTTCGATTCTGGGGAGACAGCCAGTATGCGGGAGAATGCAGCTTCCGAATAAAAGTGCCTAACACCGAGACCTGGTGCGCGTGGGTCAGTACCGAGGATAATTACGGAATCGGTCTTTACAGCCCAAATATCGACCGTTATAGTGCGGGAAGATATCAATATATTGAAACTCTTGGCGTAAGCACCGGCACGTCGGGCTCGAAGGATGCAAGTGCTAACCCCACAAACTACGTGGCTCCTTGGAAGCAGGTGGAATTTTTCTCCTTCAAGCCCCTTGAATACAGCTATCTTATCTGTGCGGGAAGCGTTGACGAGATCCGCTCGACCTTTACCGAGTATAAGGATATTATTGATAACGCGTCCCTCAGCGAGAACAGTGTCAGCAACCGCCGTCCTAATTACGAGGAAAATATGGAGAGTATCGATTTCACCGTTGAGGGTAACGAAAAGTTTGCGGCATACCCGAATGCTACCGATATTATCTACGATAAGGATATGCAAGCTCTGAAGCTGACGGTTACGGGCAGTGACCCCCACGTCTCCTTCGATTATTCCGCCTCCGCGCACTTGCTTTTTGCGAAGGATTATGAGTATATCGAGATAGAGTATATGATACCTGCCACCAATAGCCTTACCGGTTATTCTTGCCAGCTCTTTATATGCGCAGGCGACAGGACGTCACCTGCAGAGAGTGACAGCGTGCGCCCGGGACTTATAAAGGACGGAGAATTCCACACGCTCAGAGTCAAGCTTTCCGATAAGGATTATTGGACGGGCAGAGTCAATGAAATAAGACTTGATTACTTTAACGGAAGCTCTGTTGGCGACGTTATCTATATCCGCTCTGTGAAGCTGTCGAATATAGAGATCAGCGGACTTGAAAAGATCGACTTTACAAGCAATGAAGGTATGAGCCTTGTTGCGGCGATGAAGGCTACGTCATACGTATACGATGAAGCCTTGAAGGCGACCAAGCTTACAGTTACGGGAAATGATCCCTCGATCACTATTGATTACAGTATTCTTTCAACTCCTATGCAGGCAAGTGATTACTCGAAGCTGAGGATCACCTATATGGTGCCCGAAGGGCAGAGCACAAGTAATTTCTCTTACTGTATATTCCCCTGCACGGGAGAGGTCACATCGCCCACGGGCAGCGCTCAGATATATAAATCTACGGGAATTATTGCCGACGGACAGTATCATACTCTTGAGCTTGATCTCTCTCAGTACGCTTTCTGGAGCGGTCAGATAAATAAGATCAGAATAGATTATTTCAATTCTTGCGTGACCGGTGACGTTTTCTATATTGCGTCCGTTGAGCTTGTGAAATAATGAAAAGCATTGAAAGGAAAGGAACGATAAAATGATAAAACAGAATTGGACCGTTACGGTTGACGGTGAAAAGCACACGGTGGCATACGCCTGCTCACCGCTGACGGGAAAAACGGTATTGACCGTGGACGGTGCGAGCTTTACCGTTAAGGGAAAGCCCTTCGGTATCGGCATAGAGCGCCGCGAGCCTATACTTGTGGGCGGTGTCCAGGCTATCCTCGACGTCAAAAAGGGAGGCAAGGCTAACCTTATCTGCCGTGAGGGAGAGGTTGAAGAAGTCTGATGATAAAAAGAGAGCAGATCTTGCGCCAAAGGGGCAAGATCTGCTTTTTTCTTTATTTTATAAGCTCAAGAAGCTTGTCTGTGGCTTTTTCTGCGTACTCTTCGAGTTTTCCCTTGTCGCGGAGATAGAAGAGAATAGTGTATCTGTCGCGCATGGTGAGTGCTCTCTTGATGCCCGCTAAGATCACTGCCCTGTCGGTGACGGTGGGAGGCATTTTCATCTTGACGCAAAAATCCTCGATGGCATCAAAATAGGGGATGTATTTTTCGATCAGTGCCTTAAGGTGCACGTCGTTGGTCTCCTCAAGGAGCATTTTATACATAATTGCTACCAATCGGGTCGCTTCGCAGACCTCAAGACCGTGGAGATGGGGAGGAGTGCCCGACTCAACGTCGTGAAGCTCCCAAGCGTGGGCGATTATGTGCTCCGAGCCTGAGGCGGGGCGGGAATTGCCCGTGTATGCCATTCCGAGACCGGTTACGAGGAAGCCCTCCATAATAGCCTTGACACATTCGGGATCCCGCGAGTTCAGCTTGTATCCGTTTTCAAGGCACTTGTCAGTAGCGGCGATAACGTCTACGGCGATCTTGTCGCAGAAATATTCTCCGCTGTAATCACGCGCAAGCTCCCAGTCGAGAATACCTGTGTATTTTCCAAACATATCGCCGATTCCCGCAAGCATCATGTCCATGGGTGCCTCCTTCATTACGTCGAGGTCGGCAATTATGTGCTTGGGTGTGGTACACTGAACGGTGGATTTGGTTCCGTCGTGGAGAATGGGGGACCCCGCAGAGGCGTAGCCGTCCATAGAGGGGGCAGTGCAGACTATTCCGTAGGGAAGATTCATTCGGTAGCTGACCATACGGCAGGAGTCGTTTATAGTGCCCGAGCCTACCGCTAAAATAAAGTCGGGAAGTGGGGAATATTTGAAAATATCGGATTTCGCGTTTATATCCCAAGCGTTCAGCAAAATCTTGCCGACGGTCTCGGCATTGGGAAGAACAGTATCCCCCTCAAGGACAAGGGTGGCGAGGTGTGTGCCGTTAGCTTTAAGTGTATCTTCAACCTTTTTGCCCGCGACGGCATAGGTCCTTTCATCTGCTACGACGTATATTTTTCTGTAGCTTCTCAGTATCTCGGGGAGCTTATTTATGGCGCCCGAGGATATTTCGTAGCTTTCAAGGGGGGCTCGGTGGGAGCCCATGTTGCAACTGCATTTGAATTCTATCATAGTCTTGTTTGATTGTGTTTCAATTCACTTTTATTCAATAAGTCTGAATCCTGCGGTCTCGGATACGGGAAGAGAGAAGACCAGAGGATGTGTTCCGTGCTCGTTGGTGTAGGACGCGATAGCCTTCATAATGTCGGTCTTCTGCTCCTTACGGGAAACTATGTAGATCATTTCCTTTTCGTCGGAGAGAGCCATGCCGAAGAAGTTGCCCGAGCCCGACGCGGTGCCCTTTGCTTTAACTACGGTACCGCCTGCCGCGCCGGCTTCTCTTGCCGCCTTCATTATATTGTCGCTGTTGCCCTTGATACAAATTGCGATTATAAGTTCCATCATTATCTTCCTTTCGGGGATCTCTTGATTTTCGTTGTTGACCTTCTGTTCTTCCAGGATGTGGTCGAGAATTCGTCTTGAAGCGATGCTTGTAAGGGGGATCGCCACGGCAATTCCGCGGTCGGGAAGGTCAAGGCTCATCTCCTGCGAGAGCGCCGCCTTTAATTCGTACATCTTGCTTTTGGTGACGATAGACTGATTGACCGTCTTTTCGGACTGCTCAAGGCCTAAAAGCGAGAGCGTTTCCGAGCTTGCCGCGCCACGACCTATCGAGCTGTAGATAGGTGACACGTTGTGCTTCAGAAAGAAATCAAGAAATTCCTTGGAATCGGATTTTTTGACTATTGTTATAAAAAGAAATAAATTTTCCATAAGTTCACCTGTGATTACACTTGGGTAATGTGAGAGGGGTCATCTTCGGTGAGATAGTCGAACTCGGTTTCGAATTCGATGATCTCAATCTCGTCGGCATCGGGAAGGATTGCCGAGGTGTCAAGCGCATCTCCCGAGGCTTTCGCAAGCTCTTCGATGAAGGACTGACCAAGGCTTTCGATATCGAGGATCTCGCTGTCGTCCACAATCTCGGTGCTGGTGCGGCTGAGTCTGATCTTATACATAACACCGACTATCTGAATAGATACGGTAGGAGCCATTGCAATGAGAGCGATCGTTCCGAAGGCATCGATCATTATCATATCGGGAGTCGCGCTTCTGATCGCGCAGACACCGATAGCAAGGGGAAGCAGGAAGGTAGCCGCCATAACTCCCGAGGCAACTCCGCCTGCGTCAAATGCGATGGAGGAGAAGAGGGGAGGGCAGTAGAATGCCAGCACTACCGCAGCTGCGTATCCGATGAGAAGGAAGGGCAGGATCGGGATTCCGGTGAGCGCGCGGATCATTGCGATTCCCGACGAAAGCGCAACACCAAGCGCCATTGCCATAGGGATAACCTTTGGAGGAATAGTACCCGAGGTAGCTTCCTCGACCTGCTTGTTGAGGACGCCGACGGCGGGCTCTGCGTAGGTCATACAGAAGCCAATGAGCATTCCGACGGGCACGACTACCCAAGCGTGCTGCATTGCCGCAAAGGTCTCGCCGAGATATGCGCCTACGGGCATAAATCCAACCTCGACTCCAACGAGGAAGAGGATCATACCTACGAAAATGTAGCCTGCTCCGATAAAGATCTGCGCCAGCTCCTTTTTCGCAACTCTTTCGGTGAAGAACTGATAGATAAGGAAGAAGACCAGAATAGGGATAAGTCCCAAGAGGACCTTTCCGACTATTTCGGGAACAGCTTCAAGGAAGGATATACCCATTTCCTGAGAGTTTCCGAACACGGGAAGACCGTGAGACGAGTAGGAAATGTTGTTGAATCCGCCTGCAAGACCCATAACGAGGATAGAAATGATCGGACCTATGGAGCAGACCGCCATAAGACCGAAGCTGTTGTCCTCGTCTCCCTCCTGAGAGGTGATGGCGGCGATACCTGCGCCGATCGACATTACGAAGGGAACCGACATAGCTCCGGTGGTAACTCCGCCTGCGTCAAAAGCAATGGCAAGGAATTTTGGGTTTATGAAATATGCCACTGTTGCGAGGACGAGGATAACTCCGTATCCCACGAGAAGTATGTATTTGAATTTAATTTTGAATATGATTCGCATTACCGCGATTACAAGGAATACGCCGAGACCTGCGGCAACCGCGAGTACGAAGGGGAGCATCTGGTCGCCTGTATAACTCGCAAGGACGTGAAGGTCGGGCTCACAAATGGTTATGAGTACGCCGACGATCAGCGAAATTATAGCGATTATCGGGATCTTACGCGATCTTGTCAGGTTCGTACCGATGTGCGCACCGATGCGCTCCATTGACATTTCAGCGCCAAGGGAGAAGAGTCCCAGACCGACTATAAGAAGCACGGTTCCAATAATGAAGGCTATGAAAATATCATTGGGAAGCGGGCAGACCGTGAAGGAAAGGAGAAGGATTATGGCGGCGATCGGTAAAACCGACGTGCAAGCCTCCTTGACCTTTTCAAGAATTGTTTCGAGTCGTTTGAATTTCATTTATCTTACCTATTTTGATAATATATCTTAATAAATTATAATGGATTTGGGTTTTGAGTTTATAAATGTACTGAAACACTGCGGTTAACAAATTGTAAATTATAGCTTATGGAAAAAATAAAAAGTACAAAAAATATCCAAAAATGTTGACTTTTTCGACAATGAGTAGTATAATGTTATTACATATTTACTGTGGATGTAATTATTATGAAAAAATTACAAAAGCTTTTCCCTCTGTCGTTCAAGTTTAACAAGAACGTACCTACCCTTATCCTTTGCGCTTTTCTGTATCTTCTCATACAGATCGGTCTCGGATTGGTGTTAGATATTGCCATCTATCCCATTGTTTCGACTATTTTTGAGGTCGTCTTCTCGCCCATCACTATTATTGCTTGGGTAGTGTTCTTCTTGGGAGTTATACTTTGTTGCACAGTATACGGCGCTATCATTGGAGTTCCTATGATGATTATTGCTATTCCTATCGTTGTCATTCCTTCTACCGTTGCAAGCTTTGTAATGGGTATTGTCAGCTCCATGATCACCCTCTACATAATCGCGGGTGTTGTTGTAGCTATTCTTGCTTATGCGGGCGTATTCACCGAGGCTAAGGAAGAAGTAACCGAAGAATAATACATTATTATGTTACATAATATGACCGCACCGCAAGGTGCGGTCATATTTTTGCGTTTTTAAAGGCTAAAATTAGCCCTATAATCAGCCCTAAAAGGTAAAAAATGCTGAATGGTGTTGACAATTGTCATTTACGGTGATATAATAAAATTATCAATATATTTTTTCTTTTGGAGGTTAATATGGAAAAATTGAAAAAGCTGTTTCCCTTGTCAGTAAAGTTTAGTAAAACTCCTGGGCAAACTGCATTGTGTGCGGCGCTTTACGTAGTTGCGGCTGTTGTTATTTCGCTTTTTATTCTGGGTCCTGTCAGTAATGTTTTGAGCTGGATTGTATTGATAATATTTGTGCCGCTATTCTTTTTGGCATATATTTTAGTGTCGATTGTAATTAGTTTGCTATCTTTTATTTTTGCTGCCTTGGATGGAAATTTGGCAAGTATTATACTTACATGTCTTGGTGTCATAATATTCTTTGTACTTTTGTTTGTTTTTGCACTGATTGCAATTGTTCTCGATTTCATATTTATCTGGGTTCCCATTATTGCGGTTGTAGCTTACTGCTTAATTGGATTAGTGTTAGCCATAACTTTGTATAGCGATAGCAAAAAAAAGATTGAAAAGGAATAATATTTTTTTACTTGTTACCTAAGTAAATGATTTCTAATCAAAGAGATAACCGTGCAATCCCGGTGCGGTTATCTCTTTTTTGCCAATATATTACCAATACTGCTTTTTAAGATTTACGAGTTATATAAATTCAACCCTAAAATTAAAATAACTATTGACAAAAACAGGGTTTTATGATAAAATTTATAATTGTATTATTATATTTATAAAAGTACGAAATTATCCGTATTTTTGGAGGTCTGCGTGAAGGCTTTTCTCGATTCGATAGGGAAATAAATTGCTTCACGCGCAAATTTTACCTTGTCGGTAAAATTCATCAACATATTTTATGCCGCCAAGCCATGGCGGCGGAATGGAGTAAAAAATGAAGAACACAGAAAAGACAATGGACAAAATCGTTGCTCTTTGCAAGGGCAGAGGCTTTATTTTCCCCGGAAGTGAGATCTACGGCGGTCTTGCTAACACCTGGGACTACGGTCCTCTCGGCGTAGAGCTTAAAAATAACGTTAAAAAGGCTTGGTGGAAGAAATTCGTTCAGGAGAACAAGTACAACGTCGGTCTCGACGCGGCTATTCTTATGAACCCTCAGACCTGGGTTGCTTCGGGTCACCTTGCAGGCTTCTCCGATCCTCTTATGGACTGTAAGGAGTGCAAGGAGCGCTTCCGTGCCGACAAGATCATCGAGGACTGGTGCGCAGAGACCGGCTTTGAGCTTCCCAAGCCCATCGATGCTTTCACTCATGCTGAAATGAAGGAATTCGTTGAGGAGCATAACATTCCTTGCCCCAGCTGCGGCAAGCACAACTTCACCGACATCCGTCAGTTCAACCTTATGTTCAAGACCTTCCAGGGCGTTACCGAGGATGCGAAGAACACCGTTTATCTCCGTCCCGAGACCGCGCAGGGTATCTTTACTAACTTCGTAAACGTGCAGAGAACTACCAGAAAGAAGATGCCCTTCGGTATCGCTCAGATCGGTAAGTCCTTCCGTAACGAGATCACTCCCGGTAACTTTATCTTCCGTGTTCGCGAGTTTGAGCAGATGGAGCTCGAGTTCTTCTGCAAGCCCGGAACCGACCTTGAGTGGTTCGCTTACTGGAGAGAATTCTGCCACAACTGGCTGCTTGCAATCGGTCTCAAGGACGAGAACATTCGTCTCCGCGACCACGATCCCGAGGAGCTTTGCTTCTATTCCAAGGCAACTACCGACTTTGAGTTCCTTTTCCCCTTTGGATGGGGCGAGCTCTGGGGCGTTGCTGACAGAACCGACTACGACCTTACCCAGCATCAGAACGAGTCCAAGAAGGATCTTACCTATTTCGATCCCGAGACCAACGAGAGATACATTCCTTACGTTGTTGAGCCCTCTCTCGGCGTAGAGAGAACCGTGCTCTCCGTACTTTGCGACGCTTACGACGAGGAGGTTATCGACGAGGCGAAGAACGACGTGAGAACCGTTATGCACTTCCATCCCGCACTTGCCCCCTTCAAGGCGGCTATCCTTCCTCTTTCCAAGAAGCTCTCCGACAAGGCGGGCGAGGTTTACGACGAGCTCTCCAAGTATTTCTCTGTTGATTATGACGAGGCAGGCTCTATCGGTAAGAGATACCGCCGTCAGGACGAGATCGGTACTCCTCTCTGTATCACTATTGACTTCGAGACCGTTGGTGACGCTGAAAAGGCAGGCGACGGCTGCGTTACTGTTCGTGACAGAGATACTATGGAGCAGGTAAGAATTCCGATTTCCGAGCTCAAGAGCTATATCGAAAAGAAGATTGAATTTTGATAATTGAATTTTTTGACAGAGATATCAAGGGTATCTCTGTCATTTTTTAAAAGACCATTTTGGAGGTATACTATGACCGATAACATTTTTAACGTAAAGAATTTTGGCGCGATTGCCGATGGCGAGACCTTGAACTCTGCCGCTGTACAAAAGGCGATCGACGAATGCTCTGCGCAGGGCGGAGGAACCGTACTTTTTGAAGGCGGTGATTTCGTGCTTTCCACCGTATTTCTTAAGAGCAACGTTACCGTAAGAATAGAGGGTAACGCGAGAATACTCGGTGCTCTCAGCTTTTACGATTACGCTCCCCAGGAGAAGATCGACTATCCTGCATATCAGGATCAGTCTCACACCTATTTCGATTGCTCTATGTTTGTTGGACGCGATTGCGAAAATATCGCTATCGTAGGGGAGGGCGATATCGATATGAGAAGCGTTTGGGACGAGGATAACGTGCGCGATATCGTACATCGCGGACCTAAGTGCATTGCTCTTAAGAATTGTAAGAACGTTGAGGTCAGCGGTCTTGGAATTTTCCACGCAACCGATCTGGCTGTCTATTTCGCCGGCTGTGAGAACGTGGATATACACGGACTTCGTATGATCGTTTACATTGACGGTGTCTCGCCCGATAACTCCAAGAACGTTAAGATATACGATTGCGACATCGAGGCAGGTGACGATTCCATCGTCTTCAAGTCATCCTATACCCTCAATAAAATTGATTGCTGCAGAAATATAAAGGTATGGAATTGCCGCCTCAGAAGCCGTTGCAATGCAATTAAATTCGGAACCGAGACCAACGGTGGTTTTTACGATATCGACATAAGAGATATCGACATTCGCGACGTCAGAATTACTGCGCTTTGCGTTGAGAGCGTTGACGGAGCTATCGTTGACGGAATCAATTTTGAAAATATTCGCATAAGAAATGCAGGAACTGCATTCTTCGTTCACGTTGGTAAGCGCATGAGAGGCCCTGAGGGCAGAGAAATAGGCCACATTCGTAACGTTAAATTTGAAAATATCGTTGCCGACGGCCCTTACGTGCCCTTTAGTGTGGTTCCTTGCTATTATTGGCTTTATAAGGACAGAGACTATATTCAGTACCATTGGGATTTCAGAAGTGAGCACAAGACCGGAGTTCAGTGCACGTCCAATGCGTGCGGTCTCGCGGAAAGTCCCATTAAGAATATTACCTTCAAAAATATCAAGCTGACTGTTCCCGGCGGAATCACCGAATGGAATCCCGTAGTGCCCGATATAGCTCCCCCTTATCCCGAAGTCTACGTGTACGGCAGAGTATTGCCTGCAAAGGGAATCTACTTCAGATATATTAACGGCTTGAATATCGAGAATTTCACCGTTGAGAGCTACAAGGAAGACGGACGCGAGGATTTCGTTTTTGAAAAGGTTGATAATTTGTCGGTTAAATAAAACAGAAAATACCCGTGTGGATGAACCACACGGGTATTTCTGTTATCCAAAATTAACAGACAGCTTTAAAATCAAAAATTAAGTGTAATGTAAGATCGTGTCTTAAATTACTTGATCTCAACGGTTGCGCCAACCTCTTCGAGAGCTGCCTTAAGCTTTTCAGCCTCTTCCTTGGAAGCGCCTTCCTTAAGGGTCTTAGGAGCGCCGTCAACGAGATCCTTTGCTTCCTTAAGGCCGAGACCGAGCTCTTCCTTAACAGCCTTAACAACCTTAAGCTTCTGGTCGCCAGCTGCTGCAAGAATTACGTCGAATTCGGTCTTTTCCTCAGCTGCGGGAGCTGCTGCTGCGCCTGCAACTGCAACTACACCTACGGGAGCTGCTGCGGATACGCCGAACTCTTCCTCAACTGCCTTTACGAGGTCAGCGAGCTCGAGAATGGTGAGAGTCTTGATTTCTTCAACAATATTAGTGATCTTTTCGGATGCCATTTTAAATTACCTCCTGAATATGGAAATATAAATTCTTTTTGTTTGTGTTTGGTCTTTGACCGATTATTCTGCTGCGGGTGCTTCCTCTGCGGGAGCTGCTTCTGCAGCGGGTGCTTCCTCGCCCTCGTTCTTCTTGTCGACGACGGCCTGGATAGCGTAAGCGAAGTTGTAGATAGGAGACTTGATAGAGCCGAGGAACTTCGCAAGGAGAACTTCCTTGGAAGGAATCTCTGCAAGGCTGTTTACGCCTGCTGCGTCGATTACCTGGCCATCACAGTAGCCTGCGAGGATCTTGAAGGACTCGATCTTTTCAGCGTATTCCTTAAGGATCTTTGCAGGAGCGATGGGATCTTCGGGGCTGGAGATAGCGATAGCGGTCATACCGTTGAGGTACTGCTTCATATCGCCGTAACCGCACTCGTCGCAAGCTCTGCCGGTGAGGGTGTTCTTCATAACTACGTACTTAACACCTGCTTCACGAAGAGCCTTACGGAGAGCTGTGTCGTTATCAACGGTGATACCCTGATAATTAACAACTACGCCTGCGGCACTAGCCTTGATCTGCTCTGCGAGGTCTGCAACTACCTGTTTCTTCTGTTCGAGTATTGCGTTACTAGGCATTGTTTTTAACCTCCCGTGATTAAATAAAAAAACTTTCTTCCCCGAGCGCGCACGCATACCGAGAAGAAAGATCTAAAAAGCCGTAAGGCATAATTATATCGTTTTGATTCTTCCTCGGCAGGATGGCTTGCGCTTTTACGGGAACCTGCTGTCTTTGGATAAGAGCCTTTTGCGGCTCACTCGTATATTATAGCATAAAATTTTCATTTGTCAATAGGTTTTTGAAAAAAAGTTTTAAAAAATTTTGGGATGTCGAAAAATGATACTTGACAAAGAAAAAGTGCGGTGCTATAATCAATGATGGAATTTTTTTTGAATTGATTATGAGGTGTTATAATGGATAAGGCAACTGTAAATAATTCTGAATTGATGGAAAAAGCCGAAAAGATTCGCAATGTTGCAATTGTTGCCATAGCTCTTAAATGTACAGTTGTATTTTTTGGTGTATTATTTAGGCTACTTTTGCTGGTTTCAATCTATGGTTTGTTTATTCCCGTTGTCGGGGTGCTGTTTATGTTTTTGATCGCAGTAACTTTGATTTTTGTGGCTTTTCTTTGGATCGTGTATTTCGCGTATATAGCATTTGCGGTTCTTGCGCTGATTCAATCCGTTAAGCTGATCGAAGAGGGTAAAAAAACCGCCGAAGGCTCTTTGCCTAAAGAGGCTAACGATAAGGTTACGTTTGCTATGATATCTTCCATCATTATACTCGCTTTGCTTTTTGTGAAGTGAAGCGAAAACTCCGCCGTTTTTTTACCGGCGGAGTTTTATTTTAAAATTTATTATTTTTAATTATGTTCTCGGCGAGCTTTACCAGTCTTTCTCTGATCCACATGGGCTCGACGATCTTGAAATCCGAGCGGAGGGTGATCAGCACACTCAAAAACTGCTCTACGTTATGAAATTCGCAGACATATTTATTTCGGGGCTCTTTGGAGATGATGAAGTTCTTTAAAGAGAGCACCGAGAGCTTATCGGGGATCTCGACGGTAGCGGTGTAGGGTATCTGCATCTGCACGAATGTGTTCTCTGCCTGCATTGACGCTCCGGACATACTGTCGGCAAGCTCGTTGAGCGAGTCGTCGTTATCGCTGGAGAGAACGAGGGGCAGGGAATAGGGCTCTGTGTAGTAGTATCCCTTATGCTCGAGGCTATACTCCATAGGAGCTCCCAGCTTCTTTTTGAGGTAGTCTACGTCACGCTGTGCCTGACGGTGGGAGATGCCGAATCGTTCGGCAAGTCTCATGGCGTTGGGGTAATAATTATTGGCTGTTTTTTTGTGGAGCCACTGTATTCTTGTGTTAGCGGAACTGGCCGATGAGGTCTTCATTTTGATCGGTTCCTTTCATTATTTATTATATATAGTGTTGTGTACTGTTTTTATTCGTTTTCGCCGGATGCACTTTCGGAGTCCTCACACGGCTCTTTTATTTCGTCCTCGGCTTTTTTGCCAACGGCATTATTGATGGGAGAAGAGAAATATTCGACCGCTGATTTGATTCCGCAGGCGATGAATACCAGGGCGTATACCGAGTAGCTGTCGGGGTATTTGCCGGCATTGGGCAATATTTCCGCGAACAGTGCCACGGCGCTTACGAGTCCCATAGATACCGAGCAGATGCTTGATAAGATAAAAGCTGCGGCATTTGGCAGATCGAGCTCTTTGCGAAGGTCGGCAAGCATACAGAGGAGCATAGCCGCTGCGGAGAACTGGATGAGCAGCTTTACGGGTGAATTCAACTCCACCGTGAAATCGACGTAAAGGCTTGCGATGGCGATTATGCAGAAGATTATCTGCATTAATCCCGAGATCAGCTTGAGAGGCTTGTTCATTTCGAATATCTCTGAAAGATTGTAGATCACAGAGAAGACGGCGGTGATCACGATGAATATCACCCATACGTCAAGAGTGGCTTTTTCGCTCGATTGCGCAAGTCTTGAATATTCGCTCCATATAAAATGAATGATGAGCCTTATCATTGCTATCATCGGGAGCATTGCCACGAATCTGAGCAGAGGCTCGGGGTGGCCGGTTGCCTTTTGACCCTTGAACACAAAAAGGGAAGAGACTGCGAGACCCAAGGCGGCAACGGAAGGTATCGCCAACACTACGGTGAGCGGTGAATCCTTGAAATACCGAATATCGGATTCAAAGCCCCATGTGAATGCAAGCGCGGATGCCACCGCCAATGCGATGAATATCGCTATAGCGGCTATCTTGTACGCTTTTGATGCGTTTTTGTTAAGAGGATTCATTTGTAACTCCATTATATATAAATAAGGAAGATTTTGGTGAAAAAGCTTCGTATATACACATTATATAACTTAATTGTTAACTGAAAGTAGACAAATGAAATATTTTTTCGTTATCCTGCCATTTTTTTGTGAAAAATTCCTTTAAAATGAAGCTTTTGGGGCGTTTAGAGGTGAAAGTGAGCGGCATTTGTGCAATGTGCACAATTTTGGCTTTGAAAATTCTGTAAATTTTTATAGTAAAAATTGAAATTATTTTTTTGTATGCTATTGACAAAAAAAGAAAAATAGTTTATAATTGTAAGGCTTGATATGCGATGAAACGAGAGGTTGCTCTTAAAGGGACGCCTTTAAGAGGTAATTTTCGTGGAGTATGTCCGTATGAACGGGCGACGTAGTCTTTCATACACACACTGAGCAACATGCGGCATAGTGGTGCTTTGTGTTTGATCCTTTAGCTTTTAGTCCGGAGTTTGTCTGTCAGATGCTGATGCAGATAGATTCCGTGTTTTAATGGAGAGGGGAAGAAACGCACGGCACAGTGTACGAAGAAAGCGTCCCAACATTTAAAGGCGGTTTGCTTCATTCTTATATATAGCAGTCGCCAATATCTGAAAGGAGGCACCTAACAATGGCAGTTAATGAAAAAATCAGAGTTCGTCTTAAGAGCTACGATCACACTCTCATCGATACCGCTGCAGAGAAGATCGTAACTGTTGCAAAGGCAAACGGCAGCGAGGTTTCCGGTCCTATTCCGCTTCCCACCGAGAGAGAGATCGTTACGATCCTTCGCGCGGTTCACAAGTACAAGGACGCTCGTGAGCAGTTTGAAATGCGCACTCACAAGAGACTCATCGATATCATCAAGCCCAATCAGAAGACGATTGACGCTTTGATGAACGTTGAACTCCCTGCAGGCGTTGAAATCGAGGTTAAGCTTTAATCTCAAAAAACAAAAAACAATTTGTCTTATCAAGCACGCAAGGCAACTTGCAAAACAAAGACAACAGCCGGCGGTGAAGAAAACACCGTGTCGGTAACTTTGTAAGTCATGTTGAGCGGACAAGATCCGTATCAACCAATAATTTACAGGAGGAAAAAGAAAATGAAAAAGGGTATTATCGGTAAGAAGATCGGTATGACTCAGATTTTCGACGAAAAGGGTAACGTGATCCCTGTAACCGTTATTCAGGCAGGTCCCTGTGCAGTAGTACAGAAGAAGACCGTTGAAAAGGACGGCTACGAAGCAGTTCAGCTCGGTTTCACCGAAGCTAAGGAAAAGCACACATCAAAGCCTCAGCAGGGCCACTTCGCAAAAACGGGCGTTTCCTGCAAGAGACATCTCAAGGAATTCCGTCTTGACGATTGCAGCGCACTGAACGTTGGCGATGTCATTACAGCCGATACCTTCGCCGCAGGCGATAAGGTCGACGTAACAGGTATGACAAAGGGCCGCGGTTACACAGGATGCGTTAAGAGATGGAATCAGCACATTCTTCGTATGACACACGGTACAGGTCCTATTCACCGTCAGCCCGGCTCTATGGGTGCAAACAGCACACCTTCGAGAATCTTCAAGAACAAGAGAATGCCCGGTCAGTACGGTAACGAACAGGTCACGGTACAGAACCTTAAAGTAGTTAAGATCGACAGCGAAAAGAACCTCATCGCGGTTAAGGGAGCAGTTCCCGGCGCTAAGGATGGTATCTTGTTCATTCGCAACTCGGTCAAAGCATAATCGGAAGGAGGAAATAAGTAATGCCTACAATTAAAGTTTATAATATGGCCGGCGCAGAAGTCGGTTCCATGGAGCTCTCGAACGTACTTTTCGGAGCTGAAAAGATCAATGGCACGGTCCTCCACGCCGCAGTAAGAGCTTACCTTCTCAATCAGAGACAGGGAACTCAGTCCACTCTCACTCGTTCCGAGGTTTCCGGTGGCGGTAGAAAGCCCTGGAGACAGAAGGGTACCGGTAGAGCTCGTCAGGGTTCGACCCGTTCTCCTCAGTGGACACACGGTGGTATCGCTCTCGGTCCTAAGCCCAGAAGCTACCGCACCGGTCTTAACAAGAAGACCAAGAGACTTGCTCTTATCAGTGCTCTCACCGATAAGTTCAACAATGGCAAGCTCGTAGTTGTAGACGACATCAAGCTTGAGTCCTACAAGACCAAGGTTATGGCTGATATGTTCAAGGCTCTCGGAGCTGAGAGAAAGCCTCTCGTAGTTCTTCCCACCGTTGATGCTTTCGTAGTTAAGAGCTGCGCAAACATTCAGGGTGCTAAGACCTGCCTCTACAACACTATCAACGTTTACGATATCCTTAACGCTGACACGCTCGTAACGACCGTTGCAGCAGTTAAAATGCTCGAGGAGGTATATGCATAATGAGAATGCTTGAAGATGTAATCATTAAGCCCGTCATTTCCGAAGCATCTATGGATCTGATGGCTCAGAGAAAGTATGTATTCAAGGTAGCAAAGACTGCTGATAAGGCTGAGATCGCTAAGGCAGTTGAGGCTATGTTCCCCGGCACTAAGGTCGAGGCAGTTAACACCATTAACATGAAGAGAAAGCCCAAGAGATACGGTGTGCACTTCGGTTACACAACCGCTTGGAAGAAGGCAATCGTTACTCTGACTGCTGATTCCAAGACCATCGAGTTCTTCGAAGGCATGAACTAATGAGGGAGGTCGAAGAGAATGGCTACATTAAAGTATAAACCTACGACACCCGCGAGAAGACACATGTCCGTACCGGTCTACAAGGACATCATCACTAAGGACGTTCCTGAGAAGAGCCTTGTAGTAATCAAGAAAAAGCACGCGGGCCGTAACAGCTACGGACGTATCACTGTTCGTCACAGAGGCGGCGGAAACAAGGTTAAGTACAGAATTATCGACTTCAAGAGACTTTCTACAGTCCCTGCTGAGGTTATCGCAATCGAGTACGACCCCAACAGAACCGCTTATATCGCTCTCCTTCAGAATGATGAGGGCGTAAAGAGCTACATCATAGCTCCCGAAGGTCTTAAGGTTGGAGATAAGGTGTTCTCCGGTCCTGATGCAGATATCAAGCCCGGTAACGCACTTCCTCTCGCAAACATCCCCGTAGGTACCTTCATCAACAGCATCGAGCTTTACCCCGGTAAGGGCGCTCAGCTCGTTCGCTCTGCAGGCGTTATGGCACAGCTTATCTCCAAGGAAGCAAACGGTATGGCTCAGGTCAGACTTCCTTCCGGTGAGGTTCGCTTCATTCGCCTTGATTGTAAAGCAGTTATCGGTCAGATCGGCAACATCGACCACGACACCGTTAAGGTTGGTAAGGCTGGTAAGACCAGACACAAGGGCATTCGTCCTACAGTTCGCGGTTCCGTCATGAACCCCTGCGATCACCCCCACGGTGGTGGTGAGGGTAAGTCTCCCATCGGTCATGCTAATCCTATGACTCCTTGGGGCAAGCCTGCTCTCGGTCTTAAGACCAGAAACAAGAAGGCTCGCACTGACAAGTTCATCGTAAGACGCAGAAATGCTAAATAAGGAGGGAATATAAAATGAGCAGAAGCCTTAAGAAAGCGCCTTTTGTAGAAGAAAAGCTCTACACTCGTGTTTGCGCTATGAATGATAAGGGCGAAAAGAAGGTTCTCAAGACCTGGTCTCGTTCGTCCACAATATTCCCGGAATTTGTTGGTCACACTATTGCGGTTTACGACGGCAAGAAGCACGTTCCGGTATACGTTACTGAAGATATGGTTGGTCACAAGCTCGGTGAGTTTGCTCCCACCAGAACCTTCAAGGGCCACGCAGGCTCCAAGACATCCAACAACGGTAAGTAATCAAGGGAGGAAGTAGAAAATGAAAGCATATGCATATCTTAAGTATGCGAGAATTTCCCCTCGTAAGGTAAAGATCGTTCTCGACCTCATCAGAGGCAAGGATGCAGGAGCAGCTATGGCTATCCTCAAGAACACCAACAAGGGTGCTTCTGAGTACCTTATCAAGCTTTTGGGAAGTGCAATCGCAAACGCAGAAAACAATTTCCACATGGATCCTTCTAAGCTCTACGTATCCGAGTGCTTCGTATGCCCCGGTCCTACGCTCAAGAGAATTATGCCCAGAGCAAAGGGTAGTGCAGACAGAATCCTTAAGAGAACCAGCCACGTAACCATCGCGGTTGAAGAAAGAAACTAAGAGAGGAGACAAGAGTTATGGGTCAGAAAGTTAATCCCCACGGCCTTAGAGTAGGCGTTATAAAGAACTGGGATTCAAGATGGTTCGCGAAGGACGAAGTGTTCGGCGACACTCTTGTATCCGACTACAATATCAGAAAGTATCTTAAGAAGGAGCTCCAGGATGCTGGCGTTCCTAAGATCGAGATCGAGCGTGACAGCCGCAGAGTGAGAGTATTCATTCACTGTGCAAAGCCCGGTATGGTTATCGGTAAGGGCGGCGTAGAGATCGAAAAGTACAAGGCAGAGCTTGAAAAGATGGTTGGCATGCCTGTATCCCTCAACGTTGTTGAGGTTAGACAGCCCGACCTCGACGCACAGCTCGTTGCTGAGAACGTTTGCTCTCAGCTCGAGAAGCGTGTAGCTTTCCGCCGCGCAATGAAGATGGCTATCAGAAACACCATGAGACTTGGTGCTAAGGGTATCAAGA
>JBGVHJ010000071.1:0-2013 GCA_045122255.1 Eubacteriales bacterium | reverse complement strand
ACCTTGCGGTGAAAAACAGCCAATATTGCACTCTTACAATCGTTACACTAGAAAGGAAGTGATCGCCTATCGCCATATATCATCTTGAAGCAAAAGTCATCACAAGAGGTACAGGGCGCTCTGCGGTAGCGGCTGCCGCCTATATGAGTTGTTCCCGTATCTATAACGATTACGACGGCATCACCCACGATTACACCCGAAAGCGAGGTCTTGTGTGGGAGCAGATATTCCTTCCAGAGAACGCGCCGAAAGAATGGTCAGACCGAAGTGTATTATGGAACGCCGTTGAAGCAAGTGAAAAAGCCAAGGACAGCCGCTTAGCGCGGGAGTTGATCGTCGCTCTCCCCAAAGAGCTTTCACAGGAAACGAATGAATTTCTATTGCAATACTTTATTGAAAAGGAATGTGTCGCCCAAGGTATGTGCGCTCACGTCTGCTACCACGATACCGACGGGCATAATCCTCACGCGCATATAATGCTGACGGTGCGACCTCTGAACAAAGATGGCACTTGGCAGCACAAGACAGAAAAGGAATATCTCTGTGTTCGTAACGGTGAAGAACGCGGCTTTACGGCAGCGGAGTATTTACAAGCACAAGAGAACGGTTGGGAGAAGCAGTATCTTTACAAGATCGGCAAGAAAAAAGAATACCTCCCGCCATCGAAAGCGGAAGGCTTGGAGCGTGTGAACAAATATCCGAAAAGCAGTAAGTATGGCAAACAAAATCCAATCTCGGAACAATGGAACAGCGAAGAACAGTTATTGCATTGGCGAAAGATGTGGGCGCATTACGTCAACCGCGAGCTTGAGGGATGTGAGCTTGACGAGCGCATCGACCACCGAAGCCATAAAGATAGAGGGCTTCTTGAACAGCCGACCATTCACGAGGGTGTAATTGCCATTGCGATGAAACGCAAGGGATATATCTCCGAGCGCTGCGAGATCAATCGGCAGATACGCAAAGACAATAGTTTCTTACGAAATATTATGAATACGATCAAGTATCTATTTAAGACTATCTTGGCCATCGTTGACCGCATTGCCGACGAGATGGAGGAGGTGCGCGTCAATATGCTCGCCCTTGAATATGACCGCCTAAACGGATATCCCGACGAGAAAATGATGCAAAAGCATATGCAGACCTACCGCACACTTGAGGCAAAAGCGGCAGACCTCGACCAAGATAAGCTGAACGAGAAGCGTATGAGCATCCGACCGAAGAAGGAAGAAATAGCCAAGACACGCATATCCGATATGTACGGCTATTGCCAAGATAATTTCTTCCGCGCAAGCAAAAATGCAGTTGCCAAGCGACTTGGCGAGGCGCCTGCGGATATTGAAAAGCAAGAACCCAATAAACAGACCGTTCCTACACCGAGTTGGCTCAGAGGCAGGAAGAAGAAAGATGACCGCGAAGAGCGATAACAAAATTGAATACTGCCCCCACAAATGAGAATGTGGGGGCTCTTTTACTATGCAGGAAAGGAGAAAAACTATGCTGAAACACCGCTATTAGCTACCTTATTATTTAACGTAAGAAAGGAAAACAAATTTTGAAAAGGAAAGAAGGAATTGAATGAACCAAACAAAAACGCCAAACGGCAGAAAGGAATAAATGCTTATAGACAAAATTTATAAATGTGAAACGCATCTTCAAGTACAGGAGTGGAACCGAGAATGCGGCATCATTTATGTCTGTATTCATAAGGTTATAAATTTGAGAAATAAGAAAACGCTTGAAGAAATGCGAGAGATGTATAAGGACAATACCACCGTCGCGAATGTGTATGAGATCGGTGGAGTGAAATACACCGTGGTGAGCCATTACGTCGGAGAGAAGGACATCGATGACGTGATTCTGAAGCTCGCAGAAAGCTCCGCTTATGCGGATATGGATGCGGCAAGCGCGTAAGTGCTTGTCTTAACAAATTGTTATCATTTTAACAAGTCAAAGCGGCTGGACAATGATGCTTTTTTATGATATAATAAAGGCACATACAAATCGAGCCGC
>JBGVHJ010000070.1:0-12748 GCA_045122255.1 Eubacteriales bacterium | reverse complement strand
AGCAACAAGAAATCAGGCAACACCACCTCAAGCAATGATCCCCCTGCAAACAGGCGAAAAGCAACCGCAAGGAACGAGGCAGAACCGTATGAGTCGACTTGATTTCCTCTATCGAAGCGAGCTTCCGCACCGAGCAAGAAGCGTATATCTCTACCTCTCGGACAGAGCGAACAGAAAAGGAGAATGTTGGCCTGCTATCCCTACGATAGCAACCGAGCTGAACCTCTCCGAGTCAACCGTCCGCAGAGCCTTACACGACCTACGGAAAGCAGGTCTCGTAACCACAGAGCAACGCTATCGACCGAACGGTGCAAAGAGCAGCCTGTGCTACCGATTACAGCGTAGCAAACCACCCTAAATAGAAATCGCCTGCCGTACTAAAAACGACAGGCGTATTTTTATAAATCCTTTCTTCAGGAGGTAACCGATATGCATTGGAAGTAGCAAAAAGCAAATCAAAGTTATCAAAAACCTACGCAAACCTCTCAAATCCAAATCAAAATCAAATTTAAAAATGAATTAGGAGAAACAACATGACGAAAACAAAGAAAAGAATTTTTGTGTCCGTATTGGCATCACTTCTTCTCGTACTGACCGTGTTCCTCGGATTCGGTACGTTGACGGCATCGGCGGCAACTGTAACAACCCCCGTCCGCACCACCTACGGAAACTACACCTACGACGGAAGCACCTATAGCGGTTATCCTTCCTCGTATTTCAAGGTAACCATGCACGGTGCATCCACAAGCGGAACGAACACCATGTACAACGACGAGCTTACGAGCTGGACTTGGTATTATATCAAGGTCGTTGATGTTGACATCCGCAAGCACGTGTCGTTTAAACTCTATCGCAACAACTCGCTCTACAGTAGCAAGACCTTGGAGGATGACGGCGACCTCACCCTCTATTCGGGAAGTCTTCCCGACGGTGAATACAGACTCGAATATGTCTGCAACATCGGTAGCTGGATCAGCAACAAGGACTACACCTACACCTATCGCTTTGAGGTAGATAAGACCGCACCTACGGCAACCTTAAAGGCAGGTGGAAGCACGATCAGCGACGGCACTTACACCAATAAGCAGGTCGTGTATAGCGCAACGGATGCCAATACGGTCAGAATCCGTGTTATGAGTCCGAGCGCAACGAGCTATGCAACCTCTTATAACTCTTCCTACACCGTGGCGGCAACAGCAGCCAATAACGGTTGGTGGTATGTGTACGCACTCGATCCGATGGATAACTCCACGAGCGCAAAGAGCTTTTATATGGATACCGTTGCTCCCGTTGGCAAGGTAACCAATTCAAGCGGAAGCACCATCTCGAATGGCGGTTACACGAACAAAGCTGTTAAGTATACCGCAACCGACACAGGTGGCGTATCCTACCTTCAGGTCAAAACGCCCGGTTCGTCTTCTTGGTCGAGCTACACCTCCGGCACCTCGCTCTCTTCCTCTTACGGTTGGTACACCTTCCGCGCGGTAGATAAGGCAGGTAACACATCCACCGAATACAAGGTATACTACGATGCAGGTGTTCCTACGGGTACGCTTTACGGCGGTACAACGACCAAGTCAAGTGGTAGCTACACCAACGCATCCTATATTAAGTACACCGCAAGCGACAGCTATTCGGGCATTGCAAACATCTATGTGAAGATGCCGGGCAGCTCCTATTACACCGCATATTCAAGCGGCACACAGCTCGCTACGCAGGGAACTTACTATTTCTACTGTGTAGATAAGAGTGGAAATCAGTCCTCTACGGTAAGCATCACCCTCGACACGAGCAAGCCCACAGGTACACTCTACGGCGGCACCTCGGTAATATCTTCGGGCGGTTCGACCAATGCAAGCTATATCAAGTTCGTACCGAGTGATAACATCGGACTGTCGACCACCTATGTGAAGAAGCCCGGCTCGACCTCTTATGCGGTCTACACTTCGGGAACGCAGTTTACGGCCGAAGGAACTTACAGCTTCTATTCGATTGACCTTGCAGGCAACACCTCAAGCACCTACACGATTACCCTCGACAGACAGATTCCGACCGCACAGCTTTATGTGGACGGCAATCCTATCGACAACAACTCGTACACCAACGGCGATCACATCAGCTTTGAGTGCGGCGAGAACTGCTTCGTGAAACTTCCCGACAACGACACCTTCGTGGAATACCTCTCCGGCGCGGAATACTACAAGCCCGGCAGATATGTGTTCTACGGTGTGTCCGATGCAGGCAACAACACAGGTTATTTCACAATCACCATCGACAGAACCATCAAGACGGTTGACATTTCCAATGTAACCGACGGTAACACCGACGGCGACGTTACAATCACTTGGACGGACGGCGATGCAGAACTTTATGCTCCCATCAAGCGCGTAACCGTTAACGGCAAGTCCTACACCAAGGGCGAAACCATTTACACCATCGACACAGGCGTGTACGAGGTGATCGTTATCGACCACGCAGGCAACATTTGGTCTACCGAATTCACCTCCACCAAGAAGAACGTTCTCACCGATACCTTGCAGAAGGAATACTACGAGGCAGTCGACGTGAACGGTAACTTCTTCGCATTCAGCACCTACGAGAACGCTCTCGCATTTGCAACCGCAAGAGAACAGAGCCTTGTAACCACAGGCACTTGGAACTCCGAGTCTTGGGATGCAGGCATTGCAATGGATGCAATCGATGCAGCCAACGCAATAAACGGTCAGTATTTCATCTATAAGAAATCCGGCAACCCCGACGAACTCGTGGCATACTTTACCGAGGAACGCCTCAATGCAGTAATTGCAGAGTATGCAAAGGTCGGCATCAACGACTTCTTCTATTGGGAGAAAGAGCCTGCAACCGCAGGTGAGGGCGAAAACCTTTACTCCTACTCCGATAGCAAGAACATTCTCGCAAGCTCGGTAACCTTCGGCGACAACATCGCTGTGCTTATAAACGGCGAGGAATTCATCGGCAACCTTTACGAGATTGAGGGCAAGGCTCTGCTCACCGTTTGCGACGAATGGGGCAACACCTGTGACTATAACCTCACGGTTATCCGCAACGCTCCTGAAATCCTCTACGCTGTAGGCGAAGGTAACACCAACCCCGTAGTATACGAGCGCACCTATTATCTCAAGGACAAGGTGACCGTAAGCATCACCGACAGCTTTGACGAATGGGCAATGTTCTCGGTTTACGATGAGAACGGCGACCTGCTTGGCAACTTCAATCTCACCGACACCTATGCAATCACCGCAAGTGGAAGCTACACGGTAACTGCAGTAAACCACTATGGTGAATCCGAAACCTTCAAACTCGTGATCTCCCTTGATGCTCCCAAAGTGAGCGTTACCGAGAATGCAGAAGAAAAGAAGCTCGACATTGTGATCACCAAGAGCGCGGATGACGAGAGCCACATTCAGTCCCTTATTATCACCAAGTCCACCGACGGCGGCGAAACTTGGGTAGAGGTTGACAAGGATGACTACGGCACTCCTGTTAGCACCGGCACACTTGTGTACTCCTTCAGAACGAGCGCAATCTACAAGGTATCAGTAACCGATGAATTCCGCACCGGCATTGATACCGTCACCGCAGAGCTTGACTATGTACAGGCGAACCCCGAAGGAACTCTTGTAGGCGTAGACAATAACGGACACACCAACGGCACGGTTAAATTCGAGTGGACGGATGATGCAACTGTAGTTCTTACCAAGGACGGAACTGTCATTGAATACGAAAGTGGCGACGAACTCACCGAGGATGGTGTGTATACGCTCACCTTCGAGAACTTCGACGGCTACAAGGCATCCTACACCTTCACGATTGACAAAGCAGCTCCTGTTATTGCGACTGAAGGTGCGAACAACAAGGAATCCGTAAACGAGGATGTAAAGGTGTTCTACACCGAGGAAAACCTCAAGGCAGAGATCTTCAAGAATGGCAAGTCCCTCGGCGATTACACTTCGGGCAATCCTGTGTCTGCAGACGGCATTTACAGAATTGTTGTAAGTGACCTTGCAGGCAACAAGGTCGAGGTAGAATTCACCATCGACAAGACGGTTGATTACGCCATCAATGTCAACGATAAAGGTCTCTCCAACTCCGTAATCGCAACGGCAAATGAAACCGTAACGGTAACCCTTCTCAAGAACGGCGAGAAGATCGATTATGTTCTCGGAAGCGCGATTAGCGTACCTGCCGAGTATACTATGGCAATCACCGATGCTCTTGGCAACCACGAGGAAATCTCCTTCAAGGTTGTTGAATCTCTTGTAAAAGAATTCAATCACAACTTCGATGATGTTGAGGGCTTCGGCGGTGTAACCGTTAACGGCGAGGACAAACGCCTCAACTACGGAACGCTCGAACTCAAGGAGGACGGCGTATACGAGGTAGGCGTAATCGTAGGCGGCAACACCTATCTCTTCAAGATAACCGTAGACGGAACTGCTCCCACTATCACCCTTAACGGTGTAGAAAATGGTGGCTCTACCAAGGATGCGGTAACCATCGGCAATCCTTCCGAGGATGCAACTGTTAAGGTAACGCTTAACGGTGAACCTGTTGAGTATACTCTCGGCGACGAGATCGCCGAACCCGGTGAGTACAGGGTAACTGTAACCGACGAGATCGGCAACACGGCTGAATACAGCTTCACCGTCGAAAAGACCATCAGCGTAGGTGCTATTATCGGCATAATCCTTGGCGTTTTGGGTGTGATCGGCGCGGTCGTTATAATCATCCTCAAGAAGAAGGAAATCATCTAAAAACAAGCACTGACCGTGGGCTGAAATAGCCTGTGGTCAGGAGTCGGAGGGCTGCTTTCTGGCAGCCCTTCGGCTCATTTTTTACATCATTTTACTACCACGGGATAAGTGTTTCTATACGCTGACAGGTGGTACTTGTCATGATGGTAGGAGAAGGTGAACCTCCCACTCTAAAAGATAACGGCAGAAAAAAGAAAGATAACTCCTTAATATGCAAACGGATTGATTTATTCATAAAAAAGTGGTATAATATACACACGGAATAGCGAAAGAAAAGTCGGGTAAAATGCCGCATCGCATGACGAACATTTTTCTTTCTGCCGTAAAACTATCAGGAGGACGAGGTATGAAGCAACGTACTTATATCGCAATTGACCTAAAATCGTTTTATGCCTCGGTGGAGTGCATGGAGAGAAAGCTCGATCCTATGACCACAAACCTCGTGGTAGCAGACGAGAGCCGAACACAAAAGACGATAGGTCTTGCGGTTTCGCCCTCTCTTAAATCATTCGGAATCCCCGGTCGTCCCCGACTTTTTGAGGTCATTCAAAAGGTCAAGGAGGTCAACAATGAGCGCAGGCGTAAAGCAGGCGGTAAGCTTGTCGGAGAATCCTATAATATCAACGAACTCAACGCCAATCCCTCTCTCGCTGTGTCTTATCTCGTCGCCCCTCCTCAGATGGCGTATTATATGCAGTACAGCACAAGGATATATCAGGTTTATCTCAAATACATTGCTCCCGAAGATATCCACGTTTACTCCATCGACGAGGTGTTCATGGATGTAACAGATTATCTCGGAAACTACAAAATGACAGCCAAGGAATTGGCAATGACGATCATCCTTGATGTTCTTAAAACAACAGGAATTACAGCGACCGCAGGCATCGGAACGAATATGTACCTGTGCAAGGTTGCAATGGATATCGTAGCCAAGCACTTGCCTGCTGATGAAAACGGTGTTCGCATAGCAGAGATTGATGAAATCTCCTATCGTAAAACGCTGTGGTCGCACAGACCTCTGACAGACTTTTGGAGAGTCGGTCATGGCTATC
The DNA here is from genome assembly GCA_045122255.1 of Eubacteriales bacterium. GTDB lineage: Bacteria > Bacillota > Clostridia > Oscillospirales > CAG-272 > SVTX01. The sequence continues at coordinate 6,918 of JBGVHJ010000070.1, read as the reverse complement.
AGAAAAAGCTCGAAGCTATGGGGATTTACACAATGGGTGATATCGCTCGTTGTTCCATCGGAAAGCCGACAGACCGCTACAACGAAGAACTTCTATATAAAGCCTTCGGTGTAAACGCCGAGCTTCTGATAGACCATGCATGGGGCTATGAGCCATGCACAATCGAGGAAATCAAGGCATACAAGCCAAGCACGAACAGCCTCGGATCAGGACAGGTCTTACATTGTCCTTATACAGCCGAAAAAGCAAGACTTGTTGTGCGTGAAATGACAGACACCCTTGTGCTTGATCTCGTAGAAAAGAACCTGCTCACCGATCAAATTGTGTTGACAATCGGATATGACATCGAGAACCTAACCGATGAGAAGCGCAGAAGCAAATACCACGGAGAAATAACCGTTGACCACTACGGGCGAGCTGTGCCCAAGCACGCTCACGGAACGCAGAACCTTGGAAAGCACACCTCTTCCACCAAAGGCATACTCAAGGCAGTTGACGAGCTGTTCGACCGCATTGTCAACAAGTATTTACTTGTACGAAGAATCAATCTCACAGCCTGCCATGTGATGGATGCAGAAACGGTAAAAGCAAATAGCCACGGAGAGCAGCTCGACATCTTCTCTATGCTCGAAGCTGAAGAAAAAGGCAGACCCGAAGCCGAGGATCAGGAGCGCGAAAAAAGAATACAGCACACAGTAATCGATATCAAGAAGAAGTTCGGAAAGAACGCCATCGTCAAAGGCATGAACCTCGAAGAAGGTGCAACTGCGATGGATAGAAATAAGCAGATCGGAGGACACAAGGCATGATTGACACAAACTACGACGATATGATAAATATGCCGTGTCCAACCTCTCCACGACATCCGAGAATGCCGAGAGCTGACCGAGCGGCACAATTCGCCCCCTTCGCAGCCTTGACAGGATATGATGCCGCGATTGATGAAACAGGACGGCTTACCGATCAGAAAATAGATATCAGCGAGGATATGAGAGAAAAGCTCGACCTCAAGCAGAACTTCCTCTCGGACATAATTGACGAGCAACCCGAAATCTCCGTAACCTACTTTGTCCCCGACAAGAAAAAGTCCGGCGGTGCATACGTTACGCTAAACGGACGGCTCAAGCAGATAGACGAATATGAACAGCTCATCATGCTGACCGACGGAAAGAAAATACCGATTCAGGAGGTTTACTCCATAGAATCAGACCTCTTCCGTGGGATGTTTGACTAATCAAAACGGTTGAAATATTCATGAAAATGTGATATAATAAACTCAACGATAAATAAGAATTTGACGAGGTGATTGTGATGACGGAAGATAGTTTGATCATAACAATCCAAAAAGTTGATAAAGATACAGAAACAGCAGAAGCATTGCTTGGATTTGTAAAAAGCTTCTCTTGGGAAGAAGTGAAAGAGCATACGGTTCGCGTGATCAAAAATTGGGAGTTTAAGGAATGGGAAACGCCATTCGTAGCAATGGCAGACGGTTGCATTGTCGGAATGGTAACCATTATGGAGTCGGATTATTATCCCTTGCCCGAGATATTTCCATGGATATCAACGCTGTTTGTTTCCGAAGAATATCGCGGCAAGAGGATCAGTAAAAAGCTAATTGATTTTGCAAATGAGTATGCGAAAGGTATTGGCTTTGATAAAACGTATATCCCATCAGTACATATCGGGTTATATGAGAAGTACGGCTACACCTACATAAAAGATATAGTGAATTACGGTGGAGATATTGACCGCTTGTATGCTAAGGAATTAAGATAGTTATTGATAAATTCCAATAGGTCGAACAGTTAGGAAAATAAGAATTTGACGAACGCCAATCAATATTTTTCAAAAAAGGTATTGACTCTCACGCTCCGTCATAGTGTATACTTTTGTTGTGAGGTGATGAAATTGAAAATGCTAATTAAAGAATTTGCCGATTTCACGGGTGTAAGTGTGCGCACACTGCATTATTACGATGAAATAGGATTGTTGATGCCAGCCTTTGTTGACAAAACTACAGGCTATCGCTTTTACGATGAAAAATCTTTTCTTCGTATGCAAGAGATTCTCTTTTACCGTGAACTCGACTTTTCCTTAAAGAGCATTGGAGAGATTTTGTCATCCCCGAATTATGACAAAAGCAAGGCGCTAACCGAGCAAAAACACCTCCTCACACTCAAAAAAGAGCGGTTAGAGCGGTTAATTTCTGCTATTGACGGTGCCGTGAAAGGAGAAAATGTTATGAAAGCATTTGACAACAGCGAATTTGAAAAGCACAAGGCTGAAGCCAAAGAAAAATGGGGTAAAACGGATGCGTACAAGGAATACGCAGAACGGACTAAGGATTACTCCAAACAGAAGTGGAATGAAATTGCCGAGGGAATGGACCATATTATGGCAGAGTTTGCACTCTGCATGAAAAAGGACGAAAGTCCTAATTCCGCTAAAGCACAAAGCCTTGTAAAAATGCTGCAGAACTATATTACTGAGAATTACTATCTTTGTACAAACGAAATTTTGGCAGGTCTCGGTCAGATGTATGTAGCGGACGAACGCTTTATGAACAATATTGATAAGCACGCTGATGGTACAGCAGCGTTTATCTGTGAAGCGATAGAAGTCTATTGCCGCAAGTAAATTTCAATTTGTCGAGCGGTTTAATTTCGGGTGGGTTAAACCCTCTCAATTTCCACTCAATCAAGGGCGGGACTCGATAAGTTCAACTTACGTCCCACACCCTCCGCCACAATTAAAAAAGCCTTGAAAACATTAGGTTCTCAAGGCTTTTCAGCTTTTTTGAGCCCAATTTTTGCAACGCGATATTTTGGAAATTTAGCCCTTTTTTCCGTCTTATGAATTCGCCTTATGAAATGCAAAAAAGGGTTTACAATCGGTTATTTTTGTGATACAATAGGCTTAACGTGCTCAAAGTATTAAACAAAAGAGGGGGAAGCAAAATGGATACAATCAAGTTTCAAAATGGAAAAACTCTTATGGTGGCGCACAGGGGTGTTTCGGGCATAGAGCGCGAAAACACAAACGCGGCTTTCGTGGCGGCGGGCAATCGCTCGTATTACGGCATCGAGACCGACATTCGCAGAACGGCTGACGGTCGTTTTGCAGTCAGCCACGACGACAATTTGCAGAGAATCGCGGGGGTGGACATGCCCGTGGAGACCTCGACTCTCGCAGAGCTTCAAAGCGTGATTCTTTTTGACAAGGCAGGCAGAAAGGACAGAGCCGACCTGCGCGTCAGCGTGCTTGAAAATTACGTAGCGATTTGCAAGAAATACGGAAAGCAATGCGTGCTTGAGCTTAAGTCCGACTTTACCGACGAGGAAATAGCCGGAATTATCGCAATTTACAAGAGATTTGATTACTTGGAAAAGGTTACCTTTATATCTTTTATCTATTCAAATCTGACGAAGATAAGAAAGATCTGCCCCGAGCAGTCGGTGCAGTACCTTTTCTCGGAGTTTAAGGATGGAACGATCGAGAGAGTTGTTGCCGACAAGATGGACGTGGACGTGCATTTCAAGGCACTTAACAAGGAAATTATTGGGGAGCTTCACGAAAAGGGAATTAAAATCAACTGTTGGACGGTTGACAGCAAGGAAACCGCCGAGCAGCTTGCCGAATGGGGCGTTGACTACATAACTTCAAATATTCTCGAGTAGAGGGAGCAATATTAAGGTCAAAAAATTTTATTGGGACTTATGATCTATCTCAGCGACCATATGTTAATAAAAGGAGCTGCTTCATTAAGAGTACAGCTCCTTTTTTGCACAAAGAATATGACAACGGCAAATTGGTGTTTGGCGGTTTGTGCGAACATAGTGCGATAAACAATAATTTATCGGTTGAGGGACAAGCCGCACACGGCGTTGACAAATTTGCGATTTGTGCAAAATGCGCAGGCAGGGTTAGCGTGGGCTAACAAAAAATGTTCAAAAGGTAAAACTTTTTATTTCAGGCAAATAAATTAGCCAAAATCTGTTGACAAATTAAGGCTTTTGGCATATAATGTTAATGCAGTTTGGAGTTAGCATATGCTAACCGCAAGCCGCCGTATTACAGATTACGAGTCAGGAGATACCTATGAATTTGCGCCAGGCAGAAGAGGGAATTGAATACATCATCAAAAGCATCGAGACCGACGATGAGGAGCTTGACGCTTTCTTGTTCTCGCTCGGGTGCTATTCGGGTGAACCTATTACGGTGGTTTCCCGCCGCAAGGGCACTTGCGTTGTCTCTATCAAGGACGGCAGATACAGCATTGACGATCAGCTTGCCGAGGCTATAATTATATGAAAAATAATTCCGAGCCTATCGGATTATTTTTTAGCCGACGAGTTAGCTGTGGCTAACTGAATGGCTTTGGACAGAGAAGGCTGTTAAAATAAATCTATCATAAATTTCGGAGGAACAAAAATGAGAATTGCGCTTACGGGTAACCCCAACAGCGGAAAGACCACGATGTACAATGCTTTGACAGGAAGCAGCGAGAAGGTGGGGAACTGGGCAGGCGTGACGGTTGAAAGAAAAGAGCACACCATTAAAAAGAGCTACTACAGCGGAGCGGAGGAGCTTATCGCGGTTGACCTTCCGGGTGCTTACTCCATGTCTCCCTTTACTTCGGAGGAGAGCATTACGAGCTCTTATGTAAAGAACGAGAACCCCGATGCTATCATCAACATCGTTGACTCCACCAACCTCAGCCGAAGCCTGTTTTTCACCACACAGCTTCTTGAGCTTGGTATTCCCGTTGTCGTTGCGCTTAACAAGATCGACGTCAATAAGAAAAAGGAAAATAAGATCGACCTCAAAAAGCTTTCGGAAAAGCTTGGCTGTCCCGTTGTTGAGACTGCTTCAAACGTGGGCGAGGGTCTTACGGCGGTTGTCGAGGCGGCGGTTTCGATCATTGGCAAGGGGCAGAAAGCACCCTACGCACAGGGCGACGTTGACCTCAGCGACAAAAAGGCGGTTGTTGAAGCCGACAGAAAGCGTTTTGAGTTCGTAAACAAGATAGTTAAAGAGGTTGAGAAGCGAAAGGTTCTCACAAAGGACAAGAACTTCCAGGACAAGATCGACGCCGTGCTCACCAACAAGTGGGCTGGACTTCCCATTTTTGCGGTGGTTATGTTCCTCGTTTTCCAGATTTCGCAGGCTTGGGTAGGTCCTTGGATCGCCGAGGGCTACGAATTTGAAAACGGCAGAGTTATTCCCGGTCTCGTAACTCTTATCGAGATGTTTGGCGAGTGGGTAGGCGGACTGCTTGAAAACGCAAATCCTCTCCTTACCTCAATTCTTGTTGACGGTATTATCGGCGGTGTCGGCGCGGTAGTCGGCTTCCTGCCTTTGGTTATGGTTATGTATTTCCTTATCGCTCTCCTTGAGGATTGCGGTTATATGGCGCGCGCTACCGTTGTTCTTGACCCCATTTTCAAGAAGGTGGGACTTTCGGGTAAATCGGTCATTCCTTTCGTTATCGGTACGGGATGCGCTATTCCCGGTGTAATGGCTTGCCGCACGATAAGAAACGAGCGTGAGCGCAGAGCCACCGCAATGCTTGCGCCCTTTATGCCCTGCGGCGCAAAGCTTCCCGTTATCGCTCTCTTTGCGGGCGCGTTCTTCGGTGACGCTTCCTGGGTAGGTACGCTTATGTACTTTGCGGGTATCTTCATTATCTTCGTTTGTGCCCTTCTTGTCAACAAGCTTACGGGTCACAAAAACAGAAAGTCCTTCTTCATTATGGAGCTTCCCGAGTACAAGCTTCCCAGCCTTGGCAAGGCGGCTGTCTCTATGTGTCAGCGCGGATGGGCTTACATAGTTAAGGCGGGTACCATCATCCTTGTATGTAACTTTGTTGTTCAGCTTATGCAGACCTTTGGTTGGAATTTCCAGCCTGTAGACGATGCAAGTCAGTCTATTCTTGCTACTGTCTCCGCTCCCTTTGCATATATCTTTGCTCCCATCGTCGGCGTTGTTGCATGGCAACTTGCGGCGGCGGCAATTACGGGCTTTATCGCAAAGGAGAACGTTGTCGGTACTCTCGCAGTTTGCTTCGTAGGACTTGATAACCTTATCGACGCAGACGAGCTTGCGCTTATTGAGGGCGCGGGCGCAGAGGTTGCGGGCATTATGGCAATTACCAAGGTTGCGGCTCTTGCGTATCTTATGTTTAACCTTTTCTCTCCCCCGTGCTTTGCGGCTATCGGTGCGATGAATGCAGAGATGAAGAGCAGAAAGTGGCTCTGGGCAGGTATCGGACTTCAGTTCGCTGTGGGCTACTCGGTGGCATTCCTGGTGTACTTCTTCGGATCGATCTTCACGGGCGCAAGCCTTGGTGAGGTTTGGATGCCTGTTGTAGGTTGGGTGTTCGTTGCGGCTATTGCGGCGATACTCGTCGTTCTTATTTCCAAGAAGAACAAGGAACTTAAGGCTGAATACGTCCTTGACGGAAAATCGGCAGAGAAGAAGGAAAAGGTAAACGCTTAAAATTTTGATAAAAGGTGATTATTATGACCCCTTCAGATATTGTTGTTATAGTTGTTCTTCTGCTGATTATCGGCGCGGCTACCGCGTATATAATCAAGGCAAAGAAGAGCGGAAAAAAGTGCATCGGTTGCCCCGATAGCGGCTCGGGCTGCTCGGGCTCCTGCGGCACTTGCGGATGTGGATGTTCGGCGACGGCAGAGGAGAACGCTGCCGAGAACGTCACCAAAAATAAAGACGTGTAAAAACGCGTCACCTCCTGATTTTTGCTGGTCGGTGCTTGGCACCGACCAGCTTTTTCGGTAGATAAATCGGTTAAAGAAAAGGAGCTTGTTCACTAAGAATGCAGCTCCTTTCTTATTTTGATGCCGATAAATTGGTGTTTGGCGGTGTGTTCGCACCGCACCCCGACACAAAAGT
>JBGVHJ010000069.1:0-22125 GCA_045122255.1 Eubacteriales bacterium | reverse complement strand
TGCAGAATGCAGAGTGCAGAGTGCAGAGTGCAGAGTGCAGAGTGCAGAGTTTAGGTTGAAAACCTCCTTCGTCGGTTTCCCTCATTAAATTCACATTATAAAAACAAGAAAATTTAAATAATTGTAGATTTTCGCTTCTTGCGAAAATCATCCATAACTCTGCATTCTGCATTCTGCATTCTGCACTCTGCACTTATCTCTCCCCGATAAATCAAAATTTGAAATCACAACACATTAAAAGAATCAATAAATTTTAAGGAAAAATTATGTTGAACTTTATTTTCGGCCGCCCGGGTAGCGGCAAGACTCAATACATGATAGACAAGATCCGCGAGTCGGTCTCCGAGGGCATCACCACCTATCTTCTGGTGCCCGAGCAGCAGGCTTTTATAAGCGAATCCATGCTCGCAGACCTGCCCCCCTCCTCGGCGCTTTATTTCAGCGTCATATCCTTCTCGAGACTTGCGAATATCGTCTTTGAAAAATGCGGAGGACTCACCGACACCTCGGCTCCCGGAGGTGTGCGCAGCTTGGTTATGTGGCAGGCTCTTCGCGAGGTCTCTTCTCTTCTCTCGCAATACGGAGGCGTCAAGACCGACGCGCAATTCGGCTCGATGATGCTCTCCACTATAGACGAGCTTCACGCTAACCGCATTTCAGCCGAGGATTGTGAGGCGGCGGCTGACGCTTGCTCCGACGAGGTGCTGTCAAAGAAGCTCCGCGACGTGGCTCTTATCTATGCAAATTTCTCGAGAGTCCTTGAGGAAAGAGCCGGAGAGGGCGCACTTGCCGCCGAAAACAAGCTGAGTCTGCTCCGTGAAGACCTTGCCAAGAACAAGCTTTTCACCTCCTGCCGCTTTTTCGTCGATTCCTTTACCAGCTTTACAGGTGAGGAAATGGCGGTGCTCTGTGAGCTGGCTCTGCAATCCGACTCTCTCTCTATCTCGTTCTGCCGAGACAGTAACATGAAAAATATGCCCCACACCGCAAGCGTTGACGATACCTACCTTCGTTTTCTGCGTTTTGCAAAGGAGGAGGGTCTTGAAACCTCGTCCGTAACTCTTTCTCCTGTTGGAAGAGGCAAAAATTCGGATATAATAGCCCTTGAAGAGGGTCTTTGGAATTTTTCGCTCACCAAAGAGGAGCTTGCCGAGAAAAGCACCTCCTCCCCCGAGGGAATTGAGGCATATATTTGTAAAAATGAATTTGACGAGGTAAATCTTGCCGCGCTGAAATTCCTCGAGGCTTACCGCTCGGGCATCAAATTTTCCGAAATGGCGCTTATCGTGCGCGATGCCGAGAGCCGCAAGGGTATTATCGAGGCGGTATTTGAGAAGGCAGGCATTCCCTTCTTCATTTCGGAGCGCACCGACCTTTCGGCAAGCGCCGCCGCAAGGCTTATTTTCAGCGCGCTTCGCTGTGTGACCTATAATTTCCGCACCGCCGACGTTCTGACTCTTTTGAAGACCGGACTCTGCGGCTGTGACACGTCCGACATAGACCTTTTTGAAGACTACGTATACACCTGGAGCATTTCGGGCAACAAGTTTCTTGAAGAGCTTTGGAGCATGAATCCCGACGGATACACCAAGGATGCTCCCACCGACCGCTCTCGCGAGATATTGCTTGCCGCCAATCGCGTCAGATCCGCTATCATTCCTCCCCTCGTCCGTTTGCGCACAAAATTCGCCTCTGCCAAGGGCAACACCCTTGAAAATTGCAGAGCTTTATACGATTATCTCGGTGAGATCGGCATTGAGGAATCGCTTTGCGCTTTAGCCGAGCTTGACGTTGCCACGGGCAACCTGAGAAGTGCCGGCGAAAGCCTCAGGATCTACGACAGCATAGTTACAACGCTGAGCAGTGTCGCCGAGATACTTTCTGACACCCCCACCACAAGCGAAGAGCTGCTTTCGGCTATCGAAATAATGCTTCGCGGCAGCGATATGGGCTCTGTTCCCGCCGTCGGCGAGTACGTTACCGTAGGCTCTGCCCCCACGCTCCGCGTTGAAAACCTTAAACTGGCGATGGTTTCGGGACTCTGCGAGGGCGAATTCCCAAGAAGCTTCTCCGAATCGGGCATATTCACCGAGCAGGACAAGTCCGCTATGGAATCGCTGGATATTCCCCTGACCTCAAGGGAATCAAGAGTTACCTCCGACGAGCTTTTCTACGTCTACCGCGCCTTGACCAAGCCCTCCGACAAGCTGATCGTCACCACCTGCCAAGGCAAGGTGGGAGGCGGAAGCGGCACACCGTCAACCGCTTGGAACCGCATATTCTTCCTCTTCCCCAAGCTTGAAAAGAGAATATTTGATCTTGATCTTATCAAAAAGATCGCTCTCGCTCTCTCTGAGCGGGAAGGCGAGGACGAGGACGAGGTCATCGAAGCCGCGATACGCGAGGCGGTCGAGAGTGAGAATAATGAAAATAACGAGGGCGACGAGGGGGCGGTCATCAGCCCCTTGCAGGTAAAGATGCTCTTCGCCGACAACACCCTCCGTCTGTCTCAAAGCAAGATCTCCACCTTTGCAAGCTGTCCTTATCAGTACTGGTGCAAATACGTGCTGGAGCTGCGCGAAAGAAAGATCAGCGCCATCAGCTACGACAGCTCGGGCACTATCGTTCACTATGTTCTCGAAAAGCTGATAAACGATCTCAGAGAGAGCGACGGCTCACTGTCGCATCCCGACGACGACACCCTTATAAAGCTGGTCAACTCCTACGTTGACGAATACGTAGGCTCTATCGGCTGTCCCCTTACTCCGCAAATTATGTACACCTTCTCTCGCTTGCGCGACCTTGCGCTTGTTATGGCAAAGAGCGTGCTTGACGAGTTTGCGGCATCGGATTTCAAGGTGCTGGGGCAGGAGATCCGCATCTCCGAGCACCGTGAAAACGCGTTCAAGCCTATTGAGATCAAGGTGACCGACGAATCCGATTCGCCTAAAATCATACTCAGCGGAATCATTGACCGCGTAGACTATTTCGACGGAGAGGACCGCAGATACCTCCGCATAGTAGACTACAAGACAGGAAGCCACCCCTTCGACATAGAGGGGCTTGAGGACGGCAACGACGTTCAGCTTCCCGCATACCTCTTTACCGCCGCTCTTGAGAAAAACAAGGATATTATTGGCGGCGAAAAGGAGATATTCCCCGCATCCGCTCTCTTCCTCTCTGCAAACGAATCGGCAGGCAAGATATCCCCCGAGCGAAGCGGATTTTTCGTTGACAACCTTGACGTTTTGCGCGCGGCAAGCAACGATCTCGACAAAAATATCCTTGGCGGCATAGTAGTTGACAAGGACACGGGCGAGATCAAAAAGGGCAACGCCGTCAGCGAGGAGGGCATCAAGGAGATAGATCTCTCGCTACGCTCTGTCATTCAGAGCACGGGCAAGAGCATATTCGAGGGCAGAGCGCCCAGAACCCCCTCCCCCTCGGCTTGCAAATTCTGTTACCTGCGCTCAAGCTGTCCCGTGGCGGCTAAGAGCACAAATCATTGATTTTCTCAGAAAGGAAACGCTCAAATGGCATTTACTAAAGCACAAAATGACGCTATGAACGCCCGCGGTCGGGCACTGCTTGTCAGTGCGGCGGCAGGCTCGGGCAAGACCTTTACCTTGACGAGAAGGATCATAGATTCGATAATCGAGGACGAAAACAAGACCCTCAGCCGAATGCTGATAGTCACCTTTACAAGAAGCGCGGCGGCAGAGCTTAAAAAGAAGATCTCCGACGCTCTTACCGAGGCTATTGCCGCTCACCCCGAAAATGCCCGTCTTCAGGACGAGCTTTTGAAGCTGGGAAGCGCGCATATCAGCACCATCGACTCATTTTTCGCCTCTCCCGTAAAGGAAAACTTTGAAAAGCTCGGTCTCCCCGCATCCATGCGACTTGCAGACGACGCTGAGCTTTCTCCCATCCGAAATTCAATATTCAAGGACACCCTCGATCTCTTTTTCGACGAAAGATCGGGAATAAACGAGGGCGAGCTTGCCAAGGTAGGTCACCGCTCGAGCTACACCGAGCTTTTAAGCCTCATTTCGGGCATACGTGACACCTCTGCGCTTATCCCTTCCCTCCTTAGTTTCTATATGAAAACGCTGACCGTTCCCGGCGGCATTGAATGCATCAAAAAAAGCTCGGAGCGTCTCAGCGCCTCTGCCGAGCTCGACTTTTTCGAGACAAATGAGGGGCAGATCATCCTGAACGAGACCTTGTCGACCCTTACAAGCGCGGAAAATCAGCTCAAGATGCTGAAAATCCTTGCGCTCAACGATGCAGGTATTCCCGAAGACGCGTCTTCAAAGGATCTCACGCCTGCCGCTCTCGCGATCAAGGAAAAGGTCATTCCCACTCTCGACGAGGATCTGAAGATCGTCTCGGCTATCCTCGGCGGAATTCAAAAGGGCTATGCCTGCAGCTTTGAGCTGATAAACGGCATAAAATTCAAGAATTATCCCGGACTGAAGGGCGAAAAATTGAGCAGCACCTCGGAATCGATCAAGGTTCTTCGCGCCAATGCCCTCCAGCCCGTCAAAAATCTGAAAAAGAGCTTTTTCGCATACTCTCCCGAGCATATAAGAGATAGCTTTGTCGCATCCTCCGAGATCAATCTGCTGCTTTACGATCTCTTGTCCGATTTCGACCGCCGATACTCTGCCGAAAAGCTTTTGCGCGGCATCTGCGAATTTTCAGATATGCCGAGATTCGTGTTAAAGCTCCTTATGAACCCCGACGGCACTCCCACTCCCCTCGCTCTTAATATGCAGGAGCAATACGACGAGGTATATATCGACGAGTATCAGGACGTTAACGCCATTCAGGACAAAATTTTTGAAATAATCGGCGGCGAGCGCAGATTTATGGTGGGCGACATCAAGCAGAGCATCTACTGCTTCAGAGATGCGGAGCCCTCGATATTTGCCTCTTACAGAGCAAAATTCCCGCAATACGACAGCGAAAAGCCGGATGAAGCCCCCGAAAGCGGAGGAAGCTCGATATTTATGTCGGAGAATTTCCGTTGCGACAAAGGAATCATCGATTTTGTAAACCTTGTTTGCGGCGAGATATTCAAGTCCTTTGCCGAGAGCATCGGATACGACGAGGAAAACGACAATCTGCGCTTCGGCAAGATAAGCGCAAGCTTTGATCCCCCCAAAAAGGCTATCATCAACTTTATTGAGCCTCCTCAAAAGAACGAGGAGGAGGGCGACGGCGCCGAAGAGCCCGAGGTCGACGAAAACGAGGACAAGCTTTACGCAGAGGCGGTTATCTGCGCCAACGAGATAGCAAGACTTATCCGCGACAAAAACGAAAAGAATGCCGACGGAAGCCCCGTGAGAGCAGGAGATATTGCAATTCTCGTGCGCGGTCACTCGCAGATAATTCCCCTTGCCGACGCGCTTACTAAGATCGGCATCAAGTTCGTGACCAACGCTAAAAACCGTCTGCTTGACGGAGACGAAATGAAGCTTCTTATGGACGTACTGACCGTCATTGACAACCCGAGAGAGGATATTCCCCTTTGCCGTGTGCTGAGCGCGTCTCTGCCCGTCTACTCTCCCCTTATGACCCTTGACGACGTGGTTGCCGTAAGGTGCGCCTCGGGTAATAAGCTCTCGCTTTTCGACGCGCTTATAAGCTACGGCAAGAACGGTGAGAATGAAGCTCTGCGCGAAAGCTGTAAAGCCGTAGTCTCGCTCTTCGACTCCTTCAGAATCCTTTCCACCCGCGTTTCCGCCGACAAACTGCTTCGCGCCCTTTCGAGGAGCGACGCATTCGCCGCTCTTTGCGAGACCGATGCCTTCACCTACCTTTACAGCAATGCCTGCAAATACGTAAAGAGCTCCTGGAACGGGCTTTACAGCTTCAACACCTACTTCAAGGGACTTATGGAAAAGGGCGGAGGGGCATCCGAACCCATCAGCGCGCAGGAAGATGAGGTCACGATCATCACCATGCACCAATCCAAGGGTCTGGAATACAAGGTCTGCTTCCTTTTCGGTCTTGGCAAATCCTTTAATATGAAGGATCTCACCAACCCCATCATATTCAACCGAGAGCTGGGATTTTCTATGAAGCTGCCTCAAAAGCGCGACGAGGACGGCGATATTCTGTCGGGAACGCAAATGACCCGCGAGGAAAACATACTCTGGCGCACGGCATCTCTCCTTTCGAAAAACAAGCTGCTTGAGGAGGAGGCTCGAATCTTTTACGTTGCCCTCACGAGAGCCAAGGAGCGCCTCTATCTCAGCGCAACTCTGAACAAGAGCTACGAGGAGCTGCGAGCATCGCTTACCGAGGGCGGCAGCTACGACGTTGCAAACGCCATCAGATCGGGCAAGAGCTATGCCTTCTGGACTATCGTGGCATTGCTTAACAGCACCGTATCCGACGGACTTTTTGAGATCAACACGGTACAAAAGACCGAGATACCTCCACTTGCCGACCGCATAACGCGCGAGGAGGTCGAATCCTCGGCATACGGCATCACCGATGAGGACAAGCGCTTTGCCGACACCCTGAACCGTCCCCACGGAGAGAGCGAGAGCGAAAAGCTGCTTTCTCTCATTCCCGCAAAGGTGGCGGCATCAAAGGTATCCCCTACTATGCTGGACGACAGCGTATTCATTCCCGCGCCCACCGGAATTCTTTTCACCGAGAGCGACGAGGACAAGAGCGAGGACACCCCCGACAGCTCGATGCAGATAAAACGCAGGATCTCGCTTATGCGCAGTCAAAGAACGGATTTTGACAGTCTGCTTGAGGTAAACAAAAAGCCCACCGCCGCCGAAAGGGGCAGCGCGGCACACCTTATTTTACAATATTGCGATTATGAAAGAGTGACCGAGCTCGGGCTTGATGCCGAGATCGAGCGACTTGTCTCTGAAAAGTTCATTACAAGGCGCACCGCCGATATCGTCAAGAGAGATCAGCTTGCCGGCTTCTTCGAAAGCTCACTTTTCGCCCTTGCGAAAAATGCCAAGATGACAAGACGCGAATTTCATTTCGGTATGTTCCGCTCCGCCGCCGATTTTACGGCAAACGAGGAGTTGAAAAGCTCGATATCCGAGAAAAAGATCTTCGTGCAGGGCTCTATCGACCTGCTTATCGAGACCGAGGACGGAATTATCCTCTGCGACTACAAGACCGACAGAGTTTCAGCCGAGGAAAAAGCCGATCGCGCTCTGCTTGAGAAAAATATGCGCGAGCGACACGCGGCTCAGCTTGAGGAATACCGCTTTGCCGTAAAGGAGATATTCGGGAAAGAGCCTTGCAAGGTCTACATTTATTCCATTCCGCTCGGCGAAGTGATTGAAATGCAATAACAAAAAAAACAAAAAAGCTGACGAAGCGCAAAACGCGCGTCGTCAGCTTTTTAAATTTTATCTATGATCTTGATATTTCAATCATCGATCAAAGCACGCACTTGAGGAACTGCTGGAGTCTCGGGTGCTTGGGATTATCGAAAAATTCAGTAGGATGCTCGTCCTCCGCGATCTCACCGTCACAAACGAAGAGCACACGGTCGGCAACCTCGCGGGCAAAGCCCATCTCGTGAGTAACTATTACCATAGTCATTCCCTCGTTTGCCAGCTCCTTTATAACGTCGAGAACCTCTCCTACCATTTCGGGGTCAAGCGCGGAGGTAGGCTCGTCGAAAAGCAGGACCTTGGGGTCCATCGCAAGAGCGCGAACTATGGCAATTCTCTGCTTCTGACCGCCCGAAAGCGTTGAGGGATAAGCGTTAGCCTTTTCTTCAAGTCCGATACGCTGAAGAAGAGCCATAGCCTTCTTTTCATAGAATTCCTTTACTTCCTTCTTGCTCTTGCCCTCTTTTATCATCTGCTTTGCGCGAGTCTTCATAGGTGCAAGAGTTATGTTTTCAAGAACCGTCTTATTATTGAACAGATTGAACTGCTGGAATACCATTCCCATATCCTGACGGGCAAGATTTATATCTATATGATTCTCATTATAGATCTTCTTCATCGCCTTCTTATATTCTTTTCCCTCGGCAGACGCATATTTTTCCTTCAGAAGGTCCTCAGACTTGATCTTTGCAATAGCCTCTTCGGGTTCCATTCCCAGCTTTACAAGCTTCTTATAGGTATTTGATGCCTCGATTACCTCGGGATGCAGGTAGGGGTCAACGGGAGTCAGGAGCTTTCCGTCCATCCAGACCTCACCGAAGGTGGGAGTTTCAAGCAGGTTCATGCAACGAAGGAGCGTGGATTTACCCGAGCCCGATGCGCCGATGAGAGCAACGACCTCGCCCTCCTTGATCTGTGTAGATACGCCCTTGAGAACCTCGAGCTTGCCGAAATTCTTGTATATGTTATTAATATTAAGCATGAGCCTTCATTCTCCTTTCTATAAATTTGAGTCCCTTAGAAAGAATAAAGTTCAATGCGAAATAAACGACACCGACTACTATAAACGCGGGGAGCGCGTCGTGAGTAAGTCCAACGTATTCTTTGTAGAACGTCATCAATTCACCTGCGAAGAAGGTTGCCGCAAGTGACGTCTCCTTTACGACCGTAATAAACTCGTTTCCAAGCGCGGGAAGAATATTTTTGACCGCCTGAGGAAGAACGATCAGCAGCATTGTGGTCGATCCGTTCAGACCAAGGCTTCTTGCCGCCTCGGTCTGTCCCTTATCAACTGCCTCTATTCCGGAGCGGATTATCTCGGATACGTAAGCCGCGCTGTTGATCGTAAGCGCAACAGCCGCGCAGATAAATGCCGCGATCATAGGGTCCATTCGGTTGATCTTAGGGAATACCATAGGCAAGCCGAAATAAATAACGTAGACCTGAAGGAGTGCGGGAGTTCCGCGCACGAACTCAACGAAAGCCGTAACTATCCACTTTAACGGCTTTATCTTACTCATATTTGCCAATGAAAGCAAAGCGCCGATAACGGTACCCAAAACCACAGCTATCGCCGCAAGAAGAAGGGTTTTGGTGGTATATTCAAACAAAATAATTTGCCAATTATCCTTGAATATGTTCCAAGCGCCCATTAAAAGATCGATAATAATCAATTCAAAAATTCTCCTTTTCACTGAATACGCCGTTGTGCTTGACAGCACAACGGCATTATCATTAATTAATTATTTAGCAAGAATGTTCTTAAGGCACTCTTCGTATGCAAGCTTCTTAGCTGCGTCCTCTGCGGTAGCCTCACCTGCAACGTAATTGTCATCAATAATAGGCTCGTCATTCTCATCGTAGCCTACGATCTTCTTACCGTCGTCGGTGTAGCCGTATTCGTCGATAGAGGTTACGTCGCCGTAAAGCAAGGATGCCTCGTACCAGGTGTCGTAAAGACCAGCTGCCATAGCCTTTGCAAGAGCATCGTTAATGCTTGCGAGAAGCTCGGTGTTACCCTTCTGAACGAGAACTACGTTGTTCTTGTACTTCTCTTCAACGAAGAAATCAAATCCTCCGTATGCAGCCTTCTTGGTGTTGTCTTCTTCGTCATCAGTAGTAGCGATAAGAGCGTCTGCATTTCCCTTTGCAACTGCGAGAGCATCGATCTGACCGTTCATAAGAGCGGTATAAGCCATATTGATATCCTCGTACTTAACGAGAGTTGCGCCCTTGGTAACAAGCTGTTCATTAACGAGAAGCTCCTGGAGAGAACCGCCCTGTGCGCCTACCTTAAGTCCGTTGTAGGATTCAGCGGTAGTCCACTTGTTAGCGTTAGCGGCTGTTGTGATAATGATCTGCTCGGTCTCGTTTTCACCTGCGATGTAGTAATCGGAGATCTCAAACTTTTCAACGCGTTCTGCTGTCCAAGAGAAACCGGAAATTGCCGCGTCAACGTTACCTGCCTGAACTGCTGCCATACAAGCGTCGAAGGACATGGGCTTAATAATGAGGGACTTGCCCATCTCTTTTGCAAGATAATTAGCAAGAAGAATGTCGAAGCCAACGTACTTATCGTTGCCGGACTTTGTCATATCAACGAATTCCATAGGTGCGAAGTCGGGGGAGACTGCAACTACGAATACATCATCTTCACCTGTGCAAGATGCGAGCATCATAATGCTGCAAAGAACCATAACTGCCGCGAGGGCGATTGCAATAATTTTTTTCATTTTTTATTCCTCCTGAATGAATAAAAATTAGTTTTTTGTGATGCATACATTGTACCACTGATCAATAACTTTGTCAATACATTTTCGAAAAATAATGTAATTTCGTTTATTTCATTGGGTTTTTACAATGCATCCCACCCGCTTTTGTAACAATTGAACAAAAATGAATATTCATTCCTTTATGCATTTTTGACACTCTATTCAAAAGCAAAAAACGTTGGCTTTTCTCCCCAAAAAGAGGGTAAAAAAGCCAACGCTTCGCAAATCTTAGTCAATAGGGCTTCGATCTACACATTATTATTAAATGTCAGGTTCCGGTAAGATATGCGCCGAGAAACGTCTGCCATAAGAAAAGCGGGCGGCAACGGCGCAAATTCATTTCAGCGAAAGTCGGGGAGATCAGCACTGTTCTCCGCAGAAGGTACACACGGTAGGATCGACCCCGTCGGGATCAAGACCGTAGGTCGCCGAGTGACCGAGGGATGCCTCGATGCGCAAAAGTCGGTTATACTTCGCCACTCGGTCACTTCGGCAGGGCGCGCCCGATTTTATGAAGGGTGCGCCGAGCCCGACGGCAAGATCGGCGATAGTCGTATCCTCTGTCTCTCCGGAACGGTGTGACATAATATAGGAATATCCGTTAGATGCAGCAAGGTTGGTTACCGAGATCACCTCTGAGAGCGTTCCGATCTGATTGGGCTTGACGAGGATAGAATTTGCCGCGCCCATCTTAATTCCCTTTTCAAGTCTTGATTGATTTGTGACGAAGAAATCGTCTCCAACTATCATAACGCTATCACCCAGGAGGTCGGTTATCTGCTTCCAGCCCTCGAAATCACGCTGATCGAGAGGATCTTCGATAGAAATTATGGGATATTCGCGCACAAGGCCGGCAAAATATTCAATAAGCTGATCCCTGCTCATAACCTTACCGCGCTTTGGGAGCTTATAGCTATCGCTCTTCTCGTCGTACCACTCGGATGCCGCAACGTCGAGAGCAAGCTTGACCGTGTCGGTGTCATAGCCTGCCGCCTTGATAGCCGAAACGATAAGCTCGATAGCCTCCTCATCGGAGCTGAGGCTGGGGGCAAATCCGCCCTCGTCGCCAACGGCAGTGGAAAGTCCCTTTTCCGAAAGTATCTTGCCGAGAGCGTGATATATCTCGCTTCCCATACGGAGAGCGTCGGCAAAGGATGGCGCGCCCACAGGAAGGATCATAAATTCCTGTATCTCAACGTTATTGGAGGCATGAGCTCCGCCGTTGAGAATATTCATCATAGGAACAGGCAATCTTACGGCACGGGCGCCGCCGATCCAGCGGAAGAGCGGTATTCCGTAGGAGCTCGCGCAGGCTCTCGCCGTTGCAAGAGAGACGGCAAGAATGGCATTCGCGCCAAGCTTCGACTTGTTCTCTGTGCCGTCAAGCTTTATCATAAGTCTGTCGATAACCGACTGATCGGAGGCATAGCAGCCCACAAGCTCGGGGGATATCTGACGGCAGATCGCGTTAACCGCCTCAAGCACCCCCTTACCTCCGTAACGGCGAGCATCGTTATCTCTCTTTTCGTGCGCCTCATAAATGCCGGTAGACGCGCCCGACGGCACGCTGGCAACTCCGATAGTGCCGTCCGAAAGCACCACCGTAGCCTCAACCGTGGGGTTTCCTCTGGAATCAAGTATCTCCCGTCCACTGCATTTGACGATCTGGGGTTTTATCATAATAATCTTTCCTTTCAAAATAAAAATTTCACTGTTAATATTATTTATCCGATGATGCCGGAATATGCTTATCGGTGAAAATTTCAGTTCGTTGCATTTGCATCATAAGGCAGGTAATGCGTCTTTTGCCTTTCAAAAATCAAAAATTAAAGCCTACAAAACTCGGATTTGCCTTTTTTTGTATAATGTATCCAAAATATTTTTTAAAATTTGTGCAGTTTTTTTGTTCAAGACAGTTGCAAAATGCAAAAAAATGTGATACAATAGTTACATATCAAAAAATATGGAGGTACATAACCATGGCATTTAAGATTACTGAAGATTGCATCGCATGCGGCGCATGTGCTGCTGATTGTCCTGTAGAGTGCATCACTGAGGGTGACGGCATTTACGTTATCGACGCTGATACCTGCCTCGGCTGCGGAAACTGCGCTGAGACCTGCCCCGTTGGCGCTCCTGTAGAGGAATAATTCAAAAGAAAACATCGCCGCGCCGAACTCGGCGCGGTGTTTGTTTAATCAAGGAGTCAAAATGACCACCATTACAAAGATAAACGATAATCTTTCACTGATACAAAACGAAAACGGTCTGACCTTCGGCACCGATGCCTATCTTCTGTCGGCATATACCGTCGGCGGAAAAAATAAGATTGGCGCCGATCTCGGCAGCGGCACGGGCATCATCCCCATGCTTCTCTGCTCCAGGGAAAAGGCGGCAAAGATATATGCCGTGGAGGTGCAGGATAGCTTTTGCGAGCTTATCAGGCAAAATGCCGAGCTGAACGGCTTTTCCGATCGCATAATTCCCGTTAACAAGAACGTTGCCGACCTAAAGGCGGCGGATCTTGGGCAGGAGCTCGATTTCGTCGTGTCAAATCCTCCTTATATGAAGGCAAACAGCGGAAAACGCAACGATCACGATGAAAAATTTATCGCGCGGCACGAGGTCTGCGGCGATATCGGAGACTTTTGCGCCTGCGCCAATCGGCTACTGAAGCACGGAGGCAGGTTTTATTGCGTATACCGTCCCGACAGACTCGTCGATCTTATGTGCGCTATGCGCGAAAACAAATTAGAGCCTAAGGTTATCACCTTCGTTGCGGCGACAAGCGAAAGCGAGCCCTCTATGGTGCTTGTACGCGCTATCAAAGGCGGCGCGTCGGGAAACACCGTCACCCGAACCCTCTTTCTGCACGACTCCAAGGAGGATGCCGCGAAAAGTATTCTTTCGAAGGATGCAGGTGCTATCTACGAAACGTGTTCATTCGAAAAATTTAAATAAACACAAGAAAGAAAAACCTATGGAAAATATGAAACGCCTCCTCAGCTACACGCGCCGAGGGATCGACGATTACGATATGATAGAAGAGGGCGACAAAATAGCCGTTGGCGTCTCTGCAGGTAAGGATTCTCTTACTCTGCTTTGCGCTATGGCTCAGCTCCGTCGCTTCTATCCCAAGAAATTCGAGCTTATCGCCATAACCATTGATATGGGCTTTGAGGGCGGCATGGACTTTGAGCCCATAAAAAAGCTCTGCGCCGAGCTCGACGTGCCATATTACATCATTCCTACCGAGATATATAAAATAATCTTCGAGGTCAGAAAAGAGAAAAATCCCTGCTCGCTCTGCGCTAAGATGCGCCGCGGTGCACTTCATACCGCCGCTAAGGAGCTGGGCTGCACCTCGGTTGCTCTCGGTCACCACTTCGACGACGTGGTGGAGACCTTTATGCTCAACCTCTTTTACGAGGGCAGACTTGGCTGCTTCTCCCCCGTCACTTATCTGTCGCGCGTGGGAATAAAGCTTATCAGACCTATGATATATATGCCCGAAAAAGAGGTCAAGGAGTTTGTTAAAAAGAATCCTATGCCCGTGATCTCCTCACCCTGCCCTGCCGACAAGGCGACCGAGCGCGAGGAGATGAAGCAGCTTCTCCACAGCCTCGAGCGCGAGAACAAGGGACTCAGATACCGCATTTTCGGAGCGCTCTGCCGCGGCGAGATCGATGGCTTTGCCGAAAAGAGCCGCATGCAAGGCACGAAGGCGTATGACGAGCCCGACGATGAATAAAATCCATCACGAAACCTAAACAGGAGCAAATCGCTCCTGTTTTTGTTATCATTTCATTACTTTTTCAATAAATAATTATACATATTCACCGCAAGGAGATTCCAACTCTGGAATCCGAGGTTGTGGACTCCCTCGCAGGTGTCTCCGTCATAATATTCATGCATCTTGCCGTATTGCTCTATATCTTTGCCGAACAAAAGCACGGTCTTCTCGGCAAGCTCCCTTGCCTCTTTTTCGTAGCCGTAGTTAACGAGTCCCACGAAGGTCATATAGTTTGCAATTCCCCAAATAGGGCCTGTCCAACAGGAGGGATTGCCCGATTTTACTACGCGGTACATCTTCTCTGCCTTGGAAAGCGAGCGCACACCGCCTGCAGAGTAAAAGGTCTTTTCGTTGAGATAATTCTCCTTGACCATTCTTTCAGCCTGCTCGGGTGTTGCAATTCCTGCCCACATAGCCATAAAGCCCGACCAAACGTCGATCTTTTGCAAAAGATAGCTGTAATTTCGGGGACAGCCCTTATGCATATTCTCGTTCTCGTCGATAGGTCTGAGATTAAGGTCTGCACTGTAGAAAAATCCGTTTTTCTCGTCCCAAAGTCCGTCGCGGATGCAGATCTTCAGCTCCTCTGCCCTCTCTGCATATTTGCGCGCCGCGTCGTCAAGACCCAACTGCTCAGCAATAGTCGCAGTTGCGGATATTTCCTTATACATCAAGCAATTCAAGTAGATTGTAGCCGAGGTTTTTTCGGGACGGTAAAAGACGCAGGGATCGTTATCGATGCCGATAGCAACGTCATTGAGCCAAAAATACAGACCAGACGAGTGGCGACAGTGATTATAATAGAAATCCACAAAGCTTTGAAGAGTCTCGAATTTTTCACGAAGCCACTCAAAATCCCCGTTTTGCTCGGAAATAAAGAGCGCGTGCTGTGCCAAGCAGGGCTTGTGCACGTTCATATTTATTTTTTCGCCATATCCGGGACTTGCTCCCTGAGGATTGATCAGGATAGGTGCTCTTCCGATGCTGTCGGTCTTGTCAAGGAAATTCAGAACACAGCCCTTTTCGTATTCCCCGATCTCTTCACTTGAAGCCACCTCTCGCAGAGCGATATTGGTAGTCCAGCTATCCCAATCCCACAAAGATTCGTAAACGCTTCCGGGAACGATATATTTGTATTTCATAACGCCTGAAGGCTCGCGGAAAACCTTTTTGTAGTTTTCCTTGGTGTATTCCAATATCAATTCGCCGTATTTTTTTATATGTTCGTTCATATAATTCCCTTTTTGTTATATTAGATAAGTTTGAATTTTTCTTTCAATGCAAAATGGTTCGCGTAACCAACCATCAGAGAGAACTCTCCCTTTTCGCTGACGTATTCGCAATCGAAATTATAGTAACGCAGCATAGGCTCGTTCACCTTGAATTCAACGGTAACGCTCTCCCCTGCTTTGATAAACACCTTTTCAAAGGCTAAAAGCTCCTGCATAGGTCTTGCGGTATGCGAAACAAGATCGCGCATATAAAGCTGAACGGTCTCCTTGCCGTCGCACTCTCCCGCGTTACGTACGGTAACGGACACGGTTATCTCACCGCTCTCGTCGATCTCATTCTTATCAAGAGTCATTGACTCATACACGAAATTGGTATATGACAGACCCTCTCCGAAGAAATAGAGAGGCATAACGCCGCAATCTATGTAATCTGAGCCGAAGAGCTCGAACATTTCGTCGGCCTTGCTCTTGGGACGGCCGGTGTTGTAATACGCGTAGCTGATAGGACACTGACCCACGCTCTTGGGGAAGGACATTGAAAGCTTACCCGAGGGGTTAACGTCGCCAAAGAGAAGTCTCGCCGCCGCATTACCGCCCTCGCATCCGGGCATCCACATATCAAGGATCGCAGAAACAGAATTATTGATGTTACTAAGCACCAAGGGTCTGCCGTTGAAGAGCAGAAGCGCCGTATTCGCATTTGCCTCGCAAACCGCCAATGCAAGCTCCTCCTGAACACCGGGAAGACGGAGATCGGTTCTCGAACAGGACTCGCCACTGTAATTTTGAGGCTCGCCAAGGCAAAGAATGACGACGTCTGCCGCCTTTGCCGCTTCAACCGCCTCGTCAAAGCCCGACTTATCGCTATCCGTCCAGAGGTTTCCGCATCCGCCTACAACAGTGATCTCTGCCTCAGGGATCAGCGCGGCAATTCCCTCCTTCACGGTTACGCAATCCTTGTCCTCACCCGAGCCTGCCCAAGAGCCCTTGATAGCATTGTTGTCGGCAAAAGGACCGATAAGCGCGATCTTCTTTGCATCCTTCGAGAAGGGCAAAATTCCCTCGTTCTTGAGAAGCACCGCAGATTCCTCTGCCGCTCTGCGCGCAAGGTCTCTGTGCTCCTTGCAAAGCAATATTTCCTTCTCCTTTTCGGGGTCTGCACCGTGATAAGGATCGTCGAAGAGTCCAAGCTCCTCTTTAAATTCAAGGAATTTAAGAACGTAAGCATCAAGATCCTTTTCGTCGATCTCTCCCTCGCGCACAAGCTCTGCAAGATGCTTGTGGTATGCAGGGGACATCATGTCTATATGGCATCCTGCCTCGAAAGCAAGGCGTGTGCCATCCTTGAAATTATCGGTAATTCCGTGTCTTATAAGCTCTCCGATAGCGTTGTAATCACTGATAACAAGACCGTCAAAGCCCCACTCTCCGCGAAGCACACGGTTCATCAGCCACTTGTTTACTACGGAGGGAATGCCGTTGAGGGTGTTGAACGAGGGCATCAGCATTTTAGTGCCAGCGTCGATACAAGCCTTATATGCAGGAAAATAGAACTGACGGAGAGTTCTCTCGCTGATCTCAACGGTGTTGTAGTCACGTCCTGCCTCAGCACCGCCGTATGCGGCAAAATGCTTGACGCAGGTAGCAAGACGGTCGTGGTCCGCGATATTGTCGCCCTGGAAGCCGCGAACCTGAGCCGCACCCATAATACCGTTCAGCTTAGCGTCCTCGCCGCAGGTCTCCATAACTCGGCCCCATCTCGCATCGCGGACGAAGTCTACCATAGGGGTAAAGGTGACGTGAGAGCCACTGACAGAGCCCTCCTTAGCCGCCATATAGGAGCAATCCTCCATAAGCTGAGGATCAAAGGAGCAACCCATAGCAAGCGGAATCGGGAAAACGGTGTAGCAGCCGTGAATAATATCGCGCATAAATACCATAGGGATGTGGTTTCTGTCTCCCTCGATATGCTTTTTCTGAATCTCGATCGCCTTTGCGGCACCTACGCCGCCAAGCATCGTACCTACACGGGCGATGCTCTCATCGTCAAGACCGAAATGGTTGATAGGACCGGTAATTTCCGCCTTTTCCTTGACGTAAAATATGCTTGCAAGCTGAACGAGCTGATCAGCCTTCTCTTCGAGTGTCATCTGCGCTACCAGCGCACGAAGATCTACGTTTGACATTATGTTCTCCATGTATGTTGTTTTGAATTCGAATTATAATAATTTACACTAAAATTATATCACATATTTACGTTTCGTGTCAAGGCTTTATTGCAAACTCATTAAAGTTAAAAGCAATTCTCCCCAATAAAAAGCAAAAGCCCGACTGAGTGTCAGGCCTTCACTTTTATTTAAAATTCAATCAGTCAATAATAACCTCAACGTTATGCTCGCCGTTATCGTCGAATGCGGGGACGACGTTGCTATCTATAGCCTTACCGTCAACGACAAGAGTGACCTTCTTGCCGCCGTTGTTGGTATATTTGATATTAAGCTTATTGCCTCTGAAGTTACGTGTTGCGGAAACGTTCTTCCAGCTTGCGGGGAATGCAGGGTTGATGTGGAGACCGTCGTAATCACGGTTAAGACCGAGAATACCCTCGTAGCAGCACATAAGACCCCATGCAGATGTACCGGTCTGCCATGCGAAGCCTACCATCATATCCATGGTCTCGTGCTTCAGGTAGCAGTTGGTGAATACGTAGGGCTCGCAGGTGGTCAACTCAGAAGGGTTAGCCTTACCGTCGGGAATGATCTTGAGGAGAGTTGCAACCGCTTCCTCGCCTCTGCCAAGCTTACAGTCAGACATTACCTTGAAGCAGCCTGCGTGGTTGTAGATACCGCCGTTCTCATAGACACCGGGAAGCATACCGCTCATACGTCCTACGCCCGGATCGTATACGCTATATGCGGGGGAGCAAAGCGGAACACCCTCTTCGGTCTCCATCTCGGCAACCGATGCGAGGACCTTGTCGAGTCTCTCGGGAGGACAGATGCCCGAAAGGATAGACCAGGACTGGGGATTTACGTAGATCTTACCGCCGTTCTTTGCATCCTTGTCGCCTACTACGCCTGCATTTGAGAATGCTCTTACGTAGTAATCGCCGTTGTATGCAACATCATTAGTAACCTTTTTAAGATCCTCGTAAAGCGCGTGGACCTTGTCGGCATAATCGTTCTCGCCGATGTATCTTGCAAGGTGCTCAACCTCAACGTATGCCTTACCGATAAGCATAGCCATGAGCACCGATTCACCGTTGGGATCGGGGATATTGAGCGCGTCGTTCCAGTCGGCAAAGTGGATCTTGGGAATGTTATGGGGACCCTTGTTGTCCTCACGGGAGAACCACTCTACAGCCGCCTTGAGGTGCTCCCAAACGGTTCCCTCGCCGCCGTCGAGCCAAGCGAATTTCTTGTTAAGGTAGTCGAGGTCTCCGGTCTCCTTTATGTATTCGCAGATAGCGAAGGTGAGCCAGGTGGAGGGGTCGGAATAGATATGGCTGTCAACAACGGGATACCAAAGGAGGACGGCGTGTCCGTCGGAGTACTGATGAACGATGCACTCCTCGATTACCTCGCCCGCTCTCTTGGGATCGCAGTTAAGTATTGCCATAGCAAGCTGAGCGTTGTCTCTTACAGCCTTCTTACCGATCATACAGTTGCGGATCTGGTGCTCTGCCCAGTGGTTGAGCACGCGGTTGATCTGAGGCTCGGGGCACTCAACAGAAAGCGAATTGAAGGGAGAGGGAGCGGAGAGACGCTCGTTAACGATAGCCTCAAGCTCTGCGTGGAGCTCGCCCTCCTTCTTGCAAAGCTTTGCCTTGTCGTCGGTAAGACCGTGAGCATAGTATACGGTAACGGTCTCGCCTGCGGGGATATTGAAATCGTTCTGAAGAATAGCACCGCGGGTACGGACGGTTGCGTTTACGTTGGGAAGGTCAAGACCCAAAGAGAGGATCTTGGGATTTACGTGAGAATAAGTAGTTCCGACAAACTTTTCGGGGTTACCGCAATAAGCGACTACGGGCTTTGAGGAGACCATATAACCCGAGCAACGCTCGTGAGGACGGTAGGGATTCTTATTCTGACAGTAGATACCGTTTGCCTCGGGAACGAATTCGGTTGCCGAGGTGGTGGGCATATTGTAGTAGAAGGGCTGTCCAAATCCCTCGAGGGAGAACATAGAGTACGGAATAACGCTTATAACTCTGTCTTTATCGGTAGTGTTGGTAAGGGTAACTCTCCAGATCTCGCAGGTGTCGCTCGGATGGATAGTATAAACCATCTCGCCCTTGATGCCCTCATAGGAAGAGGATATCTTAGTGTAGGTCTGAGAGTGCTCACAGCAATAGTTTTCGATGGGCTTGAAGGTAGGATAAGGACCTATGCTCCAGAAATTCTTGCTTTCCTTGTCGCGAATATAGAGTGCGGAAAGACCGCCGCTGAGCGCGATGTTGATGCAGTTTTCGTTAAGATATTTAGACGTGCTGTAACCAAGATGTCCGATATTGCAGATGTAACTCAGATCGTTGAAAAGGATGTTGTCCCATCCCTTGCCGGTTTCAGGCTCATAAAGGTAGAAGGAGCCTTTTTTTGTGTTGAAATCGTACTTCATTGTTTACTTATCCTTTCGGGTATTAGAGGTAATATAATTATACCATATTTTACCGCATTTTGCAATAGCTTTTCGAACCATTAACAAAGAAACCGCCTAAAAATAGGCGGTTCAAGTATCATTTTGCGAAAATATACCTCTCTCCGGGCTTAAAAATATGATAAGGCAGATTTTTTGCCGCAGCTTCTATCTGCTCGACAACGGTGGACGAGGCGAGACAGTTTACGTCGTAGAGGTCGAAATGCATGGGAATCAGCATTTTTGCTCCGCAGACTCTGCAAAGCTCCGCCGCCTCGGCGGCGGTCATATTGCCGATAATATCGCGGACGTATCGCTGAAAATAAGAGCGACCGTTTACGGGCAGCATCATAACGTCTGTTCCCTGCACTCTTTCCGCAAGTCCGTGGTAGATACAACAATCTCCCGCGTGAAAAAGAGTCACGCCGCCAACCGTCACCTTATATCCGAGGCAGTCAAAATTGCCGTTTTCGTCGGGCGTAAGCTCCTCGTGGGCGGCAGGGATCGGGGTGACGGTCACACCGTCAAGCTCTATCTCGCGGTCGGCGTATGCCGAAATTACGTCATTTTTTCTCACACCGTAGCCTTCAACCTTATATGAAAAGGGGGCGGGGACGATATATTTCGCTTTTTTATTGACCTTGGCGATCTCGGAAATCGTCCAGGGGTCGGTGTGGTCGTAATGGGCGTGGGAGCAGAAGACGTAGTCCACGAAATCAAGCTCCGAGGGGCACATAGGAGGCGCGTAGCGGCGCACCCACCTTACGTTTTCGGAGCAACAGTTTTTGTCGACGTAATCGGAAAGATAGGCGTCAAAAAGGAGATATTTGCCACAAGCCTTGACGAGAATGCTTTCCTGACCGAGATAAAAGATCGCGATCTGCCCTTCCGCCAAAGCGGTATTCAATATTTTATTTTTCATAATAAATTCCTCCGTCAAATACTCTTTTTTAATAAGCGCCATGCGCAAAAAAGGTTTTTTACTTCAATCTATTGACAATTATATCACCGCGTGATATAATTGTCAATAGTAAAAGAGAAAAACGGGAGGAAAAAAGTGAAAAAGTTCATAAATCAACAGGATATGAAGGAAATGAACGCCGCCGACGTTTTTTCGTTGGTCAAGAGTCGCGGCGCATTGACGCGAAAGCAGATTGCAGAAAAGCTGGACATCAGCTGGGGCGCGGTATCCACAATCACCTCCCTGCTTATCGAGGAAGGCTATCTCGAAGAGAAAAAAGCGACCTCCGACGGCGCGGCAGGGCGCATTCCCTCTTACCTTGAGGTCAGCCGCGACAGATATTTTACGATCGGACTTGACGTCAACGATATGGGTCTGCGCGCGGTTCTCTGCGACCTCAGAGGCGACGTGGTTGAAGAATATTCCTCGGGCGGAGAGTTTAGTGACAAAAGCGCTTTGATCGAGGGCATATATTCCCTGCTCGACTCGATAATGGCAAAGCTTGGTGAGCGCAAGCTGATTTCGATTGGCATCGCAATGCAGGGTGTAGTTAATGCCGAGAGTGGAATTTCGATCCGAATTCCCGGGCGAGAGGATTGGGAAAACGTGCCTTTGGCTGAGATGATAAGCCAACGCTACGGTGCGCCGACCATCCTTGAGCACGACCCCAACTGCATTCTTTTCGCCGCGAGACGGGGTAAGGTCAAGGACACGCTTCTGGTGCGCGCCGACCACGGAATCGGTATGGCGCTCCTCTTGGGCGGCAGGATCATCGACAAGCCGGGTATTTTCGAGCTCGGTCACACCGTGGTCGTTCCCGACGGTCTTGAATGTAATTGCGGCAAGCGCGGCTGTCTCGATCAGTACGCTTCGATAAGAGGCATCAAGGCTCGTTCGGGCAAGAAATTTCACGTTCTCGTGTCGGATGCCGACATTGGAGACGAGTTTTCATTGGGATTTCTCAACGATGCCGCCAAGCATCTGGCATTTGCCATATCAAACGCGGCATTTCTTCTCAACGTTGACCGCGTAGTGCTCTGCGGAAGACTTTTTGAGCACAAGGAGCTTTTCTTCGATGAATTTTTAAATCAGTATCAGCACTTCAGCGGCGGCGAGATGCCGAAATTCTCATTTGCTGACGCTAATGCCGCCCCCCACGGCGCGGCACTCATAGCTATGGGTACGGTTTTGAGGAAAATATCAATTTGATAAATTGGTGTTTATCGGTGAGGCGATTGCTAACGAAAGCCTCCCTTGTGTAAAGGGAGGTGGATCGCGTAGCGAGACGGAGGGATTGTAAAAGTAACATTTCACAGCAAAACAATCCCTCAGTCAGCTTCGCTGACAG
>JBGVHJ010000068.1:0-2380 GCA_045122255.1 Eubacteriales bacterium | reverse complement strand
CCTTTGCAGTTATGTGTATATCACCGTCAACGGCGAGGATTGGGGACTGTATCTGGCGGCTGAGGCCGTGGAGGAGAGCTTCCTTCTGCGCAATTACGGCACGGACTATGGTGAGCTCTACAAGCCCGACAGCACCAACATGGGCGGCGGCCGTGGCAACGGCAAGAACTTCGATATGGAGGACTTCATGGATCTCGGTTTCTCCTGCTTTGTGGTTGTGGTTTCCTGCATTATACCATAGATTCTTCGGACTGTCAAGAGGGGGAGTTAGGAGCTCAAATTTGGGTTTAGCGAGCAGGGGTTTCACCCCTGCACCCCACTTAAACCCTTCTTGAAAGAAGGGTTTAAGAATCCCAAGAACTTTCAAAAAGGATTATTTTTCGCAAATTGCAATAGCAAGTTGCAATAGTTTTCAAAAACGTAACAAGTCGAGATAGAACGACGTTGGCTCACGGAGGGAGGGGCGAAGCCCCGAGTGGAGGGAGCCAACGTCGCGGCGCGCCTCCGGGAGTGGTCAAGCAGCGTAGATGCGGTCAAGCTGGTGATCGAAAAGTTCTTCGGGTGTCTTATAGTTGAGAATTTTTCTCGGCAGAGTGTTAATGCAATCGGCAAAAAAACAGATTTCGTCAACGGTATAGTCGGAAATGCTCTTTCCCTTGGGAATGAACCGACGTAGCATACGATTGTGGCATTCGTTGGTACCCTTCTCGCAGGAAGAATACGGATGGGTGAAGTACACCTTTAACCGACCGTTTTCCAGTAGAGAAAGCTCCGCAAACTCCGAACCGTTATCGCCGGTAATGGTCTTGAATACTTGATCCTTCTGCTCCGCGAAGTACGACATGACCTTTTGTAGGGCTTCCATGATCGCCTCGGTGGTGTGGTTGCGGGCTTTAACCCAAATACACATCCGCGTCATGCGCTCGGTCAAGGTCAGAACGCAGGGCTCTCCCTCGTCCTTCTTGCCGATGACCGTGTCGATCTCCCAATGGCCAAATTCGGTGCGAAAGTTCACAACCTCAGGGCGTTCTTCGATGCTCCGACCGAGATTCTTCTTATTCTGACGAGCTTTTTTCGTTTTTGTATTGCGGCGGAGCTTCTCGGGCAGGTCAATGTTCTTGATGGGAAGCAGACCCAGATCCACGTAGTTGTAGAGAGTCTTTGTGCAGACCATTTCCTCCCGACGAAATTTGCCGCTTTCAAGAGCCTTGCCATAGCTGGCATCAAGAGACCATTTGTCCTCACTCTTGAAATGCTCGACGACATATTGAAGAAACCGAACCGAAGCCAGGCAACGGTACTGCTTGCGGCAGTTTCGGCGATGTTCTAAATACACCTTTTTGCCCTCGTCGGCCTTATAGCGGTGTTGCTTGCCGTTATAGAGAGACACCATCCCTCGCTTGATTTCGTTCTTGACAGTATTGTAAGGGCGTTCCAAATGCTTGGCGATGCGATAGATTGACCAGCCGTCCTTCAAACGAACTTCAATTTCGTGTCTTTCTTCGCTCAAAAGGTGTTGACCTTTTCGATGTTCTGTGGTATAATTGGCATTGTCCATAGTGACGATCCTTTCGGAATTGGTGTCTGAGCAACTTCAATTCTACCACAGAATCGTTACTATGGATTTCTTTTTTTGAAAACTTACTATTGCAACTTCATTTTACAACGCGCGAAAATATCATTTTGAATATCTTCAATTACTTTTGTTGCAAAACCTTTTCTTTGAAACTTTGGAAATATCAGAATATCCATATAAAGTAAATTCTCGTTTAGTTCAAGGTGTATTGCGCCAATCAATTCGTCCTTATTCCACACCTTGTAAAAATATACACCGTAGGTCTTGGTGACATAGCAAAAATAATTATCACTAATATTCAGATACCTTGAAACTTCCGGGAGTCGATATATTTCTTTAAGTTTAGGAATCATTATATCATTTTCATCATGCATTTGTTCATAAGTCAAATTATCCATAATATATCTTTGTTAAACTCCTGGTTGTCGTTCTGTTTTATCGCCAGTTTCGCCTTTGTATTACAGCGTTGCTTGCAACGCGGGCTTCGGGCAAAGCCCATACCCCTATTCTTCTGCAAAAAAACAATCATATTGCCATCTTATCGGATTCTCATAAATATATGTAGCAATTTTTTCGTAGTCTCGCCGATCACGAATGATGTGATCGTGAAAACCTCTCTGCCATATCACAGCATCATCATATTTACCATGTATCTCTTTAGACGCATTCATTTTAACGTATCCAATTACCTTTGAAATAACGGACCGACCTCGTAGGGGCGATTCACGAATCGCCCGTAATTCTTCGTCATCGGTTATTATAATGATTAGGTGAATATGATTCGGCATAATCACATACCGTTCT
>JBGVHJ010000067.1:0-4066 GCA_045122255.1 Eubacteriales bacterium | reverse complement strand
TAGCAGGGGTGCTTAATTACGTTCCACAGACTTTCGGGTACAGGCTTATGCCATTTCGGGCTGTTGAGCAAGATCAAGGTAATAATTATGCCGCGGTCTGAAAGGTCTTTTATCTGCCTATCATATCTTAGCACGTAAGATTCATCAAAGTAGAAATTACGCCCGTTGTGTTTGTATACTATGGTATTGCCGTCAACATATTCAGGGAGAAGGAAATCTCCCTGGCTTGCATTGAGAGCCGAGTGCTTGACACCAAGCGCCACCGCATCCTCAAGATTACTGATCTGGAGTCCTTTTTTGGTATCGACTATTGGGTAGTCAAAGTCTCTTTCGGAATATTCAAGCTTCTCAACATAGCATTTACCTTCGGCAACGACCAGGTCTTCATCGATGATCTTAAATAACGAGGCGATAAGATCGTATTCGTTATTGAATCTGTCAACGGTAAAAACACCGTTGACAGAAGTAACCTTAGCTCGACACAGCTCATTGCTTTCTTCAAGTGCCGGCGAATAGGCAATTACGGTTGCCGTTTTATCAAAAGTAGCGTCGGTAATGATTTCAATTGTGTCCCTATAAGCTTTGATGTTGATCACTCTCATAACTTCGCCTCCTCGGGTTTTCAATTAGTGATTTATTTCAAAAAACCGTTTATAATCTCTTCCTCTGCTTGCTTTTCGTCGAGACCGAGCGTCATAAGCTTAATTAGCTGTTCGCCTGCTATCTTACCGATAGCCGCCTCGTGGATAAGAGAAGCCTCGGTATTGTTTGCGACGATTTTAGGCACTGCAACAACGCTGGCGTTGTCCATAATAATAGCATCGCACTCGGTGTGTCCGGAGCATTTAGCATTGCCCACAACGTCAGAAATGAACAGCTGACGCGAGTTATCTTTGGCTACAGAACGTGAAACCACATGAGTTCCGCAGT
Source organism: Eubacteriales bacterium (assembly GCA_045122255.1). GTDB lineage: Bacteria > Bacillota > Clostridia > Oscillospirales > CAG-272 > SVTX01. Next base: position 3,136 of record JBGVHJ010000067.1, on the reverse strand, counting down.
CCTCACCCTTAAGGTCAACCACAAATTCTGTCTCAGCGAACTGAGAGCCGTGCGTCATTATTTTCTCGTGAACTATCAAGGTTGCTTTGTCGTGAAGAATCGCCTCGGTCTTGCGCTTCGTTGAGTCAACTCCCTTAATTTGAGTAGTTTCCATCTCCATGTAAGCGCCTTCAGCAAGCTCAACCACGGTGTGGGGATTCATAATATTTCTGCCGTTTCCGTCGCCGTCACCGTAGTGCTTTTCAACGTACTTCACCTTGGCATTCTTACCGAGGTAGAAGCTATGGATACCGCTGTGCTCGCTATCCTGAACACCGCAATTGTGGATTCCGCATCCGGCGATAATGAGAACGTCAGCACCCTCTTCAATATGGAAATCATTATAAACGACTTCCTTAATGCCACTTTCGGCAAGAATAACGGGAATGTGAACGCTTTCTCTTCTACCTGCAGCCTTGATATAGATATCGATACCGGGCTTATCGGTCTTCTTTTCGATTATGATGTTTTCGGAGGATTTCTTGTCGAAGGTCTCGCCGTCAACTCTTATGGAATACGCGCCCGTGGGCACACCTTCAAGATCGGCAACCTCGCGAAGAATATTGAGTCTCATGCTGTCAAGCTTCTTCTCTGCCATTATTCTTCACCTCCTTGGGTAAACTTGCATCCCGAATGAGCCGAAAGAAGATCGGGAAGGATCGCATTCTTTTCTCCGTAAGCGGCTACTTTTCCGTCCGCAACGACTACGATCTTGTCGGCAATATCAAGAATCCTCTCCTGATGGGAGATTATAAGGATGCAGCCCTTTGTTCTTTCATGCATCTTTTCAAATACCTTGATAAGGTTATTGAAGCTCCAAAGGTCTATTCCTGCCTCGGGCTCGTCAAAGATAGAAAATTTGGTGCCGCGAGCATTTATCATCGCGATCTCAATTCTCTTAAGCTCACCGCCCGAAAGCGACTCGTTTACCTCTCGGTTAACGTATTCCTTGGCGCAAAGACCTACCTCGGAAAGATACTTACAAGCCTCTGCAACAGAGATTTTATTTCCTGCCGCAAGGGATATCAGGTCCTTAACGGTAATTCCCTTAAATCTTACGGGCTGCTGGAAGGCGAAGCTGATACCGGCATTTGCTCTCTCCGTGATGCTCATTTTAGTAATGTCAACTCCGTCAAGCAGGATCTCACCGGAATCGGGTGTGTAGATACCGGCGATAAGCTTTGCAAGGGTAGATTTTCCGCCTCCGTTAGGGCCAGTAACCGCAACGAAACGGTCGTTGATCGTAAGGCTTATATTATCTATAATTTTTGTTTCCTTTCCCGTATTGGGATCGGTAACCGTGTAGTTCAGATTTCTAATTTCTAACATACATTTTCCTTTCTGAAGTAATATTTATATAAAAGCATTATTTGCCAATATTATTCTATCATAAAACTATATATAAATCAATACTTTTATCAAAATTAACGCTATTTTCGGACAAAAAAATATATAAAAAATGGGAGCTTTAAGGTAAAGCCCCCATTTTGATATTTAGTCAAGATATCTGCAAGCCGCAAGAGCCGCAATAGCTCCGTCTCCGCAAGCGGTGGATATCTGTCTTATATTTTTGGTTCGGCAGTCACCTGCAACAAAGAGACCCTCGGTGTCGGTAAGGCAATTCTCGTCGGAAACTACGTATCCTCTGTCAGAGAGAGCAACAAGATTCTTGTAGGCCTCGTTTTCGGGAACCTGCCCGATTGCAACGAACATTCCGTCGAGGTCGAGTCTTATCTTCTCTTCAGTAGCAGTATTTTTTATTACAATGCCGCCAAAAACGTCGTTTCCGTGGATAGCTTCAACGGTGCAGCCGTAGATGATCTCAACGTTATCTCTCTTTTTGAGAATATTGGCAAGCTTCTCTTCACCGGTAAGAAAATCGAGGTTCTGTATAACGAAAACCTTCTTACAGCCGTCGGAAAGCATGATTGCCTCCTGAAGCGCAGAGTTTCCGCCGCCGATAACTGCTACTGTCTTTCCGGCATAGAATGCGCCGTCGCATACGGCACAGAAGGATATACCGTCGCCAATGAAATCCTCTTCTCTGTCAATTCCGAGAAGACGGTGACGGGCACCGGTCGCAAGAATCACGGTTTTAGCCATATAGATATCGTCACCCGAGTACACACAGAAGATATCACCTTCTTTATCGATACCGGTAACCTCTGCCATATCGATCTCAGCGCCCATTTCAATTGCCTGCGAGACCATTTTTTCAGCCAACTCATTACCGCTTATCTGATTGTAGCCGGGATAGTTTTCAATTTTGGGAGAAAATGTCATCTGACCGCCGAACATTCCCTTATCAAGAACGAGAACGCTTTTATCGGCGCGACGCGCGTATATTGCGGCAGTAAGTCCTGCAGGACCTGCGCCGACAATTATTAAATCATACATTGTAAAAATTCCTTTCTGAACGCGGAATTAAGTTTCAAGAGATCCCCGCGATGCGGGAATCTCTTGAATTTTATTATCAGTTATTCTGAGTTTCTTCAATGAATTTCTTTATGTTGGAGAGGTTTGCCGCCTTTGCGATCTCAAGTCCGTCTTCAACGACCACAAGGGTGGGAGCCTGCTTGATACCGTACTGAGCTACGAGATCAAGATGCTCGTCCGCATACATCTTTTCAAACTCAATTCCCGCTTTTGCAAGGAACTCACCTGCGATCTTGCAGTTGGGGCAGGTCTTAGTAGCGAAAAGAAGGATCTTCTTGCCGGTGGATTCGCAAGCGCACTCTTCAGGTGCGGGAACGGTTTCGGGAGCAGCATTGATGGTTCTTACGCTGTCAGCTCCGACGTTGATTTCGGGATGAAGCTGAGTAGAACGGTCAATATTATAGGTTCTTCTCTCCTTGAATTCCTGGCTCTTACCGTCGTTCCAAGCCTGAACGGGACGGTAATATCCGGTAATAAGGCTATAAACCTCGGTGGTCTTGCCGCACTTGGGGCAGGTATATTCTTCACCGTTGATGTAACCGTGATCGGTACATACCGAGTAAGTAGGAGACATGGTGTAGTAAGGCAGCTTATAGTTTTCAGCGATCTTACGAACAAGGTTAGCAGCGCTCTTCCATGTGGGAAGCTTCTCACCAAGGAA
>JBGVHJ010000066.1:0-157080 GCA_045122255.1 Eubacteriales bacterium | reverse complement strand
TCTCCAGCGGAGAAGGGGGACCGCAACGCGGTGGAGGAGGAGATCATTTGCAGATTTATAAGATGGCTTCACAACCGACCTCACCAATAACAATCCCTTTTAGAATAGCGCTATTGGTGAAAATCTTTTAAGACATTTTATCCATTAAATAGCGATCTCCTCATCCACCACTGCGTGGTCCCCCTTCTCCGCTGGAGAAGGCTGTTCTAACCGCTAAACTGCAATTTATCAAACACCAAAAATGCCCCGCCGAAGCGGGGCTAAATAATTATTTGTACTTATTCAAAACAGCAACGTATTCGGGATTATTCAAAAGCTCAGCATGTCTTCCTCCCTGAGGATGTAGGAGACTCTCCACGATCCACACAAGAAAGTCATCTGCCGTCACCGACACCCTATCAGGAAAATACGCTTGATGAACAGAATTGTCGGTCTTTATTGCCTCAGCGATTTTTTGTGCCGCATAAAGATTCATGTCCAGCACCGCAACAATGTCTTCATCATCACCGCCCCGGAAGGTCATATCATTTCGTATTCTTCCCAGAAAGGCTTCAGCAAGTCCTGCGAAGAATATATCTCCCGTCTCATCCAATGCATTCAGCATAAGCTGTCCGTACCGAAGTGCCTTTTCTGCCTTTTCCTTCATAGAAAGTGTTGCATCGAAGAATATTTTTCGCCCAAGCTTATCTCCGGCAAAAGCCACAAGCTCATACATATTCTTCCTGACCCAAAAATAATACTCCTCGGTATCTTTAGCAAATAATTGCTCGCTTTTCTGACCTGCGGTTAGATACCAATTAATAAACTTAGTTCTGTATATCTCCAGAGCCTCGTCCGTCTTTCCTTCCGCGTGCAGAATCTTTGCTCTCATATTCCATGCATTGAGACGAAGCACCTCTTCGGTACACTTGCTAAGGATCCTGTCGCATATAGCAAGAAACTCGTCCTTATGCTCAATCAGCACCTTGGGATCATTGTCCGCAACGTCTCCTCCAATGTTCCACATATAATAATGCATAATCCGATAATCATTTGGATAATCGTGATATGCCTTTGTGATGATCTCTCGCGCGTAAGGACGATTTTTGTTCTGATTTTTCCTGTATAGCGTGATCACCTCATCAATTTCGGCTTGAACCTTCTTTTGATTATATCCCATCAGTTCATCCAGCGTCACGTTAAAATAGTACGCCAAGGGCTGTAGAAGCGTAATGTCGGGATAGGTCTCTCCCCTCTCCCACTTGCTGACTGCCGCGCAGGTCACGTTCATCGCAACAGACAGCTGCTCCTGTGTGATGTCCTTTGCCGTGCGCAAGCGTTTAATATTTGCACCAATAGTCATTTCCATATCGGTACCTCCCAAAAATAAAGTAAGCTGACGTCTGCTTCTGATTATATTATAGCATGAAATTTGGCAATGTAAAGGTATTGTCAGGAAAGATTATGTTAACTCAAAGTTGAAAAGTTGTAGTTTAAGGATAATTTTTGAATAAAATAATCGCCCCGCCGAAGCGGGGCGAAAAGGTATACGTCTTATTTTAAGCCGTCACGGTTATTTGTTGATGATATTGGTCAAATGATCCTTTGCCTTTTTGATATCCGCCGCGGGATCTTCGCCCACCTCGCGCTCGATGGTAAGGAATCCGCGATAGCCCACATCCTCAAGCGCCTTGAGATACTTGGCAAAATCCACACTTCCCTCGCCGAGGGGAACCTCTTTGAAGAAGCGGATACCCTGAATCTCCTCGGGCTTTGGAGTCACACCGTAGATGTATTCGGGATTGGTGCGCTCCAGCATGATTCCGTCCTTTGCATGGGTGTGAACGATGTAATCCTTAAGGTTATAAACCGCCTCCACGGGATCGTCACCGACCACCATAGCAAGATTTGCGGGGTCAAGGTTGACGGCAACTCCGGTTGATCCAAGTCCGTCAAGAAAGCTTTTCAGCACGGTGGAGGGCTCGGGACCTGTCTCGATCGCAAAATGCGAGCCGATGCTGTCGGCATAGCTTGCCAATTCAAAGCAAGCCTCCTGCATAATTCCGTATCTTGGATGACTCTTGTCCTCCGGAACGACACCTATATGAGTTGTAACGATATCTGTCTCGAGCTCCTTGGCAAGATCAAGTATTCTCTTTGAGCGTTCAATAAGCTCGGGGTTCAGCTCCTTGTGATGAAAGCCCTTTCCGAGGTCACCGCAAAGCGCGGAAAATCTCATTCCGTGACTCTTTACGCGGTCAAGCAGCTCGCGCTTTCTCTCCGCGGTCATATTTTCGGGAGCGTTTATACCTTCAGCGCAATAAAGCTGTATACCGTCAGCTCCAAGCTCTGCCGCCTTTGCGATACCTGTGAACGTACCTGCGCGGAAGGAATCGACTATAACGCCTATCGGAAACTTATACATAGCAAATTTTCCTTTCTCTACTATTTCGGTGGTATAATATCACGAATGGCTCAGTTGAATCGCAACGCTTCTCATGTGAGCGCGGTGCCACCAGCTCTGCTCCTTCTGCATATAAGGCAAAAGCTCCCAGGAAAGCTCCTCGATCTCTTCAACCTTGCCGTCAAGGTAGTCGAGAAGTCTCTTTCTCTGGTGTCTCGCTCTCTCCTCAAGTCCGCCCAGCATAACCGACCAATACTCAAAGCCGTAGGGCTTATTTTCATTCATCCATTGCTTTTCGTGAGCCTTACGGAAATCGCGGTAAAGTCCCGGAAGCTTTGTATATTCCTCATTTGCAAGTCTGCGAAGCTCTTCCTTATCTCCTGCCTGATATGCCTCTCTCGTTTTAAGACCAAGCTCGTACTTGACCTCCATAAGCGCGCAAAGCTTTGCACCGAGGTCGAAAATATAGCCATATTTTCTCGTCTTCTTCGCGGTAGCCTCAAGGTCTGCTCTCACCTCGGTAAAGGTCGCAGAGCCACCCTTCTTTACGGTATAGTCAAGGAAGCCCTTGAAGGGGTCGGCGTAGATCATATAGTCGGAGCAGTTGCGGCAATGATCGACGTATTTCCAGTTATCTGTGATAAAGTTGACGTGGTCGAGTCGGCAGAATTCATCGTAACCGATGCCGAACATCTTTTCAAACTTCGCCTTGATGTCCGCCTCATCGCGGTTTCCTCTCGCGTATTCCGCAAGATAGAAAACGGAAGGCAAATTTGCATAGTAAGATGACTCGCCACTGCACCAGAATGTCATAAACACGTTTCTGATGCCGTGATTTTTACAGGCATCAAGTGCGGGAAGCATGCTCTTAACGGTGTAGTAGTTATTGGGCATATGACCTATCCAGTTCCAGATACCGCCCGCGAACCAGGTTCTTTCGCTCATCTGCTGGTGCATCTCGATCATATCGCCGTAGTCGCTTTCCTTCATGTGGTAGTAATCCCAGAAAACAGGGATAACGTTCTCGGGAAGCGCGTTCTTGTATTCATCGGGTACGGTCTGCTTGGGAACTACGTAAACTCCGTTGTTCCAACCGTAGAAAAGCATATCAGACCAGATCATGGGGTTTTCGTAGCCGTGCTTCTTGCAAAGCTCGTTGACCTTGGCGAGATGACGGGTCATCATAGATATTTTTGTCTCGTAGCCGTGCTTCTTGAGATGGTTTCCGAGGCCCAAATGGTGCGCCTCGTCCATACCGATATGTATTTTGTCGGTCTTGAAGCACTCGCGGCAGGTGATCAGAAGACGCTCGATATATGTGTAGGTTCTGTCATCATCAATAAGAAGTACGTCCTGAGCATCCATGTGAAAATGATTGCCCCAGAGCGCAAGTCCCGAAAGGTGAGCAAGAGTCTGCACACAGGGGATAAGCTCGATACCGATAGAATCGGCATAAGCGTCCATCTCCTTCAGCTCGTCCTTTGAGTATCTTCCTCTCATATATCCGTGATAAGGCTCGTCGAGAACCTCCATTTTATCCTCAGTATAAAGGAAGACCTGATTATATCCCATTTTGCGGATGATTCTGAAAAAATTCTTCATGCTTTCAATGCTCATGGACGCTTTATACGCCACGGGAAGCATTATACCAAAATTGTCAAAATCCTTCATTTTTTTCATAGCCGTTCTCCTTGTTCTAAAGTGGAAAAGAAAGCTCTGCTCTCTTCATTTTATATTTTACCACAGAAATTGCGTTGATAATATCACATATTAACTAAATTATATAATTATTTTACGATTTTTTAACCGTCTGATATTTTTGCACCGTAAATATATGATATTTTTCAGTTAATATCTTGTATCACGCTAAAGGAAAGTATGTTATAATTAAAATGTGTATAATGAACAAACCTCACATTTGTTTTGCGAAATTTTTTATAGTCTTTTCAGGAGGTACGCCATGTACTACGACGAATTTTTGGCAAGTAATAAAGAATGGATCGATTCCCGATTCGTAAAAATCGACAATAAGCTTTCAAAGGTTGCCGTGCGCAGCCGTGACAAGCTTCCCTACACGGCAAATGCCGAAGGGGGCCACGACGATCATAAAAATAACGTTCAGCTCTGGACCAACGGATTCTGGGGCGGTCTTATGTGGATGATGTACAGTGCCACCGGAAACGAGGACTATAAGCTGACCGCAAAGCGCTCCGAGGAGCTGCTTGACCCCGCCTTTAATGAAATTGATAAGCTTCATCACGACGTAGGCTTTATGTGGCATCTTACCGCAGGTGCCAACTACCGTCTGACCGGTGACAGGGCGGCTCGCAACAGATGGCTCCTATCCGCTATGACACTTGCATCCAGATTCAAGACGAGCGGCGGATATATCCGTGCTTGGAATAGCCCCGACGGAGTGGGAAACAACACCGACGGCTGGACGATCATCGATACTATGATGAATCTTCCCCTTCTCTATCACGCGAGCAAGGATATAGGAGACGACCGCTTCAAGCAGATGGCGGCATCTCACGCGGACAAGGCTATGACCGACCACGTCCGTCCCGACGGAAGCATCAATCATATAGTTCCCCATAACCTTGAAACGGGTGAAATGATAGGATCCTTCGGCGGTCAGGGATATGCTAAGGGCTCCTGCTGGTCGAGAGGAGAGTCGTGGGCTCTTTACGGATACGTGCTTTCTTACGTATATACCGGTGACGCAAGATACCTTCACACCGCAAAGCGTGTCGCTCACTATTCTATCGCCAACCTTGCAATGAGCGGTTGGATCCCGACGGTCGACTTCCGCGCGCCCGAGACGCCGGTATATTACGATGCTACGGCGGGTGCAATTATGGCTTGCGGTCTTATAGAGATCGCAAAAGCGGTCCCCGAGCTTGAACAGAAGCTGTATCTCGATGCCGCATTAAATATTCTTAAGGCGCTTGACGAAAAAGCCTGCGACTACGGTGAAAACAGAGACGCGCTCCTGCTTATGTGCAGTGAGGCGTACGTCAGCAAATGTCCTCCCGATTACAACATCATCTACGGAGATTTCTTCTATACCGAAGCAATTTTAAAGCTGAAGGGCGAAAAATTCCTGCCCTGGTAAAGATCATATAACTGCTTGAAAGGAGAACAACAATGAAAAAGATATATCCTATTCTATCGCTGCTTCTTGCATTGATCATGCTGCTTTCGGCATTTGCCTCATGCACCGGCGGTAATCACGAAAACGAATCGGACTCCTCCGAAAGTATGCCCGATGAATCTGAAAGCAATACCACCAACGGCGAGTCCGACGAGGGCAACAGCAGTGAATCCGAGGAGATCCAAGGTCCGCTTCTCGAAGGAGACAACTCCAAGGCTATCGAGGGCGCGTATGATCTTGCGGGCGGTGTAAACGCGTATTACACCGACGGAGACAGACTTGGCTTCGTTACGGAGAATCAAAGCATGAAGCTGACCTATTCTACCGATATGCTGTCGGAAAGAAAGGTAACCTCTCTTACCGATAAGAAAGGCAACCCGTATCTCGCCGACACCATGGACGTTTTCGTCAAGATGCAGAATGGCGGCACCTATTACGCATCCAAGACCGCAAACTCAGCTAAGGTCTCTCAGTTCGCGGGGCTTAACATTTTCCGTTTTGGATATTACTATTATGACGTCAGAATTGAAGATCAGAGCTTCGTCAACGAGATAAAGATCATAAACGAAAAGACACTTGACATCAAAAAGATAGCATCCAAAGAGGGTGTTGATACCAAATACGGCTCAAACGGTCTTACCTGTTACCTGAAGGGCAACAGCGTTGACCCTCAGGTGGTATTCTCAAATATCAGCTTTAATACCGCCGATTATAACTATCTCGCAATAACGATGAAGAGCGATCTGCCTGCGACAAATGAAGCAGACTGCCAGTTCTTCATTAAAACAAGCGCCGGTGGCGGATACAAAAACGTCAGCTTTGACACCGCAAACGACGGCGAATATCACACCTACTACGTATACCTCGGCAATCTTTCAAATTACAGCGGAACGCTGGACACTCTCCGTCTCGATTTTTCAATGAGCTACTTCACAAGCGGAGGCACGGTCGAGATCAAGGAGATCAAAGCGGTCAATGCCGACGTGTGTGGCGCTCCCCAAGATCTCGGATTGGCGAGAGTATTCCACACCTACTCCGACAAGCTGCATCAGGAGCTTCAGTTCGCGGCGGCAAAGACCACCGAGGGCATTGAATCGGTGGGTATGATAACAAACATCTCTGCCGACACCGTAAACGCAATCCTTGTCAAAGATAAGAACGGCACTCACGCCTCTCTTGACGGTGTAGATCAGGAAAGCATCGAATATATCGGCTTCGATATCAAGGGCGCAGGTATTTTCGGATACATACTTCCCTATAACAGCACCGATAAGCTCACCGTTACTCTTGAGAACGGAGTTTACACTCTTATTCAGTCGGCAACACCTGAGGGCGGAACTATAGCAAGCTCCGATAAGGGCACAAACAACGCAAACGATTTCCGTATGGGTCACAGACTCTACACTGACTCCAACCACGATTTCGACAAATTTATTCTTGAAGCAACCATTGAAAGAACTCCCCTCAGCGAGAAAAATTTCAAGGTAAATGAGGAGAATTCTACTGCGGGCGCGTTTGCGGGCTACGATCCCATCCGCGGCTGCTACACCTTCTCCTTGGCAGGTACCACCTTCTCGCAGGCATATTTCGAATATGCAAACAGGCACTTCAGCCTTGATTTTGATATCCGAGGCGACAAATACGACCGAACCGTATACATGATGGCTACTACATCGCCTCACGGACATCTTGAGGGCGCGGTGCTTATGAACGAAAAGGGACTTCTCCTCCCCGTTCCGGTTCAGGTATCGAAAAACTTTCTCGGTGACGGCGAGGCTAACCTTTACAACATCGATGACACCGGATACGGCGAATCCATCCTGCCTCTCTTCGTAGGCGCGGGAGAAAAGATCAGCTACACTCTGCTCAATCTTTATCAGAACTGGGGCAAGTACCCCCTGAAGCAGCTCTCCTCAGTACAGTATTTCGTTCCCTACTACCACCTTTCAACCGGTGTTACCGAAACTAACTGTCTGAAGCCCTGGTATTACACAAGCATCGCGCGCGACCCTTGGAATCTCCCCGACCACAGAGCCTGGTCTGCCCCCTTCTGGCACACCGTTCCGGGTCACAGCGGCGGTGCACAGCCCCAGCATACTCTTGGCGGCGCACACTACTTCCTTGAGTACACTAATGCCGAAGGCGAAAAGATAATTACCGAAAACACGAAGAACACTATCATTTCAAGCGGACCTACCTACGCGGAGGTAATTTCCGATTACATCACCGACGACGGCAAGATAAAGGTCAGCTACACCCACATTGAAATGCCTCAGTCCGACGAGAACAGAACCTATTACGAGATCAAATACGAGGTTCTCGGCGACGTGAGCATCAAGAATTTCAAGACCGATTTCTCCTTCTACGCGGTAATGGATCAGATCGGCAAGATGAACTATACCCAGATCGGATATCTCGACGAAAACAATGAAAGTCAGGTAGTCGGCATCAACGACGGCACGTCCGATAAGTATTACACTCTCGGCAAGAATTGCCCCTACATCTCTTATTTCAACAATCCCCACAGTAACGATTACGTAAACGTTTCGTTCTTAGTTTACAACAGTAACTTCACTATTGGCGGTGAAAAATGCGACGCTCCCTTCGTGCTTGTTGACAGAGGACAGGACGATATGGAAAAGATCGCTCTTACCCTTGATCTCGGCGAGGTCACGCTGAAGGCAGGAGATAGCTTTACCATCAACGCGATCCTCATGCCTTGGGGCTCACAGCTTTCAGACTATTCAGGCGATGCTCCCGACAAGAACGTCCGCGACGTGAGAGAAAACAGCCTTCTTAACCCCTTCAAGGGTGAGGCGATCGCAGATTGCGAGACGGTAGAGAGCGTATTTATTCCCAAATTCCGCACCACAAACGGAAAGAGCGCGGAATTTACGATCTCGGGCGGCGAAAACAACGTAGCGGTCCGCATCTACGGCTTCGAAAAGCTGACCGCGCCTAAGATCTACGAAAAGATAGACGGCGAGTGGCAAGAATACGTGGTTTCCTCCAAGGACACCTCCGACAAGAGCGGTTATTACCACTACTACGACGGCTACGCGGTCAACTACGACGGCGACGGCACCTTCTCTTACTCCTTCGTCACCACAATAACCGACGGTGCTGAACGCGTCTTCAAGATCGTCGCTGACGAGGAGTTCCTTTCGTGGCCTAAGGAATATATCGACACCACCAACATTCTTAACGTATTCAAGGATGCGCAAGCCCTTTACGATTCCGCATCCGTGGTTTCCACCTTCCACTCGGTAGAGCTTCTTGAGGATAACTCCTTCGTCCGTCTCATTCCCAAGGACACCGTGCTTGAGGCTACCTTCAGCGCGTATTCGGGCGATAAGGTCACGGGACAGTATCTTATTCTGAAATATAGGATCCCCTCCACCAACGTGGTCAAGAAGGATCACATTCAGATATTTGTAGGTACAAAGAACACAAGCCCCACGGGCGGTGACGAATTTACTCCCGTCCTTTCTACCAACGGCGAGTGGACGGTTGCCGTCTTCGATCTTACCAAGGCATCCATCGCCAACGGCTTTGAGCAAAATAAGGACGGAACGTATTCAGTAAAATATATCCGTCTCGACCCCTTCAACGGCTTGACCCCCACCACCGAGGCGTTTGATATAGCATATATGGCTATCGTCGACGATCTTTCAAAGCTCAGGCTTCTTGAAGAAGAGCTTGAATTCGGAACCTTTTACGAGGGTAACAAGCGCACCCCCATCAGCACGTCTACCGGTGAGCTTGCCGACGTCAACGTTACTTACATTCACCCCGATTCGGGATACAAGTCCTCAACCGTCGCCTATGCAACTCACCTCGATATGATCAACGGCAAGGGTGGCACGTCCGCAAGCTATTCAAAGCGCGGCGGTAACTCTGTAAGCGGAATAGACGTATTTGATTACAACAACACCACAATGAACGGCTCTCTTCTCATCTTTTCGGGTTGGACGGTTGCCGAGGGCGGCATTGAAAAGTATATGTGGAGCGTTGACGGCAAGACCTGGCACGAAGCCGAGCTTTGCGGCAGAGCGCTTGGTAATGCGAGCAAGGATCACCTGAATCTTGCCTCCGCTTGGTTCCTTGGCGGTTATCAGTTCGCAGATGCCGAAAAATCATATATCAATGCGGTATATCAGTCCCCCACGGGACTTGGAGATGCCACAAAGGGTCTCTCTGCTGACCTTTCCGATTACGTAGGACAGACCGTTAACGTAACCTTTGCGGCGGTTCCCGCAAGCGAGCCCGATTCACTCTGCCTTATCGCGTTTGTCAAGGGCGTCGAGGTGGTTTCCGCACCGTAATTACACGAAATCAACAACAAAATGCCTCATTTCCTTTGCAAAAGCGGAGGAAATGAGGTGAAGATTTCTCTGAAAGGAATTAATAATGGATAAAAAACCATATTGGATCTGGAAATACGGAGATTTTGAGATATATCATTCAATGCGTCTGCATATGCGCAGAGTTGAGCGCGAGGTGGTATATCCTCCCTACTGGAGGGTGGATGCTCCTACTCCCAAGGTAATGTTTTACTGCGATTACGAGGGCGAGGGCGGCTATATAACGGTCCACGCCAACGGAGACGGTTACGTAAAGATCGGAAACGCCCTTTACTCTCCCGGCAGCAGAATTGAGCTTGGCAAGGGCAAATTCACCGTTTGCGCGTGCATTATCAAGGAGGGCGGCTTCCCCGCTATATTCGTTGATAGTGACGTGATCCCCGGCGGATGCGGATGGTACGTAAAGGAAAACAACCATTCTGAAAAAATGCCCGTGGGATTTGACAAATATTACGATTCACCCGAAAAGAATCCCGAAATCTTCCACTTTGAGTATCAGAAAATGAACCCTATTACCGCCGAAGAGATTGAAGGCGGCATTCTCTACGATTTCGGCACAGAGACCTTTGCCGGGGTCAATATTTCAGGTGCTGATCCCAAGACCGAGCTTGGCATTTACTACGGCGAAAGCCGCGAGGAGGCGGTTGACACCGACCACACCTACACTCTTGAGCGAATTTGCGGCAAGGAAGACTATTCTCTTGTATGCCGCGCTTTCAGATATATATTTATCAAGGGTGGCACTCGGTCGCTGAAGGTTTCTGCGGATTATGAATACCTGCCCCTTGAAAGACGCGGAGATTTCCGTTGCGACAACGAGCTTTTCAACAAGATCTGGGAAGTATGCGGCTACACCTTCCACTTAAACTGCCGTGAGGGATTTCTTGACGGCATCAAGCGCGACAGGTGGATCTGGGGAGGCGACGCTTACCAGTGCAATCACATCAACAACTACCTTTTCTTCGATCCCGACATCGAGCAGCGAACCAATATCGCGCTCATAGGAAAAGACCCCGTTGATCACCACATCAACGGTATAGTCGATTACAGCTTTCTTTACGTCATCGGACTTTACGAGCACTATTATACCCACGGTGACAAGGAGTTTCTGAAGCAGATATACGGCAAAGCAGTATCCCTGATGCGCTTCTGCGAGACCAGACTGAATTCCGACGGATTTATTGAGGGCGCTCCCGCCGACTGGACGTTTATTGACTGGTCGAGCATCGACAAGACGGGTGCCGTCGCCGCCGAGCAGATGCTTTGCATAAAAGCCTATGAAGCTCTTGGAAATATTGCCTCGGTTGTAGGCGAGAGCGGCGAGGAGTGGTTTGAAAGATCGGCTGTTATGAAGCAGAAGATAGATAAATTCTTCTGGGATAGCGAAAAGGGTGCTTATATCGACAGCTATTCCTCCGGCAAGCGGAACGTTACCCGTCACGCCAACATCTTTGCGATAATGTTCGGCATCGCCACCGAGGAGCAGACCAAGAGCATAATCGCAAACGTTATCAAAAATGATTCGGTCACCAAGATCACCACTCCCTATTTTGAGGGATATGAGCTTGACGTATTGGCAAGGCTTGGCGACTTCGGGTTCATCGAGGATATGCTTGACTCCTACTGGGGCGGCATGATCCGTCTCGGAGCCACTACCATCTGGGAGGGCTACGATCCCACACAGTCGGGAGCAAGACACTACCAGATGTACTGGCAGCGCTACGACAAGTCTCTCTGCCACGCCTGGGGCTCCACTCCCATATACCTCTTCGGCAGATATTATCTCGGCGTTTACCCCACAAGCCCGGCTTACGGGACCTTTACGGTCGAGCCTAACCTTGGCGGCCTTGGCGAGATCGAGGGAACAGTTCCTCTGCCCCACGGCGAGGTAAGGGTCAAAATGAACAAGACAACAGTTGAGGTTATCTCTACAGCCCCCGGAGGAACGCTGATCCTCGGCGGCAAAGAATATCTCCTTCCCTGCAACGAGATCGTTACCGTAACACTATAAATACCCAAACGGACTGGCTCATTTAGCGCATAACAAAAGCCACTTTTAAAAGTAAGAACAAAATCCAACTAAAAATATAGTATAAGTTCATTAGAAGTCGAAATCCGCCGAAAAAATCGGCGGATTTCCCCATTTTATGTGGCTTTTTAGCCGCGCTTTTGCTCTCTGCCGTACCCTTGTACGGCGACGAGAACAAAATCACGCCTTCTGCATCTAAATTAGCCAGCCCCTTTTATTTTTATTGATTTCCGATCATTCAGCGTCACTTCAGAACTATCGACTTCATAAAGATCACGTCGTCGGGCTGAGCTCCCGTAAAGAAGTCAACTCTGAGCTCGTTGATCTTGCCATACCAGTAGGAAACGTTGGAAAGATCGATGCTGAGAGTATGATACTCTCCATCGCATATCAAGGCTTCAACCACGCTCTGTCCGCCTACCGCAGAAAGCACTTCTCCGGTTGAAAGGAATATCTCTATACTGTATCCGCCCAAAGCGTTGGTCGTGGGAACCATATACACGATCTCAAGAGTCTTAAAGTTGTTCGCGTCATATCCGGGATTAAGATCCTTGAAGCTGAGAGCCGCGTAGGGATCTCCTCCGGTGATAGTTGCCTTGAGTGCATTTTCTGCCGAATCATAGCTTGTTATAACGTCGTTGTGGTTTGTGAACATATAAACGTATTTTTCATCGGTAAAGTCAAGATTCAAAAAGTCAAGATCTCCCTCGGGCTGTCTCATGGAAACACTGTTCTTATTAAGACCCTCGTTAGCTGTGAAGTCCTTGTTCTCGGTGAAGGTGGCACGGATCTCCTCAACGCTTCCGGTAGTAAGAAGATAGCTGTATTCCAAAGCCTCGTAGGACACGAGCTGAAGTCTCTTGAGAGGAGCCACGTATCCGCAGGGACCCTCATCGGGATTCTTTGTTCCGTTGTACGCTGCTCTTCCCGCCAGGAAGACGTCGGCATTAGGAACGAAAACGCCCAGACCGAAATCATTATCCGAGTTGAACCAAGCGCACCAGCTTTCGGTGTTGGATTGCTTCAGCGTAAAGGTGCAATCGCTATGATATGCGGGATCTCCCCAGAATTTAAGGTCGCCTCTGTAGGAAAGCTCATCTCCGGTCCAAGGCTCAGAGCCGTCGTACCATACGAAGGAATCAAGATAGCTTACCGTATAGAAGGCAGGGATCTCCTGAGTTGAAAGAGGATGCTTCCAGCCCGAGAAATCAACGAAACGGTTCTTGACCTCAATATGATCGTCGTGAAGAATAACGGTATTCTCCATATAGCTGGGAGTGATTGCGCCGTTCAGTGACCAGTCCTGAGGCTGCGCCTTGACGTGCAAGCTGTTATCGGTGACCTCAATATCGATTATGCGGCTATTATTGCCGTATTGGTCGCCCGCCTGAACAGGGTTATAGGTCCACTTGGAATTATTGAACACACCGGGCTCGTAAACACCGGGAATTGCGGCAGTGCCGTAGTAAGACTGCTGAATAAGTCTTCCCGCATCGGCCTTATTGACCAGATTTGCAAGATCGGGTATGGTGCAGGTCTTATCCTTGATAGAGCAGATAGCTCCGCCCCAAGCCATATCTACACCGACCTCATATCTTTCATTTTCAATGTAATAATTGGTAGAACCGTATCTGCCAACGTAAAAGTCTATCTGCTCGGTGGAAATGTGATGAAGCGTAAAGCTTCCCTTTCTTCCGTCACAGGTGTCAACAACTATCTTTGAGATCGCCCCTGCGGTTTTCTTTGCAAGGTAGTCAAGGATCAGACCCGAGAAATCGCCCTCGCCCTTTTCAAGGAAGAAGTCGGCTACGGTATCCTTTTCGTTGTGATCCTTATAAGTCACGTAAATATGAGCCGGAGACAGGGATTTGTAATACAGCGTAAAACGGTTGAACTCATCGGCAAAGGTGTCGGGCTCAAAGCTGAATTCAAGACCCGAGGTAAACACGAAGGCTTCTCCGTTGATCTTGGAATAACCGGTAGCCTTATAGGTCAAGCCTCTGTCCGTGGTAACGGTAGCAACACCGTCGGATTCCACAATACCGATTTCGGGAGTCGAAAACTCGGGGTCGCTTTCTTCCGTATCGGTAGTGTCGGGAAGCGACGATTCGTTCTTCTCGCCGTCTTCTCCACTGTCAACGGAGTCCTGCGGCTCGGACTCAGAGACGTTTCCGCCACCCGCGTTGCAAGCAACCAGCGCGCACACAGTAAGCAGGCACAGCGATATCAACAAAAATCTGATAAAAGAATTTTTCATAGGAAATCCTCCCCTATTGGTTTATTAATTTAATTATATCACATTTTTCACTGTTGTCAACACCTGTATACTGTCACCTTCATTGACATAATATGATCCTTGCTCAAAGACATATATTGCCGGACGCCGGACAAGCGTTCCTTTCGTCTGCCCAAGGCAGAGATCACCTGCCTAGTTTTCTCTTGATCCTCGATGCAACTATATCGAGGGCTACCGAGTTTCTGCCGCCGTTGATAATAATATCCGCGTACTTCTTCGTGGGCTCAACGTAGATACCGTGCATCACCTTGACCGTGCTTACGTACTGGTTGATAACGCCGTCAATATCTCTTTCCCTCTCGGTTACGTCTCGACGAAGGCGGCGAAGTATTCTCTCGTCCGCATCGGCATCGGCAAATATCTTGATGTCGAAAAGCTCGCGCAATCTTTCATCGTGGAAGGTCAGAATACCGTCAATAATAATAACGGGAGTCGGACAGAGGCGCGTGACCTCTGAGCATCTCGTATGTCTGCAAAAATCGTAATTCGGCACGTCAACACACTCGCCCGCAAGCAACTGACGGAGATGCTTTACCAAAAGATCGGTATCAAGCGCGTCGGGACAGTCGTAGTTTGTCTTGATCCTCTCCTCCATGGTGAGATGATCCTGCGCCTTATAGTAATTATCGTAAGAAATAATGGTTATGTCATCGGGAAAAAGCTTTTTGAGCCCGTCGGCAAAGGTAGATTTGCCCGAGCCGGTGCCGCCCGCGATTCCTATCAACATCGGTGTTGCCATAATGATCCCCCCTATATTTTATATATTGAGTATAGCATATTTTCTTTTTATTGTCAATAAAAGTCGCATTGGCTTGAAAAATTATTTTTAAAATACTGATTTGGCACTTGATTTTCATCGCAAAATCCATTATAATTAAAGTAAGAGCATCGTAAAAATTGTATTTTTATTCACAAAAATGCATTTTTTACGAATATTATTAAACGGGAAAGGACATAAAAATCACATGAAAACACCCCTTTCAAGATCAATTTCGATCATTCTTGTCTGCCTGATGCTTCTCTGCTCTCTTGCCGCCTGTGTAAATGGCGGTGGAAACGTTGAGGATGAATCGTCAAACAACGAATCCGACAGCAGTGAAAACACGACCGACCCCAAAGAAGACGAGAGCAATAACGAGGACAAGCCTCAGCAAGCTCCGCTTGAGGGTGAGCACGGCCCGCTTATTGAGTTTGCCGATTCGTTAAAGAATAACGTTTCGTCATATTTCCCCACCACTGACAGAAACAACGTCATTTACGAGAACATGAATATGGTTCTCGACTACGCGCTGGACTCTAACCTGCCTCAACAGGTTACCTCTCTCAAAAATAAAGAGGGCAAGACCTACGTTGAGAACACTATGGACGTTTTCGTGGAAACGGTAAACGGTGTCAGACATTTCGCCAAAAATTCCTACTCCGCCGGCATCCCCAATATATACCGTTTCGGCTACTATTACTACGAAATGCGTGTCGAGGGACAATCCTTCGTTCAGGATATGAGCGACATCGATTCGGTTGAGATCAACCACCTTGCGGTCAAGGAAAAGAACGAGGTAAGAAGCGTTAAGAAAAACGGCGACGTTCTTGTAGTTACTAATGAAAGCACCGCCAGCGACCCGTTCATTATCATTTCCGGCAAGCTGAACGTTGACACAAGCCTTTACACCATGCTTGAGATCACCATGAAGGCAGATGCCAACACCTCAAATCTGGCAAATGCATTCTATATCGCGGGCGGCAGAGGCGCATACAGCGCCGATCAGAGAGTGGATTTTACCGTCAACAACGACGGAGAATATCACACCTACAGAATACCGCTTAACACCGGTGCGGATTATACCGGTACCTTGACGGGACTTCGTCTCGACGTTAGCGGAAGCGGCGCACAATACGAGATCAGCGGTATCCGCATTCTCGGTATAGATGCCGAGAACACCCCCTCTGCGCTCAGCCTCTGCCGCAGCTGGAACGTTTATTCCGATAAAATGTATCAGGTCATCCAGGTAGCCGCTACCGCCGAGACCTCGGGAATCGCTAACATTGGTATTCAAACCGAGATCCCCGAAGACAAGGTTACCAAGCTTATCGTCAAGGACTCCTCAAGCGAGCTTCACACAAGTCTTGAGGGCGTTGATTGGTCTACTGTGGAATACGTGGGCTTCGATATAGTCGATGCGGGCATTTTCGGATTCATCCTTCCCTTCGACGGCAAGGGCGGAACGATCAACGTTAAGCTCGATAACGGTGTTTACGTAGTCGATCAGATCATGACTCCCAAAAACGGCACCATTATCCCCTCCAGAACCGACTTCAACGAGAAGATGCAGTATTATAACTGGGTAGCCGGCGGCAACGTTAACGATTTTTATATGGGCAGCAGAGTCTACACCGATGCAAGCCACGATTTCGCGGAATTTCTCGAGGAAGCATATCTCGAAAGAAATCCCCTCAAGGAAAGCAATTTCAAGGTTTACGAGGAAAGCTCCGACAGCGCCAAATACATAGGCTACGATTCGCTTCGCGGAATTTATCGCTTTAATATGGCAAGCGGTACCTTCAACGATTCATTTTACAAGAACCCCGGCAAGCACTACAGAGCAAGCTTCGCTATTCGCGGCGATAATTATAACAGAACCATCTACGTTATGACCTACTCCTCTACGGGACAGTTGGAATGCGCGGCTCTTCTCGATAAGGGAGACGTTATGATCCCCGTTCCTCTTGAGGTAGGTAAAAACTTCAGCGAGCAGCACGGTGAGCGAGGTCTCTTCAATCTCGACGATGCTCCATACAACGAGGTCATATTCCCCTTGGTCATCGATGCAAAGGAAAAATACGAATACACCGTTCTGAACCTCTATCAGAATTGGGGCAACTATCCCTTAAAGCAGCTCTCCTGGATCCAGTTCTTCTCTCCTTACTATCACCTCTCCACCGGTGTTACCGAGACTAACTGTGTTCTCCCTTGGATGTTTACCGATCGCGTTTGGTACAATACTCTTCCCGACTTCAGAGGTATGTCGGCTCCGTTCTGGAGTGATCAGCCTCAGCACACAAGCGCAGGTGACCACGACTGGCTGAGATACGTGGATGCCGACGGAAACGAGGTAAGATGGGAGAACAGATGGAACACCATCGACTCCTACGGCCCCACCTACGCCGACGTTAAGATGGATTATATCACTAACGACGGCAAGATGAAGGTCAGCTACACTCACACCGAGATGCCCCAGACCGATGAGAACAGAACCTTCTACGAGATGACCTACGAGGTTCTTGAGGACATCACCATCAACAATTTCGTCACCGATTTCCAATTCTACAAGGTTTGCCCCAATGAATCAACGGGTATATATAAAAAGGTCGGATATCTCAACGAAGATAACAAGCCAGTCGTTACGGACGCAAATCTGACCGAAACGCCCGTAAAATACGTGCTTGGTGACAATTGTCCTTACTTCTCGTTCTTCGACATGGACAACTCCTCACGCGACACCGGATACGCCAACCTCGCCTTCCTCGTATACAACTCCGAGTTTATTATCGGCGGTGAGAAGGCAGAGCCTAATTTCGCCATCGTAAATTACGAGGATACTGTCTACATCACTCTCAACATTGAAGAAAAGACGACCCTTAAGGCGGGCGATAAATTTACCATAAACGCTATTCTCCTTCCTTGGGGCTCTCAGCTTCTCGAGGACGGCAAGGTGGACGAGGCGGCAGGTAATTTCGAATATACCATGACTCTTCCCGACGGAACTCAATATATGGATAAAAACGTTCGTGACGTCAGAGAAAACACTATTCTCAATCCTCTCAAGGCTATCGCAGGCGAGAATGCAAGCGTTATAGAAAGCGTATTCGTTCCCAAGGTAAAGACTACAAACGGTGAGAGCGCAGAATTCACGCTCACAGGCGGCTTCAACAACGTGGCTGTAAGAGTATACGGCTTCAATAAGATGACCGTTCCCGTAATATACGAAAAGGTAAACGGAGAATGGCAGAAATACGAGGTCAGCTCCAAGAATGACGAAAAGCATCCCCACGCGTACGACGGTTATACCGTACATTACGACGGTGACGGAACCTATTCCTATTCCTTCGTTACCACCATGGACGGAGCAAACGACCGCACCTTTAAGATCGTGGTTGACGGCAACTACGAAAAGTGGGAAAAGGAGACTCTTCCCGAGGGTAACCCCGACCTTTTGAAGGTTTACGTCGATCACGATGAGCTGGAAGCTATACTGTCAGGCTCAAAAGGATTCTTTGAATCTGCTACCGTCAGCTCCGACGGCTCTTACGTAACAGTAAAGCCCATTCTCAACTGCCCGCTTGGCGAATCCTATGCGATCGTTTACAACGCGCCGCAGGAGGACACTGAATCGGGACAATATCTTGTCTTCAAGTACAGAGTTCCCTCCACCAATGCTGTGCAGCTGAACACCATAGAAATATTTATCAGTACGATCAATAAAACACCGGATCCGGGCGACACTATAACCTACAGTCTTATTCAGGACGGAGAATGGCACGTAGCAGTCCTTGACATTTCAAAATTCGCCATTCCCTCCTTTAAAGAATCTGACGGAAAGTATCACTGCAAATATATTCGTATGGATCTGTTCAACGCGGTATATGCCGAGAACGTAGCCCTTGATATCGCATACATCGGTATGGATTCAAGCCTTGAGGAGATCTGCTTGCTGAACCAGGATGAATTCGATACTCTTCCCATAATCGCAGGCACTCTCATAGGCGAGGTCAACACCTTCACTTACGACGTAAGCTTCGACACCCCCTTAGATCCCAATGCAGACGTTAAGATCACCGCACTTCCCTTCGGCTCAGCTCTTGACATAGCAAACGGAGTGCTTCAGCTGTTCAGCTTCGGCTCCAAGGAGGGCGGTCCCAAGGACGCGCTTCCCGTAACCGTTGAAAACGATATGAAGCTCTCTATATCCGGCTGGTGTATAATCGACGGCGGCATTTCCAAATACGTATGGTCAGCCGACGGCGGACTTACCTGGCAGGATTGCGGAAATCAAGAGGCATTGTTACAGATGGATGCAAGCGTCATAGACGTTGCCAAGGCTCTCTCCACCCCCAACGGCTACGCAGACGTTGCGGCATCTCTGAAAAATTCAAGCTTCCAGAGCGCAGGATTAAAAATCGATCTTTCGGCATATGCCGGCAAGAAGGTTGACATTATCGTTGCGGCGATTCCCGAAGCTGAGCCCGACTCCTACTGTCCGCTTTACAGATTCAAGGACGTAGCAGTTCCCTCTGCAGAATAATTACTAAATATCAACAAGATCCGGCACGGGCATGATGTCCGCGCCGGATCTTTTATACGCCGCCCACAATTTGTCTTTTTAAATAAAATTTATACCAATTTTGAAAAACAAGTAAGGAAAAGCAGAAAAATCCACAAAAAGAGCGCATTTTTATCTTGTAAAACCGCTTATTTCTGATATAATTAATATATGCAGACAAATTTCTTTGAAGGGGTGTGAAAGCACGTGAAAAACTTCAATACCTTCGGCGTTATGCTCGATATGTCGAGAAATGCGGTGATGAGAGTTGACGCCTTAAAAAAATACATGCAGATAATCAGAAAAATGGGATACAACGCGCTGTTTCTTTACTGTGAGGACACCTACGAGGTGGAGGGCGAGCCGTATTTCGGATATATGAGGGGCAGATACTCTATAAATGAGATGCGCGAGATCGACGCTTACGGATCCGATATCGGTATGGAGGTAATTCCCTGCATACAGACTCTCTCACATCTTGAGACTACTATTCGATGGAATCAGTTTCCCACCGACAATCCGCGCACTCTTCTCGTTGGTGACGAGAGATGCTATCAGCTTATAGACAATATGTTTTCAACCCTTTCGGGGTGCTTCAGCTCCAAGCGGATACATATTGGCATGGACGAGGCATGGGGACTCGGCACGGGCAAGTATCTTGCCCAAAACGGACTTGAAAGCGTTCAGACCATTATGAAAAAGCACCTTGACCGAGTTTGTGAGATTGCGAAAAAATACGGCTACGAGGTGCTTATGTGGTCGGATATGTTCTTCGCCAACGTTGGCGAGGGCGGTTATTACAAGCCTAAAATTGAAATGCCGAAGTCAAGCAAGGACGCGCTCCCCGAATCCGTATCTCCGGTGTATTGGGACTATTATCATACCAAAGAAGAAAATTACGACGATATGATATATAATCACAAGCAGCTTACGAAAAAGCTCTGGTTCGCGGGCAGCACGTACACCTCAAGAGGCTTTTTGCCATATAACCGTTATTCTCTTAAAACCATCCTTCCGGCTCTGGAGGCTTGCAAGAAAAACAAGGTCAAAAACGTCATCATAACAATGTGGGGCGATAACGGAGCAGAATGCTCCCGCTACGGCACTCTCCCCTCGCTCTTCTATCTTGCTGAATATGCCAAGGGCAATTGTGACGAGGAGACGATCAAGGCTAAATTTGAGAAAAGGTTCTCGCTCTCATTTGATGACTTTATGCTTATAGATATGGCAAATTACGTTGCCGACCGAGAGGTAAAGCAATCCTTTATCCCTGTTAATCCCTCGAAATATCTTTTCTATGCCGATCTTTTCAACGGATTTACCGATTACACCGTGGCGGAGGGTGCAAACGAGAGGTATGCAAGCCTTGCAAAGGATCTGCGCGCCGTTGCGAAAAAAAGCCGCAAATACGGTTATATCTTTGACAGTGCCGCCAAGCTTTGCGAGGTACTCTCACTCAAGAGCGAGATGGGTGTACTTCTCAGAAAAGCCTATAAGGAAGGCAGAAAACAGGATCTTGAGCTTTACGCCAAGCGCGACATTCCCGAGATAATATGCCGAGTTAAAAGCTTCGCACGCGCCTTTGAAAAGCAATGGAGAACCGAAAACAAGCCTCAGGGATTCGACTGCCATGATATTCGCCTGGGCGGAATGCTTCGCCGTCTTGAATATTGCAGAAGGACACTTAACGAATATCTCGATATGAAGACCGACTCTATTCCGGAGCTGGAGGAGGATATACTTCCCTTCTGCGCTAAGGGAAGCAGCACGTGCTACAACGATGCTCTCAGAAACATGAGTCCGTCGGCGCTCTACGTTCCCGGAATCTATTGACATTCCAAAATAAAAATCCGAGATTTTTAATAATGCGATTTTCAGAAGCACAGCCGATAAGAGCGGTAAGGAGCGGTCTTACATGTTTCTGCTCACGGCGCATCGCCTTTGCTTCCATTATCAAAAGTGTTTGGAGTTTGAAATCTTAACGCAACATTTCGCAAAGACAAAAGATCCCTGCAGATTCTGCAGGGATCTTTTTTAATGAAATTCATTTCGGGAGCTGAGAGCATCAGCTCCCGAATTTTTACTCATCATCGGTAATCGTAAGCTTTCCGTCGATCAGTTTAAAATAGTAGTTATGCGTAACGTCGTTACCTTGCGCGTCAACTACCTTTATGGACGACTCACTGACCACATTATTGGTTTCACCCTCGTCGACTATCTCTCCGACAGCCTCCGCAGTCAGCCTATGACCTGCAACAAGCCTTCCGTTAGAAATAGTAACGCCACTGTTTGACAAGGGCGTTCCATCATACGGCTTTTCCTCGGAAGCCGCCAAAAGTGTGATGGTTCTATAAGCAACCGTAAGCGGAGTGCCGATAAACGAAACGTAATATTTATCAGAAACGTCAACGCCGTCAGCCTTGCGGATCACCTTGAGCGTGTATTGAATGTCTTGAAGCTTTATTGTACCTGCTTCGGTAATTCCACCGGAAATACTGATATCTACGTCGTATTCATCAAGCGATATACCCTGAATGTTGTAGAATTGCTTGGGGCCGTATTCGAGACGTGTTCCGTCGTACATCTTTGTAACCTCGTAGAGTTGGGCGGTTATTCTTTGTTTGTCCATAACAAGAAGTGTACCCGTCTCATATATAACACGATACTCGTCGGTAACCTCAGTTCCATCGGGATCATACAGATGGAATTCAATTATCTTACAGGGACTTGATCCGACTTCTGTCTGACTTCCCGTTACAACGACAGTATAGGTGTAGCCCATTTCTAAGAGCATTTTGATGTCAAGATCAGTTTCATCGAGTCTGTTTTCAGCCAGAAGAGGGGTTCCGTCATAGGTCTTATCAAGCGAAACGGGGTAGATGGTTATCTCGGGCTTGTAAGGCTCTTCCTCAGTTTCCTCACCGGTTTCTGATTCGTATTCGCTTTCTTCACCTTCGCCGCCTTCGCCGCCTTCGCCGCCTTCACCGCCTTCGCCGCCTTCACCTTCGCCTTCGCCGCCTTCGCCGCCGGATCCGGAGCCTCCGCCTCCGATGCCTCCTTCTCCGTCGCCAAAGCCGCCTCCGGTTGCTTCAACCATTATCCAGCCAAGTCCGTCAACGTAAATTTCTACCCAGGCGTGCGCTTTGTCACCGGTGATCTCGGTCCATTCGTCTGCTTCGGTTTGACCTACGTAGCCTATGGTATAACGCGCGGGAATGCCAAGAGTTCTGTAAAGAAGCGTAGCAGACGATGCATAGTGACTGCACGTGCCTTCCTTATAGTCTCTCAGGAATGCGATAACTATATTGGGCTGCTGATCAAGTGTAGGATCGTATTCAAGGTTATACACCGCAGCATTTTGGATATACGCGGCTATCTTACGGGCAACGTCGGGATCGTTAATATCAAATCCCTCCGCGTCAATGATGGCCTGCATAAACGCCTTTGTCTCGTCATCAACGTAAGTATAGTTTTTATAAACGAACGAGCGATATCTGCGCTCAGCCTCGGTATACATGCCAAGGTCCTCGTTCATACCAACACCAAATCCCTGATAAAGGTAATACTTGAGCGAATAGCTTCCGTTATGCGCGCTATCAAATACTACGTCGCTGGTGGGTATTTCGTAGCCGCTACCGCCTATCACAAGATAGTAGGGCAACAGATACTGACTTGTATTTGATCTTACATCCAGAACTATCTCATCGTAATTTTGTATTCCGAGTGTAACTCCGGTAAGATAATTGTAAGAGTATTTATTACCCAGTATCTCACCGTATTGCTGTGCGGCTGACCAACCGCTTCCGGTATAATTTCCAAAGCTCTTAAGGCGCATATAAATGGTGTCAGATACAGAGGATTTCACCTCCAAAACGACCGTGGGAGTGCCGCCGGAGCCGCCTCCTTCGCCGCCGCCGCTTCCTATACTTCCGGAATCGTCAAGATCGGTGCTGCCGGAGCCGCCTCCTTCGCCGCCGCCTTCGCCGCCGCCTTCGTCTTCGGGATCAAACACCGTAAGCGTTCCTGATTTGATCTCAAGAATATTATACATGGCGCTGACGTCGTTTCCGTTTTCATCAACAATGATGACCTCGAAGATATTGATAACCGAACCAATATCAACTATAAAGGGGACAGAATCGGGATCCTTGGGAACGATAGTATGTCCGGGGACAATGTCTCCTGCGGGCACTGCACTTCCCTCGGGACACGAATGCTCGTTTCCGTCATAAGGAACCTCTATGCTTCCGATCTGAATGATCAGGTCGCGTCCGACAACCCGAAGTATACCGCTGACATATGTCATCGTATAATTGCCGGTCATATCTTCACCGTTTTCATTCTCAACAGTAGCATCGCTGACGCGGTTTTCAGATTCGCCTATCTCGGTTTGCGATCCAACAACGACCGCGCCCGAAATACGGTGTCCTGTGATAAGTCCCTCAGCTGTGCAACCGCTGTCTGTGAGAGGAGTTCCGTCATATTCCTTTTCTGCAGAATTTGCAATAACGGTTATAGGCTTGGGCGTAATAACGAGCGTGCCGTTTCTGTAATTTATATCGTAGTTTTGAGTGTTTCTTTCGTCTACAACATGAATTACCAAGCTGTTTTCTCCGCTCTCCCAGACGTTTGTGATCTTCTTGCTGTCCTTGAGAACAAGGTAATGTCCTGACACGTATCCGAAGGGATACTCGGGATCATCCATTATAAGCCAATATTCCTCAGCCATATGGGGAATTCCGTCATATACCCACTCACCGCTGCCTGTTCCAATAAGAATCGGACGGGGCTTAATTGTAAGGGTTCCGTATTCATAATTGATATCATAGTTTTGAGTGATCTGCTCATTCTCAACTATAACCTTGAGCATATTCTGTCTTGCCCAAGTATCATTGCTCTCCCAAACGTTTGTGATCGAATAGCTTGATTCAAGCTTGAGCTCGTGTCCGTTCACAAGAGCGGGAGCAGGATATCCTTCGCGCTCTATAGCTTCATAGATCTCGCAGGAGTGCTCCTGACCGTCATACATCCATTCATCCGAGCCTGTCTGCACAAGAATGGGACGGGGCTTAATTGTAAGGGTTCCGTATTCATATTCGATCTCATAGTTTTGAGTGATAAGCTCGTCTACTACTATGACCTCAATTATGTTATCACCGCTTTCCCATACGTTGGTTATCTCATAGGGTGTCTTGAGAACCAGCTTATGATCGAGAACCAGAGGAGGCTGAGGATAATCGGGCTCCGAGCCGATCAAGCTGACGCTATAATTGTAAAGAGGCGTTCCGTCATATATCTTCTCGTCGGTAGCCGTCTGCACAAGTATATGTCTGGGAGTTATCCAAAGCTCCCCGAAAAATTCCTCGTCAATAACGTAATTACGCTTATCGACCACCTCTCCCGAGGCGGTAATTATAAGATCTATAGTAATACTGTTTTCAACGCGACCGTCATACACGTTGGTAACAGAGCTTACGTTTCTGAGAACAGACGAGAGATACGCTCCAAGTCCGTGCACGCCTCCGACGTTGTATCCGCCGTTCAGAACACCGTGATCCTGGCTGGTGTGCGCAACACCGTCATATACCCAGCTTCCGTCAAAGGTCTCGACCGAAATGTGTCTGGGGATTACAGTAAGGTATCCGTACGTCGATGAATAGATATCATAGTTGCGCTCGTCAACCTCTTCATCCGAATCCTTCAGATAGAGCTCGATATCAATAGCGTTAAGTACCTTTCCGTCCACGCCGTCAAAGACATTGGTAACGCTGCTCATAGCAGAGAGCTTCGGATACAGGTTAATATCCGCGGGCAAGCCGTCTATGCCGCCAACGGTATATCCGCCATTATGAACAAGGTATTCCTGGCTGTAGTGTGCGATTCCGTCATATACCCATTCTCCGTCAAAGCTCTCAAGAGCCAGCTGTCTTGGCGTTATCCTAAGAATTCCCTCATACTTATAGTCGACAGCATAGTTTCTCGCGTCGACCTCCATACCGTTTTCCGACACATAGAGCTTGATTTTTATTACGTTGAGTCTGCCGTCCTCGGCATCATCATCGCCGTCTCTGTCAAATACATTGGTAATATTGGTAATATCAGTAAGGCCGGTTACAAGAGTGTTGACAAGTCCGTCAACCGTATATCCTCCGTTTACAACGCCGAACTCCTGGCTATAATGGGGATATCCGTCATATACCCATTCACCGTTGTTGGTATATACCGTCAATTCTCTCTTTTCAATAGTGAGACCTCTGCGCTGATACTCAATAGTATAGTTTTGATTGATCAGATCATTCTCGACCATGACCTCGAGCATATTTTCTCCGCTCTCCCAAACGTTCGTGATCTCGTACTTTTTGGAAAGCACAAGAACGTGACCGTTTACAAGAGGAACATGAGGGAATCCCTCAACGTTTTCAAGAGCTTTGAATACCTCGCAGGAATGAGGCATTCCGTCATACGTCCACTTCTCGGTTGCATTTTCATCACCGACCAAAACAAGTATGGGTCTGGGGGTCACGGTAAGCTCACCGATGTTTTCCTCATCAAGCTCAACGACGTAGTTTCTCGGATCCACCTTTTCGCCGTTCGAAGTAAAGTAAAGCTCGACGCAAATGACATTTTGTCTTCCATTCTCCCCGTCAAGCTCTCCGTCCTTATCGAAAACGTTTTCAACAAAGGTGGAGGAAGAAAGCATAGTGTAGAAGAATCCGTCACGCAGTCCGTCACCAAGCACGGTATATCCACCGTTTTTAATGCCGTATTCCTCGCTGTAGTGCTTGGATCCATCGTACATCCAGCTTCCGTTGAAGCTTTGGAGCGAGATGGTTCTCGGAATTATTTCGAGGGTTCCGCGCTCATAATGTATATCGTAATTCTGAGTTGTAAGCTCATCCTCTACTATGACCTCAAATGCATTTTCACCGCTCTCCCAGGTATTGGTTATCGCATACTCAGTGCTGCGAACGAGCTTGTGATCAAGTACAAGATCATAATATCCGTCAACGCCGCTCAGCAAATCGAACTCGTAATGAGAATGCGCTTCGCCGTCATACGTCCACGTATTTGATCCGGTCTGCACGAGTATGGGTCTTGGCGTTATGCGGAGGCTTCCGTCATATTCGTATTCAACGACATAATTGCTCGGCGAGACCTCTTCTCCGGTGCTCTTGAGATAAAGCTTTATCTTTATTTCGTTCTTGACGTTTCCGTCGTACACGTTGGTAACGCCGCTCCACTCAGATATCTGAGAATAGAGATTGGTGTCTGCGGTCAATCCGTGCTCACCGCCAATTCTGTATCCGCCGTTAACCTCAAGGAAATTGCCATCCTCGTCGGTCAAGCACTCACAGCTTGTGTGTGTTTCACCGTCATACATCC
The DNA here is from genome assembly GCA_045122255.1 of Eubacteriales bacterium. Lineage (GTDB taxonomy): Bacteria > Bacillota > Clostridia > Oscillospirales > CAG-272 > SVTX01. The sequence continues at coordinate 130,153 of JBGVHJ010000066.1, read as the reverse complement.
AGCTTCCGTCAAAGGTATATACCGTAATGGATCTGGGAGTTATTTTGAGCGTTCCCTTATCCCCGTATTCAACGGAATAGTTTTCGGGGTCGACCTCGTCCTCGGTATCCTTGAAGAACACCTTCACCTCAACGGTGTTAGTGACATTTCCCTCAAGCACGTTCGTTACAGAGCTTCGGGACACAACCTTAATATCAAAGTTGCGCTCGACAGGATCATCTCCGCTGACGGTAAATCCGCCGTTTTCAACGTCTCTGTCCTGACTCGAGTGAGCAAATCCGTCATATACCCAGCTGGCGTTATTGGTATTGATCACTATGGTTCTCTTAGTGACCGTCAAATAACCGTAATCATATTCGATCTTATAGTTCTGAGTAATAATGTCATCCTCAACTATGACCTCAAACGCATTAAGACCGCTGTCATTTACGTTTGTAACGGTAAATTCGGTTGAACGAACAAGACTGTGTCCTTCAACAAGCGAATAATATCCCTCTGATTCTACCGCCTCAAAATCATACAGATAGTGCTCATCTCCGTCATACATCCACTCAAATGAGCCGGTCTTGACGAGTATCGGTCTTTGCTCTATTGTAAGCATTCCGTTGAATTCGTAATTTACAACGTAATTCTCTTCATCGACCTCTTCTGTTTTTTCGGAGTCGAGATAGAGCTTGATTTCAATAACGTTAGGTCTGCCGAATTTTGTATCAGTAACGTTGGCCTTATCATACACGTTGGTGATCTCGGTCACGGCGGTAAGACCGCAATAGAGATACTGACCGAGTCCGTCACCGCCGACCGTATATCCGCCGTTGACATCCTCAAACTCGCCACTTTCGTTGATGACACACTCCGCACTTGTATGCACGTTGCCATCGTATATCCAGCTTCCGTCAAGCGTTGTTACCGTTATATTTCTCTTGGAGATAGCAAGAGTTCCGTAAAGGACCTCGATATCGTAGTTAAAGCTGATATCCTCACCTGCGGCATCGATAACCTTCAACACCTCGAGAATGTTTTCAATGGGTGTTTCAGTATAGTTGAGCGCCTTGGTATTGTTATCCTTGAACTCGATCGCGTGGCCTTCAACAAGCTCCAGGCTGCCTTCAACGTAAGTATAGGTCACGTTTTCGTGCTCGATTCCGTCATATACCCAAGATTCGCTTCCCGACAAAACGGTCACAGGTCTCGGATCAATGAATATCTCGCCGTAAACGTAGTCGATATCATAGTTACCGGTCACGTCGATAACTTCGCCGTCATCAGACGTATAGCTTATAACGACCGCGAAAATATTTTCGACAGGAGATTCCGTAGCATTAAGAAGCTCGACGCATCCGTTTTCGTCATAAAAAGCCTTATGCCCGTCGCACAGATAATCGTCTTCATTTGTTTCATCATCAACAGAAGTGAACTCCGCGTGGCTGTGGACTTCCCCATCGTATATCCAGCTTTTTCCGCCGGTTACGATCTTAAGATATCTCTTTTCGACCGTAAGCTCACCGTCGGTATACGTAACGCAATAGTTTTGTGTTACGTCCTCGCCTTCGCAAACTATCTTAATGTCAGATGCGACGTTAAATTCAGTACCCGCGTCAGTTATCTCTCCCGTGATCACTATACTCTCGATAGAGTGTGCAGCGAGCAGTGAATCAAATTCGTCGTTTTCATCATCAGACACGGTATATCCACCGTCAGAGAGAGGTGTGGCATCATAGATCTTCGAGCTTGAATTTGCAACGATATTAAGCGGTCTTTGAGCAACGTAAAGCTTTCCGCTATAATCATACTGTATGTAATATTCCTCCGTGGGAACAGGCTCGTCTCCGTTTATGATAGAGAGGGTTATTACATTTTCAACGGGATCGGGTGTATGGACGGATACTACAGTGTCCGTATCAACCTTAAACGAATATCCCTCAGGCAACGTACCCTGAATGGGAGTAACTGTAAAGCCTTCGCCTTCAAGACTAAAGCTGTGCTCCTCTCCGTCATATATGAAATCACGGGAATTAGTCACTATCTTAAACTGCATCGGGATTATCTTAATGGTTCCGATCTCGCTGAAGATGACATTATAATTGCTTCTCGCAACGACGTTTCCGTCGCCGTCAATGAATTCATATTCCTGAGTGTTATCTACCACTCCATCGGAAACATAAGTGACAGAGGCGCAAAGGTCAGATACAGCCTGCATAGTATGACCGTCGGCAAGTGTTCCTCTTATGATCTCAAATCCCTTCTCCGCTTCACCCGAGGCACTCAAATCAATGAACTGCTGAGGCTTACCGTTAAATACCAATCCGTGATTGGTATGGGTTCTTACCGTGATCTCGCGCGGCAGGATCTTCAATTCTCCCGCATCAGCATCGTTCTCACCGTAATAAAGCACGTAGTTTTTCGATACATCGCGTACAGTCTCCTCGGTGTTATCAATACCAATAATATTACTTAACAGCGAGGGCTGAGATGCATCCCGAGAACTGCCCGTTATCTTCAGTGTGATCTTATTTTTTACGCCTATAGGATTACCGTTTTCGTCAATCTGAACGTCGGTTATCGTTGTGGAGGATGCCAATACGCCGGAATGTCCCGGGAGAAACGCATCCATATTGGTTATCTCGTACTCCGGGATCTGCAAGGGCTTGCCGTCGTATATGCGCGTAGTCTCACCGTTTTCGTTAACGTTACCGTTGGTCTTTACGCAAAGCACGATAGGATCTATCACAAGTCTGCCGTAATTATAGGTTATGTCGTAGTTGAAGGTAACGTCGTTACCGCTTTCATCCTCGACGGTCATTACAACGGCATTTTCAACGTCCCCCGCATCAATTACCTCGATCTTATCTGAATATTTAGCTGTTTGACCCTCAACCAATCCGTCCCCGCCAACAGTATAATCGGTGTTGGAATGATATTGATCGTCGTACGTTATCTTAAGTCCGCCGGTTGTCAACGTCACCGGTCTCTTTAAGACCTCCAGCAGCTGCGAAGAGGTTACTATAACCGAATAGTTTGCGGTAACGTCCTCTCCCTGTGCATCAACTATTTTTAATTTGAGGATATTCTTCACAGAGCATACGTTTATAAACTCATTGTATTCCTCAACTACCACACTGTGTCCTTCGACCAAAGGCATATTATCGCCATCCTCAACTACGTTCGTATCGGTAACAAAGTGAGGCTGACCGTCATAAACGAATGAGCCGCCGAAGGTCTCTATTACGATGGGTCGCTTTTGAACTGTGAGAGTTCCCTTCACCTGGTCAATATTATAGTGAACGGTCACGTCTTTATTATCCTTATTGATCACAAGCCAGGAGGTGGCAACGTTTTCCGTTTGACCAACGTTGGTAATACTGCTCTCGATAGTAGCGAAGAGTGAATCTCCCTCGAGAAGTCCCGCGGGCTTATTGTCATATCCGTCAAACTCAAAGGCAAGACCGTTATAGATCATAGACGAGCTTGACACGGTTACCGTAATATTGATAGGCAATATCTCGATCGGTGAGAGCTCGGGCACAATGGAATATCTGTCTGTAACGTTATTTCCATCCTTATCGGTTATTACCACCGCATCGGCAGATGCCTTTATGCTCGTATTTTTAAGCGAGATGTCCTCATATGAGAATTCACTGCAGCTGATAGTATCTCCATAGACAAGATCAGCACTTACCGTGGGTGTACCCCCGTATAATATTTCGGTCTCGTTAACCTTAACCTTTACAGGTCTTGGAGCTATCTTATATTCGTGTGTGCTTCCGTATCTGGGGCTGCCGAACGTGGATGTAGCCACCGCCCTGACGTAATAACTACCGAGCAGGACGGGCTCATCCTGTGACCACTTTTCGGGATCCTTGGTAGAGGCGTATTCATATCTTACGTCACTGAATATCGCCTCCGCCTCATATCCCAACGAATCTCCGTAGTAAATACTTGACGGACAGTCGCTTTCGCTGTACACAAGGCCCTGAGTAATCACGAACAAAGTGCCCGAAATTATAATCATCGAAATAAGAAAAATAACGGAAGCTATGAGCGTAAGACTTGTCATTGTTATCGGAACTCTGAATTTCCGCACAATTTTGAGCCTTTGTGCCCGTTTGGTTATTTTTCTAAAATACTTTTCGTAAAGCATATGCTTCCAACCTTTTTAATAATTAAAACTATGGTTCTACCCACAACTTACCCGGTGTGCTTATTATAGTATAGTTATTAGTAACGTCAACGAACATATCACCAACAACCATATACACCCTTATATTAGTAAGATGATTTTCACTTACACCAACGTTTGTCTGAGATCCGGTGATCACAATATCATCCAGGAACTGTCCGCTCACGATCTGCGACAGATCGGGGATCGAGTATGCAGTGCTTTGAAGCGGTGTGCCGTCGTACGTTTTTTTCGCATCGTTCACTATAATGTTAAGCTCTCTTGCATAGACCTCAAGTATTCCGTATTTTTTAGATACGTAATACTGATCAGTAATGTCCAGTCCTTTTTCATCGGTAATCGTGACGTTGAACGTGTTTCTGGTCTTTCCGACATCCGTGATACTACCGGTACATTCGACCTCTACGTTATGGGCAAGGTTCTGATTCGGGCCGAGCTCTATCGAATAATTCGAATTAGTCAGCTCTCCTCCATTGTACTCTTGGGTAGTTCCGCCCGAACTAACGGTTACAGTATAGAGATATATCTGCATTCGTCCGGCGCTTCTTGTGATCTTGAATTTATTTGTGACATCGTTTCCGTCGGGATCATAGATAGTTACCTTATCAATGTAAACGTGCGTCCAGCCCACCTCGGAGCTCTCGCCGCTTACAACAGCATCGAGCGTATATCCCTTATTTGCCCAATCGGTGAATCCCTGTATGCTACCCGAGTGCTTTATCACCGATCCGTTATAAATATAGTGCTCGGTAACGGGCTTGAGCTTAAGCTCGTTATTTTTGGGAGTGTCAGTATCATCCGAATCGTCTCCATCAGGATTATTACCCGAGCCGTTTCCACCTGTGACCTCAATAGCCAGCCAGCCTATTCCGTCAAAGTAGACCTCGACCCAAGCGTGCGCCTCCGCAGTCGTGACGTTTACCCACTTATCTTCAACCGCTTCCGCGGCAAATCCAACGGTATATCTCGCCGGAATTCCCAAAGCTCTATACATCGCGGTTGCCGCCGCGGCATAATGTCGGCATACACCTCTCTTGTAGGTTTCAAGAAATTGGATTATCATATCCTCTTCCTTATCAAGCCGTTCAGCAACACTCAAATCGTACTTTGCCGCGTTCTGTATGTAAGAGGCGACGGTAGTCACAATATCGCGATCATCCTTGCTGAATTGATATTTGTCGATGATCTTGTTCATATAGCGCAGCGTTTCATTATCACCGACGTCGGTATAATTCTTATAAACGAAATCCCGATAAGCCTTTTCCTCATCTGAATACTCTGACGGTACCGGACCCAGCTCGTCGCCGTATCCGCTGTAGTGATAATACAAAAGCGAATACGTGCCGTCATGCTTATTGGAATAGATAACGTCATTTGTCGGGAGAGGATAATTCTTCTCCTCCATTACGGGATATGCCGGGAGAACGTACATATTGACCATGTAATTCTCGATCTCTATAAGCTCCGCGTTAACCGCATTCTTCACAGAAGCACTTGCCAGATAATTGTAGCTATATTTGGAATTGATCATTCCGTCATACGGCTTTGCCTCGAGCTTACCTGACGTATCCGAATAACTCATATAACGCAGATACACTCTTCCGCTCGACGTGCTCCTGATCTTCATGACGGTCACGGGTTCGGTTTCCTCGGGTTCGTTTTCTTCGGGATCATCTCCATTAACCACAAGGGATCCCTCAAGCATTGTAATATTGTAATTCGAAAGAACAGACTGTCCGTTCTCATCGATAACGTCAACCGCAAAATCATTGGGACTTTCACCAACGCTCAGTCTTTCGCCGCACACAATAACTTCCAGTACGTCTCCTGCGGGGATCTCACTGTTGGCGCTGGTAGAAATAATCTCCCAGTAGTCATGTGTGAGAGGAACACCGTCATAATCCTTTTCCGCAGATCCCGATCTGATCGTTATATTAAATGGAGTAACTATGAGTGAACCGTAGGTATACTCAATGTTGTAATTTCTTGTAACGTTTTCTCCTGTAATCGAGTCGTATATCTCCATTACAACCTTGTTTTGCATGCTTCCGACCTCTCTGATCGAAGAAACAAATTCGGGAACGCCCAAAACGTGTCCCTCAACAGGTCGTGCATCGGAAAGATAGAACCATCCGGGCGAATTCGGAGCCAACAAAGCGGTCTTATCGTACACCTTATGCCTGGTCTCGGTTCCAATACTCAAGGTCACGGGATGAATTGTAAAGTCACCCTCCACAACAGTCAGATCATAGTTTTCGCTAACGTCAACTCCGCCTCTCTCGATCATAACTACGACCGTATTCTTTCCTTTGTATACAGACGCATGCTTTTGGGGAAGAACCAGTATCAGCTCGTCTCCGGGAGCCAATTCTCCGTCAACCGTGCAATCCTCGGGAAGACTGAATTTCTCCTTGGCATCGTAAAGCACGTCAATAGTAGGAGTTGTTATTATGAGTGATCTCTTTGTTACCGTAAGCTTACCGTAATTCTTGACGATATCGTAGTTATCGGTAACGTCTGTGCCATCCTCTGCATATATTTTAACGTCAAAGCTATTATCTGATACACCGGCGGATATACGATTGCCGGTTATGTCAAATTCCATTCTGTGTCCCGGCAAGACCGTTCCCATAACGATCATATCGTCTTCGGTGCTGAAGAGCGCGGTTCCGTCATATCCCTTGGTTTTGTCGGGGCTTCTGACGGCTATGGCTGCCTTTGTAACGGTAAGCTCTCCAAAGAAGGTTTTGATGTCATAGTTTGAGCTGACATCCTCACCGTTTTCATCGTAAACAACTGCACTGAACTCATTTTTACTCGTTCCCTGTGTTTCTTGAGAGCCCGTAAAAATAGCGCTCAGGGTATGTCCTTCTGCTAAGGTAGTACCTTCAAGATAGGTTATCTCCTCATTTGTGAGAGGCTGACCGTCGTATATCTTGGAATCATCCGAGCTTGAAAGGATAAGGCTTCTTTCAAGAATCTCAACGGTTCCCGTAACCACGGTGATAATATAGTTTTGGGTCGTATCAATTCCCGCGGCGCTTATAACCGAAAAGGTTGCCTTATTTTCATAAATACCCACGTTTCTCGCAACGGTTGAGAATACCGCATCGAGGCTCTCTCCCGTAGCAATGCTACCCGAGGAAATGCCAAACGTATCGCAAGCAAACTCCTCACCGTCATATACCTTAGCGTCGCTTCCGGTATATACGGTTATTTTGGATGCCAGCACACGCAACGTTCCGAAATTGTACTCAATATTGTAATTGTCCGTCACATCTTTACCGGAAAAATCTCTTATAGCGACGGTAAATTTGTTTGAAACCTCACCAACACCCGTCAGTCTCGCAGAAGTTTGCGATACCATATCGTGCTCCGGAGCCAGGCTTCCCTCGATGATACTGATCTTATCGTTTGACAGCGGTACACCGTTGTAAACTCTCTCAACGGTGGCAGATTTAAGCGACAAACGGCGTTTAACCACAGTAAGCGTGCCGGGATGTGAGACAAGATTATAATTTCCGCTCACGTCATTGCCGCTTTCGTCAAATATTGAAAGAGACGCTCTTACCTCAACGGTTCCCGCTTCGATCAGCTCACCAGAATAAGTAGCAACCGCGCGGTGATCGGCAAGAATGCCACCGCTTATGATCTCGTACTCGTTGCACTTGAGCGGGGTTCCATCGTAAGTTTTTTGCAAGCTTTTAGCAACGAATTCAACATTTTTCTTATAAACGGAAAGTGTTCCTTCATTAAGTTTAATATTGTAGCGATCCGTAACGTCATCACCGTCATCATTCAAAATGGTAACCGACAAAGTATTTTTGCCCTCGCCTGCCTCTGTCTGAGAGCCGGTCACGCTTACCTTGGCAACGTGTCCCTTTTCGAGAGCGCCGCTTGTCAGCTCCCACTCAGGTGCTACAAGTGCCGTCCCGTCATACTCTGCGGATGCATCCGCAGACTTAAAGACAAGCGTAATGCCGTTCTTGCCGCCTTCAACGTCGGCAACCGCTACGACAATCGCTAATGCAGCCAAAAGGCAAAGGATTATTGATCCTGAAATAATTAATACCTTTTTCATAGTTCAACTCTTCTGATTCAAATAATTTGAGATTTATAGGTCGTATAGCCCTGAAATTCACTATGCGTATGCTTGGGAATTTCTTGCTTTATTTGGGAGCCTTGGGTTCTTTTTCTTTGACGGTCTTCATAACATCTCTTCTGATGCGCTTTTTGGTATTGCTCCATTGCTCCTTATAGAAGCTCTTGAAGACATTAAACTCTCTTTCAAGCTCGTCAAAATTCTCCTTGAGAGTAAGATCCTCCTCGGAAGCCTTAACTCCGCATTTCACCCTCAGTGCATAAAGCTCCGCCGACAAAATGCGTCTTTCCTTAAGTATGCTGTCGCGTTCTGCGATGAGCTTGTCTATCTCGAGCTGCTTTTCTCGAATAGTAATGCTCATAGAATCCTTTTCATCCTGGTACTTGGCTGCGGCATTCCTGAGATCATTTCTGCATTCCTCACGTATTCTTTCCTGCTCCGCAAGCTGAGTGCGACGCTCCTCTTCCATTTTCTTCTTAAGATTATCGATATCGGTTGCGTGCTCCTCATTGATCCGCACGATCTCGTCATTGAGTCGCGATATCTCGGCGTTAAGCTCGGACACCTCGGCGGCATGCGCCTCATTGATCTGTCTTATCTCCTCGATATGAGCTTCGTTAAGCTGATTGATCTGCTCCGCATAATCCTCGTGGAGCTTTCTTATCTCCTCGGCATATGACTCGTGGATCGATTCGACCTCGCGGGCATGCTCCTCATTGATACGGTTTATCTCTTCGGCATAAGCCTCATGAAGCTTTCTTATTTCCTCGGCGTGCTCCTCGCGTATCCTTGCGATCTCCGCCTCGTATTTTTCAACGGTAAGTCTGATCTCCTCATTCAAGCGCTCAACCTCCAGAGCGTGCGCTTCGTTGAGAAGTCTTATCTCCTCGGCATGTGCCGCCTTAAGTGCGGCCATATCCTCAATATATTTCTGGATCTGATATGCAAGCTCGGCTTTCAGCTCTTCTACAAGAGCCTCAAGCTCGGCAATACGGCCATACGCTGCCTCAAGCTCAGCCTTAAGTCGCTTGATCTCGGCAAGTGCCGCATCCAAGGATGCGCATTTATCCTCAAGGACTCTTATCTGTCTTTCGAGCATAAGTATGTATTCCTCGGGTGACATTCCCGATTTTTGTACTCGTCTGCGCGCCTTTTCGAGCTTTTCAAGGAAGAGCCTGTATTCCTCTTCCTTTCTTCTCTTTTCTTCCTCCTCGTATGATTTCTGGAGCTCATCGCGTATATCAAGACCGTATTCGTACGTTAAGAAGGAGGAAAGTAATACGGTCTCCGCCATTTCATCCGCGATCTGCTCGCGGAACGGATTGAGCTCGATCACCTTTGTTTCAATGGTGTATCCGGGTTTATCGTATGCAGTTACATACTCATACAGTGCCATTGCGCCCTTGAAGTTGTTGTTCATCTTCAGGACGTTGGTCTTCGTAATGGGAGGACGAAGCATAGGAGCCTTTGAAGCGTACTCCATAAGGGGTGTTGAGAGGAATGCGATAACCGCCTTCAAAAGCAGGTCTATCCTATCGATCATATCCTTAGCCTCATTGTGATCTCTGAGGTATTCGTCATCCTTGCGGATCTCGGCAAGATTGACCTGATATGAGATGGTACGCTTGTTTATCTTTATCTCCTTGTTCATCGTCATATTGGCGTCATAGGTGTTTGTTGACTCCAATATCTTATTGTATCTCAAAGTAATGAAATCTCTGAGGTAGCACAGGAGCATATAGAGGAAGCGGTTTTCATACACAGCGTAATCGCTGAGTCTCTCAACTGTATAAAGGTTGTCGGGAATAATATCCTCTCCCTCTATTTCTCTTGCGATGAGATTGCTATGCTTCGAAAGATGCTCGACAGAATCCTTGGAGACGTGCTTGACCTTTTCGATCGGTACGACTTCTCCGTTAGAACGGATAAACTGCCTTTCCTCCTTGATAGCCTTCTCGATATGGACCAAGCCAGCCTCAATGGCATTTACCCAATCCTCATCTATCGTGCACAGCATACGTGTGACGGTAATGCGATCGGATTCCGTATTCACTTTCGTTACAGCGCCTCTTTGCGCTATGCATTCGCGGCGTGCAAGAGTTTGCGCACGATAATCAATCAACGCGCGGTAATAAACATCCAATTGATTCATAAGCTTGTTCCTTTAATGGTTTAAATGGTTTTTGTGTTAACTTTTTTATGCGTTTCTCTGCAAACGGTGTATAGCATCCTTACAGATAGGCATTGCGTCTGTGCCGAAAAGCTCATCAATATAATTGAGCAAGCCCTCTGCGGCATTTCTGAGGTATACGGGGTTCTGAGTTTCAAGCTTTCTGATGACCTTCTTTGCAAGAATGTCGTCAAGTGCCTCTAACTCTTCTCCTCCACAGCTCACGTATACGGGGATATAGGTCTGTATCTGCTTCATTATACGGTTACCGAAGGTGATATGGAAGTGCTCGATAAGATATTTATCAAGCTCTTCAAGTCTCTTCATATTTCTGTTAGTCACAGAATACTCTCTCATCGCTTCCTTAGCAAGCGTTCTGAATCTTTCAGCAGAAATATGGATCGGCTTGGTTCTGGGAGCGACAAATCTTTCTGCCTTGGTATCAAGGTTAAGGATCATTGCTCTGTCATATACCTTATCGGATATAGCAAACGTAGAGTCGTCGTTGTTAGCCGTGCCGATAAACCACATATTAGCGGGAAGCTTAAGTCTGCCGTCTCTGAGCTGTGCGGGGTCATTGCTCCACTTATCGGATACAACGTCAATATATCTCTCATCGGGATTCGGAAGCTCAAGAAGTGATAAAAACTCTGCGAAATAGTACTCAACGCGCGCAATATTCAACTCGTCAAGCACGGTAATATAAATTTCTTCACTGTAATTTGCCTCGTACATCTTCTCAAGCAAAAGAGTCTCGTTAAATCTCTTTGTAAACTCGTTATAATATCCGAGAAGGTCTGTTCTTTCCTTCCACATCGGCTGTACGGGAATAACGGTGGAACGGTTTTCCAAAAATGCTCCGAGAGCGTGGGCCAACGAGGTTTTACCGGTACCGGACATACCCTGAAGAATTATCATCGGGCTGACCGCGAGTCCTGCAATAAATCTGCGGATGTCGCTGATGTCATAATAAAGCTTGAGCTCGCTGGCGGCAAAATCTCTGAAGCTTTCGCAGAATCTACGAAGGCTTACGTTGTCGTCGAAGCTTTTTTCGGAATAGCTCGCTCTGTTTTCGTCGATCTGCGTAAGCATACAGAATCTGGGAGCACGCTCGGAATTGGCATCTGCCTCCTTTTGCTTTGCGGCATCATTTTGCTTGTCAGCTGCTACATTTTTTCCTTTTTTCTCCTTCACCGCAATGACAATAGCAACTATCGCGCCCACAACCGCAAGCGCGACCAAAATGATCGCAAAAATGGCGTACGGTGAAGAAAAGATATCAAGCGCCCCGCTATTTGGGATAGCACCGGCGGATGAGATTTGATCATTAAAAATACTTAACATTTAAATAGAACCTCTCTCTTGTCAAAATGATAAACTCTTATTCCTCTGAAATCGTTACGCCCTTAAGCGTCTTGCGGCAAACGGGAACATTATCCTCGCCAAAGTAAAACTCAAGCGCCTCCATCAGTCCTCTGTCGTCACTTGCCAGCTTACCGTCAAGAACGATCTGCAAAATGTCAACGAGAATAGAGTTGAGCGCGTTATCCAGCGCAACCGAGGGCTCTATCTCGCAAGCCTTGAGAACCGCAAGGAACTTTTCAAATCTGAGCCAAAGCTTGTTTCCGAATCGGTATCCGGAGTACTTTGCGGCATACTCCTCGAGGCTGTCAACCTTCTTCCAAAGATCCTCGCTCATTGAGAAGCTGTTTCTGCACTTTTCCGCCATAAAGCTAAGCTGATAATATCCAATCGTAAGAAGCTCGGGAAGAACCTCCTCTACGGGCTCCTCTACGGGCTCCTCTGCAACAGATTCATCTTCTGCGCTCGCTTCTGCACTCTCTTCTGCGGCAGGTGCCACGATCTCCGCAATTTCCGAATACTCAACATTGACACTCATCATAAGCTCAGCGAGATATACGGGGAGCGAACGGATACTTGCATTTTCGTTCATAGAAACAAGGAACCATACGTTTTCGGGGATCGTGTATTTCTCGTCCTTGAGAGTGATCTTGCTCTCTCTCTCGGGATTGTTGAGGTAACGGATATATTGCGCAAAAACATTTGTCAGCATATCGCAATCAAGATCGGAAAGATAAGCAAAATATATCTTTTCCTTATGATCTCTTGCGCTGTTGAGCATGTCCATGATAGCGGTCTGACGAACGGAACCGTCCTCATTATTCGCAACGAGAAGCTCTCCGCCGACGAAACTTGCGTCGACCTTTTCAAAGTGCTCAGCGGTACCGAATATATCACTCAGAACACCGGTAAATCTTCTTATATCCTTACCTTCCTTAGAATTAAGGAGAAGCAATCTCGAGCTTGCAAATGCCGAGAGGAAGGTTGAAGCAAACTCATCGGTTATGCTCAAGCCTTTTCTGCGAGCCGCCTCGGTGAGATTTTTAACCGCAACGGTGAAATTCATCTCATCGGTCACAAATCTTGAATAATCCGAGAGATCAAATCCCATACGGGGCTTTGATTCCTCGCGGGCCTTGAATACCTCGTCGAATTCCTTTACAAACATATCGTCGATATCCATGCTCTCGATCACCTTTGCATCAGAGAATTGAGCTTCAAGATTTTCCTTTTCCTCTTTAGCTTTCAAGCGACGGAATTTTCTGATACTGTTCACATCCATAGCTATCGCCAATCCGATAAGCGGCAGAGCAAACAAATCGAATATTACAAGCATAGCAGTAATGGCTTTTCCAAGGATAAGGATATCGGCTCCAATGAATACCCTTGCTGCTATCAACAGTACGTTCACTATCACAGTAAGGATTATTCCGACGATATAACCCGCCTTCCACTTCTTTGATCGTTTCATTTTCTTACCCTTTGCCTCCAAAGTATATTTATCAAGCAAAATATTTGATTTCGTCTGCAGATAATCTGCTTCCCTAACGGGTTTTCGAGCGCCGGCTTGCTGATTGGCAGCCTTATCTTTCCGCTTTGTAGCTTTATCTCGCTTTGCGGCTTTATCTCGCTTTGCGGCTTTATCTCGCTTTGCGGCTTTATCTCGCTTTGCGGCTTTATCTCGCTTTGCGGCTTTATCTTGCTTCTTTGCAGCTTTATCTTTTCGCTTTGACGCCTTATCCTTACGCTGCACTCCCATAGGATACATAACAGATGAAAGTCTGATATCGCTGACAGACGATCCTACGTATACGGAGTAAGCACCCTGCTCAACAACGAACTCTTCGCTCTCCTCATCATAAATAGCGAAATCCGTTATATCGATCTTTACAAGCTTTCTCTCGTTTGGCGCAAGTTCTATCTTTTTGAAAGCCTTCAACTCCTTGCGAGGACGTATATACGCCGAGTCGGCTTTTCCTATGTAGATCTGCACAGTCTCGGTTCCTCTGACGTTTCCTGTGTTTTTGACATAAAACTCGACAGTTTTTCCCAATATCAAAAGTCTTGAATACTCAAATCTCGTGTAGCTCAGACCGTATCCAAAGGGATATCTTATAGCTTCGCCCGAGCTATCGTAAAGTCGGTAGCCCATAAAAGGACCTATCTTGTTCTTTCCGGCATCTTTGTTTTTCTTTACCGTTTCGAAATGAGTACAAGGATCGTCATAATAGCTCTCTGTCAGTCTACCGCTGGGATTATATCTTCCGGAAAGCACGTCAGCCAACGCTGTCGCGCAGTTTTCTCCGCCAATAGGAGCCAGAAGCATTGCGCTGCAATAGGAGTCCAGCATAGCGGCGGGCAATATATCTCCGCCTACGATCGCAATGATCTTATTCGAATAGGGCTTTAACTCTTCAAGGAGAGCGAACTGGTTAGCGGGAAGCTCGAGACGTTTTGTGGCAGCCAGCTTATCGCGGCGCTTAGAATCGATCTCAAGGAAAAGGAGTACCGCATCCGCATTCTGCGCCAGATTCTTAGCTCCCTTCAGATATGCCTCATTTTTGTCGTTGTTTATAGCATAGCCCTTTGCCATGCCTATGCACTTTGAAGACAGCTTAGAGACAATACTCTCGGCAAAACCTTCGCCTTTACCCGATATTGCCGCATCTCCAAGTATCGCTATCTTATTAGACGGACGGAGCGGCAACAACGAATTCTGATTTTTTATAAGAACTATGGATTCTCTTATTGCTTTCAAAAGTCTTTTGGAAACATAGTAGCCTGCTTCTTCCATTTCGTTATTATAATGGAAGGTTGGCATTTGAACAGTGGCCTGAGCCTTGGAATTACCGTCGGACTCCTCTTCAGCATTCTCAGCCGTTTCCTGCGCAGGAGAGAGTGAATATTCCTCACCGCGCTCAGAGCTGCAGGCAAACGCAAAATCGATCACCTTGGAAACCGCAAGATCGATCATCTCATCGCTTATTGCACTACCGTCGGCGTAAGCATCCTCGAGATCGTTTACCGTGGCGTGACCCTCATGTATGGCACGAATGATCTGATTATATTTATCGTGCGCCTGCTCCAAAACTGTAGGAACACCCTTCAAAATGATGCCACCTGTATGCCACACCTCGGACGTAGCCTCCGGTGTATTCTCGTCGCAAAGCACTCTCATATTTACGTGAAAAAGACCCGATTCAGCCGAGAGCATCAGCTTGAGGTTGAGTTCTCCATAGCCGTTGTCGGGACCGCTTACCGACGCCATGACCGAGTGACATTCACCCTCTTTAGCCGCGATCTTGAACGGACAGATAAAATACTCGTGAATTATTCTTTTACTAAGCTCCAAGTCAAGGTAGTCGACGTCTCCCGCATCAAGTCTGAAGCCCGAAACACCCGCAGGAACGCCAACGTTATGTATAGCGCTCAAGCACGCGCCTGCAAGCTCACCCGAAAGATAGGGATCCTCGGACAGTGCGGGAGCATAGGGTGAAAACTTCATTTTAGGGGAGGGTGACATAACGAAGTTTGTTCCTCTCTCCTTTGCCTTTGACACAATATCCTCTGCCATGTCCCGTATGGCATCCGGATTCCATGATCTTGCGAGAATATTCGAGTTTACTCCCTCATTTGTACCAAGGAGGATATCCTCGAACATTGACAGGGATGTGTACGGTATACCTAAAGCAACGTATTCGGGGTTCGACAGACACTTGATATCTGTCAAAAGCGCGATCTTCTGCTTTAAGGACAATTTTTGAATTATTTCTTTATATTTCAGCATTTTTTTCTCCGAGTGTTATTTTCCAGATAATTGCTGTGTTTTCTGCCCCGTCGGCAAGCCTTGCGGGCTGCCGACGGTATAGTGTTATTGATTATTGGTAGTTATAACGATACTGTGTACCGTAGCAGAGTCGTCGTTGACATTCCTGGAACCGTCCTTAGAATACTTAAACGTCACAACGTCACCCGCCTTTAGCTCTATAACAGCTTCCGATTTGTTGACGATACCCGATTTGCATACCAACTGCTTTTCGTTTATTAAAATGTAAAAGCAATCGTATTCGCTTTCCGATGATACCGAGTACACAACCGAAAGAGTCAAGTCCTCGGATGCGGTAAACTTCATCTCAGATCTCGAATCGTTTACGCCCTTGTTGGATGACACGTATCCGCCGGAGCCGTTCTTGATAAACGTGTATCCGCCCGTGGTCTCAAAGCTAAGTGATTCCTCGAGCATTATTTCAGCATCGGTCGCCACGCGTCCGCAATGCTCGCACTTATTATTTTGGTCGTAGCTGTGAGGTATCATAGGAATCGACTTTGTACTGATGAGCCCCTGACACGATTCACAGTAAACATACATAATACCGGTCTCAGTACACGTAGGTTCAGAATGGACAGTCTCAACAAGAACGTGATCAAGCTTGGAGGTATAATATCTATCGGTTACAGTTCCGCAAACGGTACAGTAAATCTCAACCTCGCCGCTTGCCGTACAGGTCGGCTCAACTACCACTCTTTCTGCGGTAACGTGCTCCTTCATCGGCTCTGCATAGCTGTAAAGCAGCTCGTTACATCTCGCGCAATGGACGTCAATATTTCCCAATGCCGTACACGTCGAATCCTTAGTCTCGACCTCCACGGTGTTGCAAACGCTTGTGAGAGGATCTGTGCTTGTGTTGTACCAAGTGTTTCCGCTCTCGTGCTTACAGTTAACGTACGTATACAAGTAGCATCTTCCCGAAATATTAAGAGCATCATAGCTTCCGGCATAATATACGGTGGGATATCCCCACATGTTCAGATATTTCGTCTCGAAGCCCTGAACACACGTGGGAACGTATGCACTTGAGAAGCTGACGTCATCATTGAGGAATCTGGAGACGGTATAGCTATATGTAGCGGTTGTCGGGAATTGGAATACTCCGCTTCCGTTATAGTTCGAAGCACCTATTAAATACCTCTGACTGCCGCCGCCCGAAACCTCAGCGTCATATGCGAACTCATACGTAACGCCGTTTTGATTCAAGGTGTAGAACGAAAGTGCGGATTCATCATAGCTGTAATGGATAGCTATCGCGTAATACGCAATATATCCGTTACTTGTGCTGCCGATAACAAGATCCGTTCTCGGAGCATCGCACCACAGCTCGTAAAGTCCCACACATCCAAAGAAAGCGTTGGATCCTATATTACTTGCGCGCAGACTTGAAGGTATCCTTATGGGCTTCAGCGACGAGCATTCATAGAACGCGTAAGAGCCTATCGTCGTGATATTGGAAGGCAGGGTAAGATATTCAAGAGAAGAACAGTATTCAAACGCGTTGCTGGATATTGAGGTAAGACTCTGGCAGACCGAAAGATCAACCGAATTAAGCGAAATACAGTTCGCAAACGAGTAGGATCCAAGATAGGTAAGAGCCGACGGGAAATTCACGGTCTTCAGATTCTGACAATTGAAGAACGCATACGATCCTATCCTGTTCAAATTAGTACAGGATGAGAAATTAAGTCCTACAAGTGCCTGACACTCATAGAATGCAAATTCTCCTATGCTCTGAAGCGACGTACAATGTGCAAGACTGAGCTCAGAAAGCAAGTTGCATCCCGAGAATGCGCTGCCGCCTATTCCTGTAAGGCTTGTGCAACCGTCCAGATCAACACTCTTAAGCGCTGTGCACGAATTGAACGCGTTGTCACTTATCTGCTGAAGCGCTGAGCAATTAGTCAGATCTGCTTTCGTCAAGGAAGTACATGAAATAAACGCTGAACCTCCGATGGTTCTGAGATATCTGCGATTTGCAAGATTGATTTGAGAAAGCGCGCTACAGCTTGCGAATGCGCTGTCACCTATCTCGGTTATAACGCTGGGCAAGCTAACTTTTGTAAGATTGTAGCAATTTACAAATGCACCCGAGCCTATAGTCTCACAACCGCGCAGCGTCACGCTCTTCAGTCCGCTTTCAGCAAACGCGTGGTCGCTTATATGATGAACGGTATACGGAACCGTTATACTTTCAAGCGAGTCACACTGCATAAACGCTTCGGAGCCAATAGTAGCAAGTCCCTCGTTCAGAGAAACGCTTTGAAGCGAATCGCAATTGTAGAATGCACCGGTGCCTATGCTTACGAGCGTGGAAGGAGTTTTGAGTGAAGCAAGCGCAGAGCACTCGCTGAACGCATAAGCTCCAATCGAGGTAAGCTTACCGGGAAGCGTTATCGATTTAAGTGAAGAGCATCCGTTGAATGCATAGGCCCCGATCGAGGTAAGCATTTCAGGAAGCTTTATCGATTCAAGTGCAGAGCATCCGTTGAACGAATAATCAGGCAACGAGGACATACCGGTAAGCAAAAGATCAGCACTCTTCAGATTCGAGCAATTTGAGAAAGCACTGTAGCCTATGCTTATGACCTTAGATCCCAACGTCAAATTTTCTATTGCGCATTCCTCAAATGCATATTCGCCGATGCTTTCAAGAGAAGCAGGCATATATACCGATTTAAGTGAACGGCAATATCTGAATGCCCGGTCACCTATAGTTGTGATAGAATCAGGCATTGTAATATTTTCAAGAGCAGAGCAATTTATAAAGGCACTGCTTTCGATCGTTTCAACCCTCTCGGGGAGCACGACGCTCTTAAGGGAGGAACGCACGTTTTTGAATGCCCCTGAGGGAATTGCGGTGATTACGGTATTTCCGGCAAACGAAACCGTCTCCAGAGAATTAAAGCCATTGATGAAATCTGTCGGGAACGTGTCAAGAGTTTTCGGGAATCCTATGCTTGTCAGCTGCGGAAGCGTTCTGACCCAGTTGATATCACTCAGCGTTAAGGTGCTACTATCAGTAAAATCAAGCTCTGTAATGCTATTGCAGCCTTCAAAAGCATTATAACCGATGCGCTTTACAGCATTGGAGAATATGACCTTATTGATCGTACTGTCCCATGCGAACGCTTCATTAGTTATAATATAGGAATCCACGTATTTATTCTGGTAGGTAAAGGGCAGTATCTCAAGCGCACCGTCAGTAGAATTGTGACCGATGAGGAACCAACGATCCTCGCTCTTCTTGAATATCAGCTCACCGATCTCAACGACGTGAAGATTCTCAATGATCTGATCATTATCTACAAGGAGAGCGTAATAAGCTACGTATCCGTTCGACGTCTCACCTGCTTCTATTTGAAGCGCCGACATATTATATACGTGATCAAGGCTTACGCATCCATAGAACGCATTGGCACCGATCTCCCATACATATTCACGGATCTTTACCCAGTTGAGCACGGAACAGTTATAGAATGCTTCTCTACCTATATATGTGATCAACTCGGGGAACTCGACTCTTTCGAGCGATGAGCATCCCTTAAACGCTTTATCTGATATATTAGTTACATTACTCGGGATAATCATACGGACAAGAGACTGACATCCTTCGAACAGGCTGTTCTCAATACCGTATATCTGAGTAGAAGAAATATCGGCGGTGGTAAGATTCACACAACCGTGGAAGGCATGCTGACCTATTCCCATGACCGAGCTCGGCAGAGAAAGATTCACAAGCGTTTCATCAAGATAAAAGAGATAAGCGGGAACGTAATATCTTGCGTTAATTTCTCCATTGTATGCAAACTCAGCGGGAACGGTACATCCGCCCTCCTCATCAACGGCATAATTAATAAGATACCACTCACTACCGTTGTTCTGCTTTAAGAATTCATATCCGTCGACCGAGACCACAACACGTTTCTCGCCCTGAGCATATACGTTAAGGGCATAATATCCCGCGCTTCCCTCTTCACCCTCTCCGGGGATCACGGTAACGGCAGGGGAATAATTGTAAATCTCAAAAAGCTTATAGCAATCGTGGAAGACACCGTATGAGCTCAACTCGGTAAGCTTTTCGGGGAAAACGATGCTGCGAAGCTGATTACATCCGCTGAAGGCGAAATCACCGATAGATTCAAGCGTATCAGGTATCGTGATCTCACTGAGCGAGGAGCATCCGCTGAAGGCGTACGCACCAATTCTTTCAACAACTGTATCAATAAATATCTTTTCGATATATTCACAACCCTCAAAGCAACCGCCGGGAATCTCATCTGCTTGAGTAACGGTAACCGTCTTCAATGCCTCTGAGGGATTGCCGTTGAAGAGATTGGTGATTCCTGTCATCTCATCTCTTCTTACACCAACGAAGGGTACCGTAAGAGCCTCAAGCGATTCACATCCTTCCAAGGAGTAACGGCCAATATAGGTTACGGAGCCGGGTATTTCGATATATTTAAGAGACGCGCATCCGGCAAAGGCGTAATCGCCCACGGTATACATTTCCTTTGGCAGGATTATCTCCTCAACTGACGAAAGATCCCTGAAGGCTCCATCGGGAATCTGATGAGAATCGGTCACGCTGATCTTTTTGAGAGAATCATATTCAGAATCACCGAGAATATAATTCATAGCATCACTTTTATCTCTTGCAGATCCCACAAAAGGAACAACGAGCGTTCCAAGAGAAGTACATCCCTCAATAAAAGATCTTCCAACGGTCTTTACGCTCTTGGGTACCTCGAGGCTTACCAGGGACGAGCATCCGTAAAACGCCTCAGCTCCTATGGACTCAAGTGAATTATAAAGCCTGACCGACGTAAGCGAGCTACAACCCGAGAAGGCATTATCCTCTATCGCAACGAGGTGTCTTGGGAGGGTAAGATTACTAAGTCTTTCACAATTCTCGAATGTGCCCTGCTTAATAACGGTAACGCTTTCGGGAATGACTATTCTGACGACACCGCTGTTTTTGAAGGCGTGCGCCTCGATCGTGGTCAACGATTGAGAAAGATTTACAGCGTAGATCGACGTACAATCCGTAAACGCGCCTTCCGTTATAACGGCAACGTCAACGAGATTTACCGTTTTCAAGGAATCGGGGGTCAAACTGTTATCTGCATTTTCGGAGTCAAAGAGATAACCTACGTTACCGCTCAAACGGTTGTCATCGTACGACTCACTCATAAAGTGAACGGTAATGGAGTCAATCGAGGTACATCCCTTGAGTATTCCGGCACCCAGCTCACGAACCGACGAGGGGAGCGCGAAGGCATAGAGCGAAGCACACTCAGCAAACGCTTCTCTTTCAATACGCTCAAGCGCATTGGGTAGTGCAACACCCTGGAGTGACGAGCATCCCGCAAAAGCGCGCTCACCTATTGAACGAACGTCTGCAGAAACAACGACCAGAGTAAGCTCTGCGCAATTTTCAAACGTGTATTTTTCAATTGCGGTTACGCTCATCGGAATATTGATCGACATAAGAGATGAGCAATCTTTAAATGCTCCCTCACCTATAAACGCAACAGTGTCGGGCCATATGACCTCTGTAAGCGAGGAGCATCCTGCAAAAGCATACTCTCTTATCTCGGCAACCTTTTCGGGGACCGTAACGTCAGACAACGATGCGCATCCCTCAAACACTCTCTCACCGATAGAATCGAGCTCGGCGGGAAGGTCAAGATTATCAAGCTTCTTACAGTTATAGAATGCGCGGTCTCCAATATAGCTGACACTGTCAGACATCGCTATTCTTTGAAGAGACGTACATCCGCTGAAGGCATTCTGACCGATTCCGGTGATATTTGCATTAAGATGAACTCTCTCAAGAGAGGTCATATTTTCAAATGCACCGTCGCAAATAACTCCCGATCCGGTAAGATTGACGGCTTTGACACTCTCTGCACCGGCATTACCGAATACGGCTCTCATCGATGCGGGTTCATCGCTCGAATAACCGATAAACGGTATAGTTACCTCGATAAGGGAGGTACAATCCGCAAACGCTCCCTCCTCAAGTCTTGTCACGGTCTTGGGAACCGTTAGTATTTTAAGAGAGGTACATCCCTTAAACGCATCCTTGCCGATCGTCTCAACTTGGTCGGGGATCTCGATCGAGGAGAGGCTCTCACAGGAGTAGAAGCATCCCGCCTCAATTCTCCTAATTCCGTCAGGAATAACTATGCCGTCGAGCGAGACACACTTGTAAAAGGCATTTTTTCCTATATATTCTACCGTGTCATCTATTTCAAATGCTTTTATTTTCTTACAGCCCTTAAACGCATTATCGCCAATGCTCTTTACGGGCAGCTTAAAATCAATGCTGCAAAGCGCGGCGCAATTTTCAAAGGCTCCGTCGGGTATTACCGTTTGGTTGGTAACGGTCACACTGACAAGAGCACTGCGAACCATGGAATTATTGGATACACCGTACAAATATGACAAACCCTCAAGGTCATCCGCAGAAGCACCTACGAACGGAACCGAAAGAGCTCTCACGTCACATCCTGCCACGATTCCCTGGCCTATGGTATGTGCAGATGCGGGAACGGTGAGCTCATTTATCTTTGCGCATCCCTCAAAAGCATACTGTCCAATACTCTCAAGGCTCTCGCCAAGCTCGACGGACTCCAGAGAGGCGCATCCCTTGAAAGCATATTCTCCAATCTTCTTGAGAGATTCTCCAAGTGTAAGCTTCTTGAGAGACTTGCAGCCCTTAAACGCTTTATTGCCTATTGCCTCAACGTTTTTGATCTCAACGGTATGAAGCACCTTGCAATCCTCAAATGCCCCGTTCTCGATCGTAGTATTTCCCTCAAAGACAATAGAACGAAGCTTGGTGCCGGAGAATGCCGTCTTAGCAACCGAAGCGATCTCATATCCCTCTATCTCGGCGGGAATTATGAGATTGATCGCAAATCCGTTGTATGCGGTCAGTCTTATAGGACCGTCATCCTTATTGTCAGTAAGGAATTCATACTCAAAATTATCCAGCGTAAAGCAGGTCTCGGTGTACATGAACAGTGCAAGCTGTCCTATTGTGAAGCAAAGCAAGGACAAAAGTAGCACAGAGCAAACAAGGATCAGCAGCACCGGAGCCTTGAGCGATCTTACGGACACCTTCTGACTCTTTCCGTCAAGCGCAAGTCTGAGCTGATTGGTATTGATGCTCTTCTTTACCTCTGCCTCTTGCTTGGCAAATCTTACGTGCGCCTCTCCGTCAATAACGTCGTAGGTATAATCGCCGTAAGCAACGTTGATTATATCAACCCTGAAATCAATACAGGAATCCTTGATCATCATAGGATTCTTGACAGTAAAATCGGTGTGAGGCTCGATCTTGAGATGCTTTACCTCGATAGTCTCAGCACCAATAAACTCGCCTCTCACGTCATACTGACGGATACGCAGAGTCATTGCGGTGGCGATCTCCTCCCTATCATTGGAGAATCGCAGGAAAAGAGCCTTTTTGTTCTTAAATTTCGCAACAATGTACTGCTTGACAGAAACAAGGTCTTCAACCTGTGAATGCACGTACAGTCCCTTGGATAAAATATCTTCTTTACGCATTATCTTTTTCTCGCCTTTTTATTTTTAGATGATTTTTTTGCCGCTCTTCTGTTATTGCTTGAATTCTTGACCGCAAGAGCTATCGCTACAAAGATCGCCCCGCCTATGGATAGCGGCAGTGCTATTCCAAGCGTCAGCAAATGCCCTTCGGGACTCATCATGAAGCTTTCTCTGAAAACTCCGCCAAATGAATAAGCAATTCCAAACTTGATCGCAAAAGCAGTTAACACAGACAAAAGCACCGTAATGATCGAATACGCGAACATCTTGCCCTTGGATATGAGAAGCTTAACAGGCACATCAAGCTCGATATCATCGACCTTGCTTATTACAATTGCTACGTAAGCGGTCTCCTTAGGAAGAATAACCGTTCTTGTAAAACCTGCCTTCTCCACTACGTCCTTGACGTTAAGAACATTTATGATCTTTTCGTCACTGTTGAAGCTTGCCACATCGTACTCAATATAATCGATATCGTTAGCCAGCATACATCTGAGAAGCTTTTCCTCACCGTCAAACGATAACGCGTACTGCTTTATATATTTTCGTGTTTCCGCCTCAGGCTCGTAAAGTATACCTACACCGTCATTTCCGCGCTTATATTTTCTGATACCGCGGTCGTTGACGCTTTTCATTTTGTACTTATTCCGCAAAAACACCTTAGGAAGCCAAAAAGCCACTATCAAGATGTAAAGCTGAGTTGCGACTATGGGCAATAATATCCACCAATCCATTTTAAATGCTCCTTAGTTTTTATATTGCATACGCACACAAGCGAGCCAATAGTGCCCACACGTGTACGCGCATGTGAATTTACATATATACAAATAATATTATAATACTGAGGGGAAGCAAAGTCAAGGTTAAATGCAGTATTTAAGAATTTTTGTTACATTTAAACAAATAATATAGTGCTTTTTATCTGAACTTGCGCCTTTCGCCGTTTTTCTATACTTGCTCGCACATTTCAACCGTACAAAAAACAAATGAACCAAGGCGCGATATTAAGGACTAGGCGCGGCATTCCAAAGTTATTTACCGAATCAAAGCGCATTTTCTGAATTTTCAAAGGCTAAATTTTAAATATTTGGTTTTGTTTTCAATTTTTTGTTTACTTTTGGCAATGATTTGCGCAAGATTTTTCCAAGCGATCCCGCAACTCAGCAATCACACGCTATGCAGTCACGAATTTTGCAACGCCGGCGCCCAAAGCTCAAAAAGCATTTTCGGCAAATTGCACCAAGGCAAAATAGACAGATAATGCATCAGGGAGAAAACAATTCAGCTTTTACCGATGCGCAAAAACATGCCGAGTGAGGCATGCACATTCAAAAATTCAAAAAAAAACAGAGAGATCCGCCGAGTTTTCTCGGCGGATCTCTGCTTTTGATAAACTGTTTGTATAAAAATCACTTTACGTTGGGCTCGAATTCTTTGGACGCATCAAGATCGTCCTCTTCAATAGCAAACGAGAACTCGTACTCCTCGTTATCCTTCAGGTCCTCCATGATGGTGGTCAATCTTACTTTCTCGGTATCATTATAAATAGACTGATTGAGTACGTCAAGATCGCTGTCGGGAATGGCATTGGTTATTTCGGGGAATGCGTTCAAGAACTTATTCTTTGCCACAGCATTATCCTTGCCTTTCTGCTGGGCCTTACGCTCACTTTCCTTCTCCTTTTCTCTGGTCTTTAGGGAGTACTGGTTGTATGCGGTGATAAAGTTCTTCTCGGCAGTTTTCATCGTTGCCTGGTACTGAGAATCGCCCTTTAAAGCCTCCTGATTTCTTTCGCGCGCCTCGTTGCTGGGGTACTTATTGGGGATCCTGATGCCGATAGCATGAAGAATTCTTCTGAATATGTTGTGCTTTTCTTTGCGCTCGATCTTATTGAGCTTGTCGAGGTCAACCTTTATCTCCTGATGGGAGAAGGATACCTTTCCACCTTCAAGGACGACGGGTCTCATAAGGCTGACAATGCTTTCTCCGTCTACGAGAGCATTGCGGACCATTTCACCAACAGCTCTTTTTGCAGCCACATCATCTATATTCTCGCTTTTCATTTTTTCGGAGACCAGATCCTTTGCGGATCTGCCGTTGATGAAGAGGAATTTGTACTTGTCATCGACGGAGGAGTATAGCCCTGTGGTCATGAATTCGTTTACCGTCTGCATAGAAACGGAAGCGCATCTGCCTATAAATTCATAGATAGCATCGTTGCGATCAAAGCGCACCTCTACATCGTAGTTGTCGATGTAATCTTCTTCAATATCGTCACCAAGCAAAAGCTTCTTTGTAAACTCCGACACTGCTGTGGGATCAAGCATAGCTACGTTGCTTCCATCGTCATACGCTTTCGCAAAGGCAAGAGTGATATCATCCTGAATTTTCGTGTTAGGGCATTCTTCATTTACTCCACCCAGTCCCATCTGTCTGTTCAGATCGGGATCGAACCTTGATACAGCATTCTGGAACTTTCTCGTATTAATAAAGTTTTTCATGCTGATGCTGTCAAGCCGCTGAGCTTCATTCTTTGTGGAGTAAAGCGAGAAGACCTCCTGCGGCATTCTTACTCCCATCGTTGCAATCATCTGCTGAGACGCAGTGGAGCAGACAAGGTGATCTATCTGTGCAGGATCGTCCCAGTCAATATCGTAATCGGTTCTGACCTCTTCGTACATTCTTCTCAGATAAGGAAGTCTGGTGCTGGGGTCCTTCGTAAGAACGAAATCTCGCTCGATGACCTTGAGCTGGGCAAGAAAATATGCCTTTTTTTCTTCCTCGGGTCTGTCGACAACGCTGCTGATATCCACAAGCAGAGGGATCAGAGAATGCAGATCTCTGTCATCGAAGGGGGTGATCGCGGAAACCTTATATGTTACGTTTCTGAAGTATTCCAGGCATATGTTGCGCTTCCACGCAGCTCTTGCATAACCTTCGCGAAGGGCGGATTCATTAGAAAGCATATTTGTATTAGGCATAATCTTTATCTCCTTTTATGAAGTGGATTCGTTTTAAAAAGTGGTTTTCTTGTCTCTGTGACATTATTATAGCACACTCCGCGTTACAAAGGCGTTACAAATTTCAAAAAAAATAAAATTTTTTTAAAATTTTTTTGTGGGTAAATTTAAAGGGCGGCACTATTGCCGCCCTTAGTAACAACCGTATGCCTCACAAAAGGAGGATCGGCTTTTGCATTAATTGATCAACGGTAAATTACAGGATATTCCGCAAAAATGTTAAAAGCTGCTGTCGATACTGCTTTCGATGGAGCTGATAGACTTATCATCCTCGGAAATCGGAGGCTGAATATCAATGCTTTTTTTCTCGTTCAAGTCAAGGATGATTCTGTCTTTGTCGACTTTATTGTCATCATTGTAAACCGACACGTCCTCATTGTAAAGATAATCGTCGTCTTCTTCGGCGTCGGAAGCGTAGGAGTTTTCAAGGTCATTACGGTCTTCGTCGGTGGACAGATTCTTTTTACTGTAGTATTCTTTTCTGCCCGCAGCAATCTTCTCTTTTATTTTATTATCGCTATCAGGCGCAAGCTTAACCTCGTTTTTGTAATTTTCAAGACGGCGGTCAAGCTCCTCACGGGAGTCACCGGTGAGAGAGAGCATAAGTCCCGAAAGAGCCTTAAGGCTATCGCGCTCAGCGGTATACTTGGCATGGTCGAAGATCCACTCGAACCACCAGCGCTTATCAAAGCTTTCCTTGATGGCTCTGTAAGCAGGCAGCAAGACACCGTAAACGGCCTTCTTTTCGCTTTCTTCGGTGTTATTTACAAGCGTAGAAAGCGGATTGTTTTCTACCGTCTTACCCTTTCCGACCTCGGTTGCAATATCCCACCAATTTTCGGGAATCTCAGACTTATCCTTTATAATTCTATAGAATGCGTCTCGTTCCCCTAACATACCCCTGTGGGTGTTAAAGGTGCCGGAAAACAAGCTTGACACGATCTCCTTAATGTGATTTGTAAAGCGTTCATACGAATGTCCTCTTTTTTGTTCCTGCTTTCTTAAATTAAGATCGAGGAAATCCATTCCCGCTACTTCGTATTTCCACTGTAATAAGTCATATTGTTTAGCTGTAGGTGTAGGCATAATAAAATCTCCCTTGCTTTTTTAAATTATGTATTAAATATTGGCTGTTTTCCTTCTGTACCCTTATTCTAACACATAGGGCGTTACAAAGGTGTTACAAACTTCAAAGAAAACAAACAATTTTTTTTATTTTCTTCATCAAGCCGTATTTATTGCGAGTTTTCTTCATTTTTTAATATATATAGGGACAAAAAAAGACGGCGGCTAAAAATTTTCAAAATTTTTTTCAAAATCCTTTCGGTTTGTAACACCTTTGTAACGCGCCTTGTGTTAAAATAGCCTCAGAGCGGAAAACAAGACCATTTTTGGTTATATAAGCTTTATTCAGTAGAAAGAGGAGTTTCTCATTATGGCAAATTTGATTACAAGCAAGCAGGATCACATTGAAAGAACCAATGAATGGAAAGCACGTATCGACGATATGGAGTATTTTACCGTCAAAGGAGATTTCTTTAGTTGGGAACGCAGACAGAACAAAAATGTAGATGTTAACGCAAAATACGACCGTTTTATTGAATTTACAAGAGAGTGGATGTTCGGAATTCTGATAAACGATCAGAATCTTGGAAGCGTTATCAATCCGTCGGAATTTGGCGGCTTTCAGTTCAAGCGAAATCAGCTCGGTGATAATTGGTGGAAGAATGCAATAAAGGCAGGCTCCGGCAAAGCAGTAGCAGACGGCTTGCCGAGCGGAACTCATACCGCTGAAGCCGACAAGGATAAAATTTACGATAAATTCATGCCTGCGTACAGAGCGCTCAGAGACAGCTTTGAAAAGCGCAGATGGTACGAGTGGATATTCAATCACGCTCAGTACACGGCGGAGCGTGACGCAATGAAGGCGATCAGAGGAGTTATGATGTCCCTTACCGGTGATAACAGAGATGCCTTCGACGCAAATTACAACACTTATCACGAACAGGTAAACCTCAGTGACGTTGTGGAAGACAACCCCGATGTGATCGAAAACGACGTAGTCGGAAAAGAAAAGATAGAGATCAATGAAAACGACCTGCAGGCAAACGTTAATAAGGAACAGAAAATGTTCGACAAAACCGACAAGATCGTCAACGCCGAAATGTTCCATACCGAATATAACGCAAAACTCAACAAACTTATTGATCAGATCGTAGATATTTCGAAATTGGATCCCCAAACGATTATGCCGCAAGCTCGCCGTTTCAATGACGTTTATCCTAGACTTGTCCAAAAATTAGCTGATGACGCTATGAATATAAGCTATCAATACGACAATCTTAAAGAGAACGGTGCCGGCACCGCCGAGATCACAAACATGATCAAGGAAAACGCAAAGGATATGTTTAAGAACGCGTTTTTGAGATTGGACATCAACCTTCCCTTGAAGGAGCGTATCCTGGTAGCGCAGTTCATTACCGACCAGATTTTGGTATCTGCCACCCCCGCAGGCTTTGAGGCTGAAAAGTTCGGTCGATTCGCCAACATGTATGCGTTGAGATCACCCGGATGTGTCAAGGATGCTATTACAGAGCTCGCTACTAAGTTGAATAATGCCGAGCTTAACGAAAAAGCCGATGCCGTTATTGAGGAAATCAAAAAAGACGTGCTGACTATGGAAATCGACAAAACCAACGAAGTCGTCAACTGTGAAAAATTCTATACCGATTATACCGAAAGCCTCAACAGCATTATCGATCAGGCTGCAAAGATTTCGAAGTTGGATACCCAAAAGCTTATGCCGGAGGCTGACCGTTTTGAAAAAGTTTATAATTCGCTTATCTCCGGATTGGGTGAGGACGCTTTGAATATAAGCTACCAATACGACAAGCTTGAATATAAGGGTGCAAACACCTCCGAATTCGCAAACGTGATCAAGAACGGCGCAAAGGATATGTTTAAGAACGCGTTTATGAAATTGACCCCCATAAACCTTCCCGTAAAGGAGCAGATCGAAGTAGCACAGATCATTACCGACCGTGTTTTGATGTCTGCCACAGCAGCAGGATTCGAGCCTGATAAGTTCGGGCAATATGCCAACATGTATGCGCTGAGATCACCCAAATTTATCAAGGACGTCATCATAGAGCTTGGCACTGAATTGAACAATAGCGATATGATAGATAATGCCGATACCATTGTTGCGGATGTAAGAAGCGAAATGCTTGAGGACGAAATGGATCTTTTGGAAGAATCGATCTTATTGGACGATGACAACGTTTCAGAATTTATTCAGGGCGACGAGGGCGATGAAAAAGATAACTCACTACAGATAAACGCTTGATTATAATTTTAAATAAATCATTTTAAGGAGATATAATTTATGGAACTTGAAATTGCACTGTTAATAGTTGGCTGCTTGATCGCAGTTTTTTCAATCGTAGCGGGAATCATCAGCATTTGGCTTGTGGTGAAATACCACAAATACAACCGCAAGGAAAACAGCCTTGGCTTATCGGGAATCGACGTCGCAAGAAAAATTCTTGACGATCACGGTCTTAACGATATTAAGGTAAGCAGAACCGGCTCGCTTATGTTCGGAAACAGCTACAGCCACTATTTCAAAAGAGTCAGGCTCAGAGGCTTTATCCGTCACGAAAACAGCATAACCTCTATGGGAATCGGCGCTCAGAAGGCGGCACTTGCCATACTTGACAAGGAGGGCGACCCCGATATGAAGAAGCGCATTCGTTTAGTGCCTTTCATTTCCTTCGGACCCTTCGCATTCATTCCGCTCATTCTTGTCGGCGCGGCTCTTGATTACTTTGCCTTCGGCGGTGGCGGAACCTGCACGCTGGTTCTCGGCTGCATTGGACTTTTGTTTTACATTTACTCTATCGTGCTTTCGGTTTTGACACTTAAAACCGAAAAAAAGGCTCAGGACAGAGCGTATGAAATTCTTCGCAAGCAATACAGCATCACAGAGGAGGAGCTTTCCGCTCTCAAGGAGCTTTTCCGTCTTTACAACATCCAGTACATAAACGATATCATTCTTTCTTCCCTGGAGCTTATTTACAGAGTGCTGCAGATCATATATGCGATCAAGAAAAACGATTAAACCTTTAACCAAATAAAAAAGGGCTGAGCCGAAGCTTTACGCTTCGGTTCAGCCCTTTCAGACTGTCGAAAAAGCTGTTCTACCGCAAGCTAAATTAAAGGAAAAGCGACGTAATAGCTAAAAAGGAAAAACAATTAATAAACAGATAAGCACAAGGCATTCATCGAGAAAGCCTTGTGCTTGCTTGCTTTTTCCGTTCTCGCACTCTGGCGTACCCTCGTACGCCGACGAATGCAAGAACGAAAAATATACCTACCTTTTTCGAAGTCTCCCAGCGTGTCGAGACTTTCTCGACACGCTGAAATGGGCTGAGCCGAAGCTTTTAAAGCTTCGGTTCAGCCCATTTTAGATTTGTTTTTATTAATTGATCAGTTTCACTTTTTCTTTTTGATTAAAGCGAAGCCTGCCAAAGCAAGAACGGCTACAATAGCAATTGCGACAAATCCGACTGAGCCCTTGCCGCATCCGCTGTCATGTGCGGAACCGTCTTTTGTCGCGGTTTCCGACTCTTCCGGAACATCGGTCTCGGTATTAGTTCCCGTTTCGGTGTCTCCGCCGGGCTCTACGGGCATACTATATCCGCAATGATCGCATTCGCCATCGGAATTTTCGTCCTTATGCTCCGCCATAGCGGGAGTAGTAACCTCTCCGCAGGTCGAGCAGACGATAGCGGTAGTACAGTCACCGTCGTCCTCACAGGGAGTATGGGGGAGAAAATCGCCGTATTTGTTACCGCAAACCGCGCAAGTGGCTTTTTCATTGCATGTCGCCATTCCGCCAACGCACCCCACCTTTTCCGTGACGTAATCGCATCCCTCATTCGTGCAAGCGTGATAATGCTTATCCTCCGAATAGCTAAAGCCTGTGTCGATATCGTGCGAGCCGTAGGTGTCGCTTATCCACTCTTCGGTTCCGATAGCGTCACAGTTAGCGCATCCGTAGTAATATCTGGCGGCATCTTGGCAATCAGTGCCCGTTCCGGCAACAAGATGAGCCATACTTTCAATCTTCTCGGTAAAGCTATGCTCTGCCGTCAATTTGCCGTCGGTCTGCTTCCAAAGCTCGATATCTATGATGGCGATCAAGCAAGCCTCGTCCTCAAAATAGCCGCAATCTGCGCACTCGTAATAGGAGCTATATCCCGGTGCAGAGCAGGTTGCTTCAACGCCTTCGATCCGGATCGGCGCATGGACGTGATTCTTAACCCAAACCGCGTTATAAATTACATCGCCTACAATGGTGGGAGATATCTCCTTATCCCAACCCACAAAGGTATAACCCTCTCTGGTGGGATTTTTGACAAGCTCGGGGGTTCGCGATCCGTACGGTCCCATATAACTGGTGTCAGCAAAGATCTCCTCGCCGTCCACACCGTCGCTGAATACGACGGTATAATTGAAAGCCTCCCATTTCGCATAAAGCTCAACGTTTTGCTTTGTTTCGTTCGGATCTATTGCATAAACAGGCTTTCCCTTGCTATCAGTCCAGCCCACAAATTGATAATGCTCTTTTGTAGGGTTCGACAGAAAGAACGGCACGGTGTGCTCCGTGAAAACGTCGGGGTTTTTGCTATTGTTTACACCGCCGTTAAGATGATAGGTTACGGTATAAACGTTTTCTACGTATACAGTCTCCTCGGTGTCGATCTCCGCAACTCCGTTAGCGGCAACAGCCAACACAAGCGAGCTGTTGTTTACAGAGCCACTAAGCAGCTCCTTAAGACGGGATCTTTCTATTGCAAAGGTATAAGTGTTGTCCCCGTTCTTGTAAAAACGGTTGAAGTAAACAACGCTTTCAACGTCCGCTTGCGCATTCTTCTCATACAATGCAACGATCAAGGTCTGGGCACTATTCGCATTTGTTGTAAAGGTTACGTTGATGTATTCGGGATTCTCCGCTTGCTTGATGTCAAAGGATTCAATTGTGATGACGTTTGTATCATTCATATTGATATTGATCATATCATACGAAGGATCGGTCACACAAACGGAATCACAAAGCGGATTGAAATTCTTGAAATCGCGGATAATGCTTGCAACTATCTTGTTTTCAAAATTCAAGGAGCTTTTCTCAAAGAAGAAATAGTCATTTTCGCTTATCTCGTAATATTCAACGCCACGGAAGAATTCTCCTTCATACTCTGCCAAAACCAAATATGCGGTTCCGTCGAAATTATAAACGTGGACCGTGTCCTCATATGCCTCAATCACCGCATTACTGTTCAAATAATAGTTATAGGTCGCAACCTCGCTCACAAGTCCATTATAAACGGCTACCGCCTTTACCGTGGTTATAGTGGGAGTTCCGTCGATCACATTGAGGCGGATAGGCTCTTTGGGGTTATATGCCGTTCCATTGGTCAGGCTCGGTGCAGTTCCGTCGGTAGTATAATAGATCGTCAGATTGTCATTATCGGGTATAAGCTGAAGAATGAAGCTCTCATTATAATATCCGCCATCCAAGCTTGCTCGAGGGGGAGCAGGAGGAGCCACGAGGTCGCCGCTTGCGTAAAAGCTGTCGTAGCTTCTCGCCCAAGCGCAAAGTATTTCATAATTATGCGTCTGCATAATATTGGAAATATTATAGACCAGCGTTCCGATCAGATCCTGAGACTCGTGATCGTAATCGTCGCTAACGAAATCAAGTCCAAAATCTATAAGAACGTAAAGACATCTCTTCAAGGTGTCCATTTCGTCTTCTGCCAAAACGTTTTCCAACGAAATTTCGATCTTAGTCGCATTCCAAAGCTCATTGAACTTTGAATTCTTTTCGTCTATGGTAAAATCATTCCATTCCCCTATAATATCCCAATAAATATCCGACACGCTGATATTCTTTTTGATCGTGTTCAGATCAATAGCACTGACTATGGCATCCTTTTTAGCGTCATCCATGCTGAAATAGAAGTTCATAACGGTAGATATAGAATCTTCTATGGTTAATACGTGGTATTTTCCGCTCTCAAAGTCCTCGGGAGCGCCACCGTAGCATTTGATAATAAGATCACCCTTTACGTCCTCATACAAATACCACTTATACGTCGACCAATAATTACGGTAACCCTTCCAATTTACCGAATCCTTGTTATAAATGCTATCATTCACATTGTTGGTCAAGCTATACTCCTGCATCCTCTTAATTAAATAGGGATGCCACTCTGCCGCTGTGTCAAAATCGGGGGAGGTTTCCTCTTTTACGAGCGCCGCATTATCCGTAAAAATTCCCTGTATGGTAGAGAGAAAGTAAGAAACCGTTGCCTCATGGAAATAGTCGTTGAAGACCGCATCGGGAGCAATTGCCGAAAGATGAGCCAGCATTTTATTCTTTTGTTGGTTATACTCATCGGTACCAACCTTGTAGGAGGGGATCATATGGTCAACACCGTAACGGATAAAGCCCATTTCACCCGTTCCAACGAAGGGAACGATGTCGGTGGGGTTTATTATGTTATGGATGTTGGAATAGGTCATTCCATCCTTCAAAAGGCTGTGAACGCCGCCCTTGGGAGTCTCAAAGCAATATGCGTAAATATCATCCTCGCCGTACAGGTCGGTAAGCCTCTTTGCAACAAGGTTAGAGGTTGCCGCGGCACGGGAGAATCCGGTGATCCAGAATTTTGCCTTTCCACCGTTTATCTCGCGGTCTTCGAGATATTTGTAAAGCCTCGCTTCAACCTGATCCGCCGCATCGTCAAAGCCCTTCGCTTCTCCGACACCGTCACCGAGAACCACGTTGCTTGCCCATTCAGCGCCGTATTTACCGCCGCGAACGGCAACTACAATAAGAGGAACGGTCTCACCGTTTATCTCAATATCCTTCCTTGCAATTACGTATCCGATGGTGGCAAGAATATCGGAATCCTTGCCGTAAAAGGTCGGCTCAGGATAATTGATATGCATATCCCTAAAGCCCGCTCTCTCAAGCAAGTCCATTATATTTCTCGCCGCCTTGTAGTCGGCGTGCTCCCCGTCATAAAGAGAATTCACCGCCGCCACCGATACACATGTGGACATGGTAGCAAGATGCTCGTTATAGTATTTTGCCGATTCAACGAAATATCCGTCGGAGTAATAGAAATAACCGCTCAGCTGTCCGCCCGAATTGGGATAATACCTGAAGGTGTCCTTAATTACGTGATACGTATCGTTACCTACGGTTATGCTTTCGGGAGCACCCATTGTTGCGGCAACGTAATAAACCGAATTGCCGTCACCTGAAATATCATATCCCTGCTTATCGCTGACGAAATATTTGTAATTGGTGGTATTTACAGGCGAGCTCTTACTTGCATCCCAAGAGGTGTTTATGCCCACCTTCGAGCCCTCGGTCAAGCCGTTTGCCTTGATCGTGCCCGCTTTTTGGATGTACAGGTTATCGGGAGAGTTTCCCTTGGCAACGACCTTGCCCGACAGAGAAATATCGTCATCGCTGTCAACAAAGATCGCGCCACCGCGGATAACCGAGTGGTTGCCAAGGAACTCGGCGTTTGATATCTTCGCGCCATTATCGCCGTCTATATTGCTGTTGACGTAGATAGCACCGCCCTTTTCACCCGCACTGTTTCCCGAGAAGGTTCCCTTGATTTCAACAATACCCGCATCCGAATCAACGTAGATAGCGCCGCCATCCTTGCCCGCGATATTGCGAGCGATGATAGTGCTTTCGTGTATGTGCAGATCGCCTTCGGAAACATAGATCGCTCCGCCGTTCTTCCCTGCGGTATTAAAGGATATTTCGCTTACGCGATCGGGTGATCTCGCAATGGCGACTTCTCCGCTGTTGATCTGTATCGCTCCGCCGTTACCCTTGCCGTATGTCACGACGTTGTTATTGATTTTTGTTCCCAAAATCTGAACGACCGCGCCATCACCCTCAACTCCGATAGCGGCTCCTCCGTCGTCTGTTACCTTGTTATAGCAAATTTCACTGTCGTAGACCGTCAATCTTGAGTTATCGCCATGCAATCTTATAGCACCCGCACCCGAGCCGTCGGTGCTGGCATTTCCGGCAACGGTAACATTATTGATGCTTACCTGCGCGTTTTTCTGGATATGTATTGCGCCGCCGCCGTTGGAATTATATCCGCCGGTGATCAAAGCGCCCTTGATAACGTGGTTTCCGTTCTGATTAAAATGCCACATATCGGCCTGAATGGTTCCTGTGTGCTCGGTGGTGGAGTCGGCTTCTCCGACAAGGTCCAATGATGCGCCGTTCTTAACCAGAAAAACTTGACCGCTACGCTCATCATCGATCAATCCGCGATTGATCATATAACCGTTCATATTTACGGTTACAGATTTACCTTCATTAACCGTAAGGACCTCGTTGATATGCCAGTCCTTAAGCATCGTTACCGTTCCGCCGTTACTTACGGCAGCCCAGGCATCTGCATAATTTTCATATTTAGTTGTGCCAACCTCTGCAACGTATCTGCTGTCAGATGCCGCTAAAGCGCCAAATATACTTAAACACGATAAGATTAAGACCAAGGCGCAAGCGCACAGCACGCCGATTTGCAATTTTCGCTTGTTTGTTCTTTCCATATATCCTCCTGAAATCCGTATAGATGGATTATATAAAACCGCCTTCAGGATCTCACGCCGTCAAGGTTGATCTTGCGACGTGAGATCCTGATTTAAATTTTAATTGTCAATGCCGAGCATCTTCTCCTGAGGTTCCTTTTCCTTGATAAAGTTGTTCTCTTTTTTAGCTTCACGATGCTTTTTATACTCATCTTCCTCTTTGACGGGATATGGGTATCTGGAAACGTCAGGGTTAATATCCTCGGGACGGAGCTCCTTATTTTCAAGAGAATTTTTAATAGCCTCGCGTCGGATCGTGAATTCGGATTCCTGAGCCTCAAAAGAGTCGAACTTACCGCGCGCATCGGTATCCATCACCTGCTCGTTTATCTGTATCTCATTATAATGAGTGCTGTATACCGACTTACTCATAGCCGCATAGTCGTTCTGAATAAGCTCGCGTATACTGGTATGCTTAGGTATGTTCAATGACTCTCTCGCCTGAATGATAGCCTTCCAATATCTGTTACCCCAGTTAGGTATGGTATCGTACGGATCCTCGGGGTTCTCTACCATCATTTTTTCATCCTGCATGAGCATCCACTCTGCCGCCGCCAGCTTGTTATATATCTCGTTGTTATCCGAGTTGCCTTTGCCGTTTTGGGAAAGATCGTTCATCTCTTTTATCATCTTTTCGTAAGGCTTTTCTTCTTTAAGCCACTGCCCTGCCAGAGCCTTTGCTTCGGCAGACTGTATCTCCCATGCCTGATCGCTCTTCTGATCTATATCCCATACGCTGTCCGTCTCGTCAAACTCTGTCATTCCCGTGGCAAGCTTTGCCAATTCTATGGAGCTGAGACCTCCGAAGGCGGTGGCGTCAAAGAGCTCCTTGTTTTTATTCTCGGTATACAGGTCGGTAAAAGCATACATAGCAACTCGCATAAGCTCGTTGGTGCTTCTGATGATCTCGGGGAAGTCGGGGAGTCTGTGCTCCTTGTAGGAGCTCGCCTTTTCTATTTCAAAGGCTTCTTTAATGGCATCTCTGAACATACCGTGAAGCACATTCTTGCCCTGAAATTGCTTCGACTCATCTTCACTTTTCATAAGACCCCAAGCTTCGGTCACGTTGCTAATGAAATTGTTGGCACCAATTTTGGTTTTGAACATTGAATTGAAGGTATTGAGCTTATCCATAAACATGGTGGAATTAGCCTCCTCGCGAAGCTTCAAGTCCTTTTCCGCTCGCTCGATCTGCCTATCTTCTTTATTCTCTTTTTTTGCAGTTTCATTCTGTTGTTGCTCTACATCGATCAAAAGCTCGTTGTCATTCTCTTCATGATGCTCCTGTTGAGGCGGTGCCTGATTATCCTCGATGCTTGACAAAATGTCATCGATCTCGTTCATACGAGCTTCCTGCTGTTCGTCTACAACATTGCTTGCTGCGTTGTTATTATTCTTCTTTCGGGGTGGCATATTTATATTCTCCTTTTAGTGCTTTCTTTTCGATTACTTTACCGGAGCTTCACTGCCCATCTTCTCGCTGGGTATTATAAACTCCTCTCGGAAGGCGTCTTCCATAAGGGATTTATGAATATTTATCATTTGTACGGTAAATTTATCGTTTACCGATCTTCTAAACTTGTTTTCCTCGCTGATATTTTCCTCAACTTTAATTTGAGTTCTTGCTTCGTCGCTCTTATTATTTATCACCACTTGAGTCTTCTCCTGCGGCGCTGACTCGTCTTTGACCGCACC
This sequence comes from Eubacteriales bacterium, assembly GCA_045122255.1. GTDB lineage: Bacteria > Bacillota > Clostridia > Oscillospirales > CAG-272 > SVTX01. The sequence continues at coordinate 92,515 of JBGVHJ010000066.1, read as the reverse complement.
CGGCTCGTTTGGCTCTTCTTTGCCCGCATTCTGATCATTTTGCGACGTGCTTGATTCGTTTTGCGAGGACTCACCCTTGAAATTCAATACGATTTTATCGTACAAGTGAGCATCCTTTCCGCCCTCGTTCTTTTCGTTTACACCAAGCGCGTCGGATGGCTGAGAGCGTTCTGCACTCTCTTTGCCCGCCGACTCCAAGGGATTATGACCTATAACGTCATTTTCGCCCTTGATCATATTATCCATAATGACCTCGTCGATAAAGCTGATGCTGCTTGAAGCATTGTCGCCGCGTCCCTCTTCGAAAAAGGGGGAAATATCTATGTGGCTGTTGTTGCCGACGTTTTCGGCCTTTTTATCTGTGATCGGCTCGTTTTTATTCTCAAAGCCGTTGTTCGCAATTGTTTCTTCGTAATTTTTTTCTGACTTTATCTTGCCAAACACCGAGCTATCGCTTTTTGTCTGAGCTTTCGCTTTCGCGTCAAAATGCGCCTGCTCACGTGTTTCCTCCTCTGCTGTCTCTGCTTGGCTTTCGCCGGCTTGATCTTCTATCGGCTTCTCTGCGCCGATATTTTCACTTGTTTCTTTCTGCTCTGCGGTTTCCTCTTTCTCAAGGCTTTCTTCGGGCATTTTCTCCTCGGCGGTCTCGGAAATCTGATCGCCATTCTCTACCGCCGCCTCTGCCTCTGCGCCTGAAAATTCGTTGACCTTACCGCCTCGGCTCTTTTTATCGGTCCCCTCGGTCTTGTCTCCGTCGATATTCTGCCTGAGTCTTTCAAGCTCAACCTCAATAATATCGCGGATATCCTTGCCCTCGGGCAGCTTCAGCATACCCTTAAACGTCTTCAGCGCGCCCGTTTCACGGCGCCACGAAAAATACAAAATAATGCACTTAAAAATATTATCGTATCTTTCTTTAATTCGCAAGTCCAATGCAAAAAGATGCGAGAGCGCCTCGATGTGAGAGGTCGGAGTCATTTTCGCATTTGTAGAAGCAACCGCCGTCTGCACACAATTCACTATTTGGCGCGACTTGTATTTATTTTTCTTCCATTCGTCATAGATCGCGTATCCCCGCTCTATGACACCGTTGCCCGTATATCTTTCTTCTTGCATAATATCAAAATTTCCTCATGCTTTTATGTTCCCGACTGCCCCAAGATGACCCGGGACAGTCGGAGATTGTAGTGTTCTTTTTGAATGTTAAATGTTCTTTTGCATGCCCTTATGAGCTCCATTTTCATTGCCATTTACAGGAGGCTCTACGGCTGAATTGTCGATCTCATCGTCGCAAACAACGGTGAAACGGTTTGCATCCCTCTGATATTCGCTGGGGCGTGTAACGGTATCTCTGACCCTGAAGTTTTCACCTTGAATGAACATCTCCCTGTTAAAGCCAAGACCCTCTCCCGTTTCGATGATGCTATCCTTGTTATCCTTCATGTACTGAAGATCTTTTTTAAGCTTATTAAGCTCTTTGTAAGCTTCATTCCATTTATCGGAGTGCTGTTCTGCCAGCCTTTTGTAATTATCCCTCTCCGATATACACTTATGCAGCACCTCTTTGCGCTTTGATGTGATCTCTTGGAGGTTGGCGAGCTTTTGGGTTATGTCGGCAAGTGCTTGGGTGAGTAGCTTGATCTCTTCGTTGCCTTCGATATTCATCGTGATCTTTTCCGAATTCTTAACCGCCTTACCCGCGATATGCTTTTCTTTGTTTTTTTCGGCTGTCTTTTTGATGCTCTCTTTCTGCTTTTCGGAAATTTCCTGACCTTGCAGATACTCGAGCGCGCGGGTTATATGTTCCCGAATATTGTTGGCATCAGTTTGATATTGTGCAATATCCCTCTCATCCTTTATTTGCTGTTCATGCAGTTCTTCGATCGCATCTATCTTTCCCTGAAGCTCGTCGATCTTTTTCTGATAAGCCTGAGCCTTCTTTTCGTCTTCCCTGGAAGCACAATTTAATTCTTCCTGCTTATTCTGAATCTGCACCTGTAGCGTGTCAAGCTTTTCGTTGTAGAGCTCTTCTTTTTCTGATCTTATCTGTTCTTCCAGCTGTCTTCTTGCCTCTTCCTCTTCTTCTTCCTTTTGCCTGCGAAGTTGCTTCTCTTCCTTTTGGCGCTTTTCATTCTCAAGCCTTTCCTTTTCGCGTCTCTCCTCTTCTTCACGCTTTAACTTTTCCTCGAGATCTCTTTGCTTGAGATATTCGCCGTGAGTCGTTTTAATGTCTCCTGCAGGATCATAGCCCTCGTTTTCTGGCACGATCTCCTCATCGTCCACGTGCGGAAGCGGCTTGCCATTCACACTTGACGCCAACAACATACGGACGTGATCGATCGACTTTCTATCATACTTTTGGTAGATGGTGCGGAGAGAGTTGACCTGCTTGGGGTCTGAGAAATCCTTTGCAATATGGTCAAGACGGTCATTAACAAATATATCTGCTATGCGAGTGTTGGTATCAATGTCGAGAGCCTTCTTAAGATCGTTAAGAGCATTCACCTGACGAACGTAAGAAACCAAGCGGAAGATCTTCGACCAAACCGATGCGTATCTCGTTTCGATACGCTTTTCAAGAGCGTATGCCTGATCCATAAATATTCCTCTGGTTTCCGCCTGCTTAAAGGCATCCTCTAACGGAACACCGTTGAGCTTGGCGTTCTTAAAGACTCTGCACTCGGAGGCTAAACGTCTTGTTTCCTGAGCGATACCTGCACTTGATCTATTGAGGATCGTAAATCTTTCATAAACGGACTCGGCGTTGGCATTGAGCTCACCGATTCCCTTTTCGCGATAATATTGCTTAGCGCGATCTATCGCCGCCGCTCTCATCCATTCGCTGACATTGGATTTAGCACACGACATATAATTGCCGTTCAATATCTCTGCCGCGCGTAATCTCACCGCCTCGTCGCCTCTTTGGAAGCCCTCAAGATTTACGGTACAGTACAGCGCCGCCATAGTCTCGTCGACTAAACGGCTGGTGCGGTTGAGATCGATCTCGGTTCCTTCCTTGATGCACCGTTTTGCGGCAGCCTCAAAGGCAAACGCCTGAAGCTGGCGGTATATCGGCATGATTCCGTCGAAAAACGAGAGATCGTCTACGGTGCGGAGTATGTCGCTATCCAGCATTGCCTGTATCAGGGTGTTTGCATTCAATTCCTTTTCGTCAATACCAAGCTTTTCGAAGAAAGCGTAAAAATGCTCGTATCGGTAAAAGGGAGGATTTTCGTTCTCATGGTAGGGTAAGGCATTGCGGAAGGTGTCATACACCGAGTAGTCACCGATCTCGGGATTTCTTCTCTTTTCGGCTATTATTTGGGCATTCTCATCCCTGATCTTAGCCAAAACCTCCCTGTCGTAGATCTTCTGAGCCTTTATCTTGAGTCTGTCCCGTTCTAATTTATCGAGACGCTCTTCTTCAAGTCTGTCGTTTCTCTCTTTTACGTCAAGGTAATGGGGACGCTTTTTAATATCCTCAGGCTTCAGAGAAGTGCTGTTCTCTTCGTTTGTGTACAGCATCTTGTCGATCTCAAACGTGAGTACGTTCAGCGGTCTGTCCATCATTGTCCTGCAATGATTGGTGATAGCAAAGACAGGCATTCCGTTTTCGCCGGGATGCAGCACTTTCGCCATTTCCTCTGCCCGTCTGTCGCCCCTTGCAGGCTCAAATCCATACTGCTTTATATACTTGCACTGCTGAAAAATATTGGTATAAGTGTACACCGCCAAAAGACAGATCTCGAATATTTCGCTTGCTACGTAGGTATAGTCGTATTTTTCCTTTTCGTCGGTATCTATGTAGATCTCGCCAAGCCCTTTTTCATACGCAACGGTGCAAAGCTTGTTGCGCATGCGTTCAGCGGCTTCCTTCAGATCTTTGAAACTGTTCTCAGATATCTGTACGTCATCAGGAAGATTTGTGTTATCGTCGCCTTCGTGGGGGGTATCCATTGAGATTACTGCCCAGGCATCCTGCAAGGACTGGAATATATCCTCTGTCAAGCGTTCATCCTTCGGGACAGTGAGCAGCTTTTCATAACGGACGTTAAACACATGCATGCGCTGCCTCAGTACGTAGTACAAATCTTTATTTATTATTCGGGGTGCCATAAATATCTCCTTTTAATCTGAAGATTGAATTATTCGTTGAAGAGAGCGCGCGTCTTGGGAGAAGCTACGATCTCGATATTGGTTCTGGAGGTGGGGCTTGTAATAATGAAGGCATTTCCACGCTCATTATTGACTATCTGCTCCTGCTCTACGGTGTTGATGCGTCCCGCCTTATCGTAAAGGGTGCAAAGGTCATCCATATCGTTGGGCGAGAGCGAGAAGATAAACGAATACTGACACGCGTTGATGATCGCCGTAGACTTTCTTATAATGTCTGCGGTTCCGACGAAGTCCTTGATATTCTGAGTAATTACGATCTGCATACCGTTATATTTACGGATACGCTTTGCAAGCTGATACATAAAGTCAAGGGCTACGGGGAATTTGGGATCGATAAACACGTGTGCCTCGTCGATAGCCACCACGATCTTACGGTTGGTGTTATGCTTGATATTGAAATCTCTGTTCTTGATGATCTCGTTATCAAGCCACTTGAGAACCAGAAGCATCTGCGCGTTTGCAATAACGCCGTTCTTGTTTGCAAGAAGGCTCTGGAAGTTAAATACGGTAAAGTTTTCCTTAACGGTAAGGGTGGAGTGACCGTTCCAGAGGTTGGAATCGCGTCCTCCGCTGGCAAACTTGGATACAAAGTTGGAAAGTATGCGAAGATTTGCAACGTCATAATCCACCTTTGCTTCGGCAAGCTTTTCCTTTATCAATGCATAAAGGTCGTCAAATATCGGATAATCCTGTGCTTCAAGGCGAGAGAAGTCGCTGCCGAAGTTGATTCCCTTCTTCGCGTACATCTCTACTACGAGATTGTTAAGGTATTCAAGCGCCTGCGCGTCGATTCCGGGAAGGATAACTCTGAAATACTCCTCAAGGAACTGAAGATGAACCGCAAAGTTGTCCACCTTAGCTCCAAGTCCCTCCTCGTCGGCATCAAGAGTGGTAACAACGTGGAAGGGATTGATTCTTCCCTGGGTCGCCGTTCCTACGTCGATAAGTCTACCGCCCAGATTCTTTGCGAGATGGTTATACTCATTTTCGGGGTCAAGGATGAATATTTTGGAGTTTTCTGCCGCAAGGTTGGTCAAGATAGTCTTCGTGGCAAAGGATTTACCCGAGCCCGACTTACCCATAATGACCATATTGGAGTTAACTCTCTCACGGTCTCTCTTGAAGAAATCTACGATTACCGGGAAGCTGCCCGAGGTTCCGAGAATAGAGCCGCCGTCGTCCATAACGGTTGAAACAACGAAGGGGAAAACGGCTGCCACCGAGCCCGAGTGGATCGCTCTTGCAAATTCGGGACAAGCGTCGTATCTGGATATATTGGACGAGATCACCGCTCTGTTCTGCTTGCAGAAATTGTCCGCAAGCTCGAATCCCTGCTCTGCCACGATGCGCTTGATCGTCTTTTTCAGATTTTTCTTTGCTTCGGCGCTGGAAAGTCCGTTCTTATTGTATATCGTGAAATGCAAGGTAACGCTGAAGAGCGTTTCGTTGTCGTTCTGAAGCATTCTCAGCACGTCGACCAGAGTCTCGACGTGAGTTCTCTTATCTATCAGCGAGGAAGCCTTAAAGGAGTTCTCCGATTGGCTCGAAAGCTCGATAAGAGAACGGTCTATCATTCGGACCGCCTTATTTTTCTCAAAGGGCTCAATGTTCATTACCACCTTGGTATCCTCGATGTTGAACATCTGGTATCCCCACGCGTTAAGCACGGAGAGGGGGAAATTACGAACCGAATAGTTAAAGGTCTCAATACCGTCTATGACCGCGCTTTTGGGAGTGAACCTGATCTCGGTAGGCTTTACCCAAGCCAAAAGCTCCTCACTCGAAAGCATATCTATGTCGCTTTCCTCAAAGTTATCGGTAAAGGTATACTTCAAAAACAGCGCCAAGCCTCTGTCGTCAAGCATTCTGGAGCTCATTCCGGCATCGATAAAACTGGATATTTCGCTCGTCAGTATATCTCTTATAACACCCTTATCCTTATCGTATACCACAAGGTAGTAGAAGGGCTTTCTCAGCACGGTCTCTTCGCTGAGACGCTCGTATATCGAAATTCTGTCAGCTATTATCTTCTGTCGCACGAATTTCTCATTTTCGTCGATGCTACCCGCCTCGAAAAGCTTCTCAAGCTGTCTTTCCTTCTCTCTCTCGGCTTCAATATACTTATCAAGCATCATTTTTCTGTCGATCTTGACGATAGAAGCCTTGGTATTGCCGCTGATAGAGCGAATAACCTTTCCAAAGTGAACGTCGATTATCTGATCCTGCTTATATCCCGAAAGGAGTCTGAACTCTCTGGGATCTATCTCAAGAACGCCCGCGTAATACTCGTTGTATACGATAAAGCCATCCTTGATGTCCTTGAACGCAATAAAATTATCAATGCTTGCGTTTGCCTTGGTGTACTCCTTGGAATACTTCTTTACCGAGAACACGTATTTAGCAAGATTCACGAACATCATATAAAATCTCTGTCCGTCAAAGGGCATATAAAGCCAGACCGTGAAGGCAAGCAAAAGCACCATGGTAGCGAACTTGGGTATGGGGTAAATATTTGTGGTAAAGAGCAATACCTCCAGAGCCAGAGCCACAAGAGCAATAATGACGTCTACTACAGAAATATTCTTGAAAAATTCTATCTTTACTTTAGCAGTTTTTGGAATTATTCTCATTTGTCTTCTCCTGCTTTATCATTTTTGTTTGCGCCGGCTTTGTTGTCATTGTTTATAACGTTGCTTACAAGGTCGTTTTTCTTTTGATTGGGCTTATCGTTGTTGGCATTGTCATTATTTTTATTATCGCCGTCCTTACCCTTTTTGCCGGAGGTAAAGGACGTGCTGAATCCACTGTTCTGGATGGCATCCTTTGTCTTATTGGCATCAGATCCGTAACTCGGCTTTTCGTTATTCTGAGACCCGCTTGAGCCGCCGGAGCCGCCATCACCGCCGGGATCCTTTACTCCCTTACTGTCGGAGGTGCCGCCCGAAAGTCCCAATCCTACCTTATTGAGCCAGCTTGCGCCGATATCTCTCGACTTCATCGCCAATGCATCGTTTACAATGCTTCTGAGGGGCGCAAAGGGTGTACCTATCATACCCTTAGCCATTCTTGCCAGACCGCCTGCCGAGAAATTATCTCTGAGCTCGTTGGAGCCTGCGCCCTGAGATACAAGGTTTCCGATAAGCGCCATGGATTTCTGCATCGTAAAGGCTCCGCCGCCGATTACAAGCAGCTTCATCAAGAGATTCAAGAACGAGTTGTCTGTGAAGAAGGAAAAACCGGGATCCATTACGAGTCCGCAAATCAAAGCATAGATATTGATAGCAAGTATCATTCCGTAGCCCATTATAAATTTGGACAGGAACTGGTCTCTCCAAAGCTTGAAGCGCGCGCCGTCGTCAAGAACGCTGGTGGATATGGATATGGGGGACACTATGTACAAGATTACTAAAGATATGACTCTGTCCACGAATATCAACATAGCAGAACCTATTCCGAACAACACGATTCCGCCCGCAAGCCAAGAAAATATAAATGGGAAATTATCGATCTCCATCTTTTGCGATACCAGATCAATGTCTCTATAGTCCAATTTATTGTTTCTGAACTGCTCGGCTACGTCAGACGGCATTCCCCCGTCCTCCGCAAGGGCGCTGAACAAAAACGCGCCGGGGCTGGATGCATTCTGCGCAGTTGCTTGATACAAGGCGTCCACAAAAACGTTTCCGATAGCCATAAACGCAACTACTACCGCAGGCACTAAGAAGAACATAAGCAAAGTCTTAAAGGATTTTACCGCTATCTGAGCGGGTGTTCCCTCTGCCTTGTCCTTAACGATGCTGCGTATTATCATAAATACCGTGAATATAAAGAGAAGTATGGTAGCAAGCACCGCCGCTACTCTGAAGGCAAAGCCGATCTCATCGCTGAACAGCAAATAAGACAGGAAATCCGTTTCTTTACCGTTAAAATTCACCGTTTCTATTCCGCAAAGCTTATTTGCACACGATATCAGACCGTCTATAAGTCTGAACAGTGTTATTGAAATTGAAAGTAAGAATTCGTAAAACCAATCAAACATTATTCTTCTCCCTCCTCCGCTTTCGTGTTATTTTCTATTTCTAATGCTCTGACGAGCAGATTTGTCATAGTTATCTCTGCCCGATCAAGCCTGAGCCCATTTTCAGTATTCAATTCACGAACTCCGCTGTTATTTCTGATCTGAAGCAGAATACACTGTCCTGACGCGACAGTTATGCTCTTTTTGTTGTTTTCGCCATCCTTAAAGTAGTCAAGCAGGAAGGAGCCCCACTCACCGCCCTTAAGATTAACTGTAATATCTCCTATTTTCGAGTCGGGGTCAGGATCGTCATACTCCTGCTCCTCTCCTGAGGCTTCGCCCTCGTCTGATTTCTTCCAATTGGAAGGTATTTTCTTTTCATCGATCAGGTATACGTTCATATACACCGTCACGTCGTTTGTTGCTTGAATATACATTGCAAGCGAGTCCATTTGAATACCCTTGTTAAAGGGGATCGCAATATACACGTAATCACTATGCACTACTCCCGTGTATTCGCCGTTCTCGTCCACAAGAAAGTCTTCTCTTGATTGGTCATTGTAAAAATAATCTTTTACGGAATAGCTCTTGCCATTCCCCGCAGCACCGCCGAGAAAAACAACGTTGTCAAAGGCATCGTAATACTCTTCTACGTCTTCATACGCACCAAGATCATCGCATCCGCACACGGCGATCCCAAGGATCGCCGTGATGCAGATCGCAACGCAAGCTACGATTTTGCGCTTAAATAAATTCATAGTTCGCCCACCACTCGGTAAAGACGGTTGTTCCTATTTTCAACATTATCAAAAGCACGAAAATAAGCACGAAGCCTACGATTGCATTGATAAGGCCCTTCTTTGCCTTCTCATGCTCCTGGGGATCGTCTGCCTTAGCGTATTTTACGCCAAGAAGAATGCACCAAAGAGCGCCTACTGCGCCTACTACTGCAAGCAAAATAGGTACGAGCTGACCGCAAAGGGTAACGACGGGCTGAACAATAGAATTCAAATCGGTTAACATAAGTTTTTTCTCCTTATATTTAAAATTTTTTTATTTTTGATTAAATTTGATTAAAATTAAGCTTTTATCGGATCTGTGATTTCCGACCATGAAAAGCTCGATCCATGATCGGAAATTAAATTACTTGTCGGTTTTTGACTTGTTTCTGTAAACGAGTCCCACGAAGAGCCCTACGACAGCCACCGCGATAAGGATCATAATAAATATGCTGCCCTCGGTGTTCATAACGTGCTTTCTGACGAAGCTCAGCTCAGTCTCCACTCCTGCCTCACTTGCAACGACTATGCGGTATTCTCCGCCTTCGTTTATGTCAGGCATTTTTGTTGCGAGCGAGGTGACCTCTATCTCGCTTACAAGCTTCTCTCCGGTGCTTGTTGCGCGGTATACTCTGATGGTATCTCCAACCACGCATCCCGCTATCGTTACGTCGTTAAGGGTGGTCTCGCCGTGATTACATCCAACGAGATATACCTCGGGAGAATTTGTATTTATTGTAAATTCAAATTTTGATACGCTTCCCGTTACGGCAGATGCCATTACAACGGTGTATCTTCCGTTCTCGGAAAATTCGAAGCTTGACGAGGTATCGTTTTGATTTACAAACTTAAGATAAGAGATCTTTACTCCGTCACCGCTGTCATACCACAGCTCGGTAACCTGATATTCATAGGGGGTGGTGTAGGCGAAGCTGCTCTTCTGCTTGGTTACGATATAGAAGCAGAAATAGGATTTGTTTCCAAGCTTATCGCTTATGATAAACTCCCATTTGCCGTCCTCGGAGAATCTTGCACTGTTGAAATTATTTTGAAGAACGCCATTTTTGAATACCTTTTCGATATATGCGCTGTCTCCGTTGACTACTCTGAATTCGACCTTGGGAGTGTTTACCACTTCTCCGCACTGAAGAGCGGTCATGGTGTTACTCTCCACGAATTCAAATTCAACAGTAGTATCCTTTTTGACTGTCAAGGCTGCGGCATTTCCTGCGTGATCAACGACCGTGAAGCGGTAGATTCCGTCGAGGGAAAGCTTTTCTCCGGGGGTATATACCTTCTCCTGTGAGTTATTCACGGTGTAGGTGCAGCGTGCGTTTTCGGAGAATTTTACGGCAATATCCTTGGCACTCGTAATCACTCCGTTAATATCCATGCCACCGTCAGTAAGCTCGGGGCTGATCTCCAGGTTCTGTCTTACGAGATATGCCTTGAAGCTGTACGAGAATCCGTACTCGTCGATATAAGTAATTTCATATTCGGAGCGACCCTGCTGATCTGCATTTGCGAAAGCAAGGATCTTAGGACACTCGGTCTTATCATTGTTGACAGTAAATACGTAATGCTCCGCCTCGGTCTTGAAAATAAGCTCACTGTTAGACCAGAAGCCTATGGACAGTGCTTTGCTTATATCGTAAGCCTCGGGATCGATGCTGCTCCGTATCACTCTTTCAAGAGTAAGGGTGGGAGTACTTCTGTAATGGATCACCTTTGTCAAGACCGCTCCGTATCGGTTTCTGATCTGCAGAACGTATTCTCCGTCGCCCTCATTTCCGATAAGCTCAAAAAGCTTACTTTCATCAAGAGCCGCACCCGACTCGGAGATCGAATCGTAGATAACGGTTACATTGTCACCGTACTGCACCGACATATAGCATATCTTCTCTCTGTCAAATACGGCTTTATTGACGGAAAGCTTTTGGTTGGTGTAGCCTTCATTCTTCTTCAAGGCATTCTCATTATATCCCGTCAGCAGTTTTTCATTGAAGGTAACGCTTGAGGAATCGATCTCTGCGCTTCTTTCAACGGTGTTATTGTGCGCATCGGATAGGCTCACCGTATATTTGCCCGACTCCGAAAGGATAACGTAGGTGATACCGTTATTTACGGTGATCACGGGTCTGTAATCGACTCCGTCCTTTTTAACTTTGACAGTCGCGTTATCGGAATACAGCTCAAATACAATCTTGTTGTTGGAATAAAGCGTTCCCGAGTAGTCGGCTGAATAATGGTTCTTCGTGCCGTCTGCAAACTCAGAATAAGCGGTAACGTCAAATCTGTTCGAAATGTGAATAGTAAAGTCGCTTTCGTTTCCGTATTGATTTACCAATCTTACAAAGTAGAATCCCTCTTTATTGTAATAGGCACCGGCACTGTAAATTTCGTCCTTTCCCCAATATCCCATATCGGCGAAATCATTCTTATTAGAATAATACACCTCGACAAAGGATATATTGCAGGCTTCAAAATTATCGGTCAATATCGAGAAGGCTTTATTTAACTTGATAATGTCCTTGTTATCTGTAAATTCCAAGGGCTTCGCGTTTTTGTCGGTTTTGATGATAATGCTGGGCGAAACGGTAGACAGCACCGTTTTGGTGTAATAATAGAACTCCTCGTCCTCGGTGTTAAGTCTGGCATCCACAGTAACCGAGGGAACGTCAACGGTAAGGATCGACAGCGCCACGTCTCCATGATTGGTGACTCTTGCATATATCTTGAGACCTATTTCCCTGATCTCATAAATAATATATTCCCTGTTCTCTACCGTTTCCTTGGCGCTTCCGTCAAAGAGTACGGTATCGGACGTTTCAAGAATGAGATTGTTCTCGCTGTCAAGGCAGTAATAAACCTCACGAATGGCCTTATCCTTTATGTCGAACGCAACGAAGTGCTTCGCTCCGTCATCTCCGGTTATCATGTAGAATATCTTCATGTTCTCGCCAATCACAAAGACAAGCGACTCGTTTCCGAAGGTTGGGTCTGTGTAATTACCGTGCTCGTCAAATTTGTCGAAGTCATGAAGTCCTACCAACATAGGTAATCCGTCCACAACGTATGTGAAGCTATCGGGAGCTCCGTTAGTGAAACAAAATTCAGACGTGTTTCCGAGAGCATCCTCGGCAACGATTTTATATTGACCCGCCTTCTCAAGCACGATGTCGTCGTTTCCGGTCTGCTCCTTTATAAGCTTGCCGTTCAGATATACCTGAACGGAAGAAACTCCCGTTTCATCGTTGATCTCAACCTTGATAAAGTCTGAGAGAATCACGTCGTTATTCATGATATATCTTGACTCTTTTTCGATTGAGGAACAGGAAATGCTTGAGGGGATCAGCTTGTTTCCGTTCTTTATTACCGTTCCTGCTGCTATGGCTTCTCGAAGCTCTCCGATCTCATTGGGCATCGCCAGGCTTCCCTTCACCGAAACGTCTATAAAGGGAGCTACGGTGTCGACGGTACAATTGTAAATGGTGTAGACTTCGGGATAGTTTCTGTAGTAGACCTTTAATTTGAAGGCCTGAGTGTTTGTAATAGCTACCGTCCTGTCAATGGTCTTATCGGGGTCCGTGTGTCCCGGATCAATACCTAAAAACTCAATATTGTATTTGCTGTCAAGCTGGAATTTCAGCAGAGTGGAGGTCGATATTACATACGATCCGTCCCCGATCTTTTCAAGGCTGAATTGCTTTGTTTTGCTGTCAGGGCTATAAGAAACGTAGAATCCCGTTTCCTCATCGAGGTATTTCCAGGTGACCTCGGGATATACTCGGGTAAACACGTACACCTCGGGGCCAAATACGTTGCCGTATATATCCTTAACGTAAAATTCGTATGTTCCGCTATCGGTAAACTCCATTTCGGGAGAGTACTTTCCTTCTACGAGAACGCCGTTTCTCTTAACGTAAAAATCCTGTATCTGCGCCGCCTTTCGGTCGCAGGTGAACTTTATCTTTACGTTTTCGACCTCCTTGATCTCACAATTAAGCATACTGGAATTTATATACAGCTTCATAGTGTAGCTGTTACCCGATCTGTCTGCAACTACCATATAGTAGTTTCCGTCGGGAATATCCACGGCCGCCTTTTGCAGATCGGTCATCCAATATACCGCGTAAAGCTCTTTGGAGGAATTATACAGGGCAATGTAGGAATATTTGTCGTATTCGCTTGATTCTATTTCTATTATCTTTAGGGATCTGGCTCTGAATTCCTTTTCGGATGCCGAGTTTATTGTCTGTATTGTGGTTGCGCCGTCCTTATCCCTCCAAGATATGCGGACCTTCGGAGCCACGCTGTCTACGTAGACCTTATATTCGGATACGCCACCCTCGCTAAGCTCTCGGATCTTATACCTGCCCGATCCCTCAAGAACGTCGCGGAAGCGCTGTCCCTCTGTATACTCAAGCTCGATCCATTGATTGGATTCCTTGCCGTTTACATCGATACTCTTGTACTGTAGGCGAGTGCTTGTGGGAATAGTTGCGTTGCCAATCAAAACGTAGCTATCGATTCCATTTACAAAAATATTGGAAGAATGGATAGCGGTATCACCGGTGTACGTGATCTCCTTGATAAAGGTACTGTTGGTAGACTGCTCGCTAATCTTTTTGCTCTCCACAAACATCTGGGAGGGATCAAGATAGGGTGCGCCCTGCTTATCCAACAAGGAGTTGACTGTAGTCTCTCCCATAAGCGAGGAATCTGTAAGCGCTACCGATTTGCCGCGAGCCACTATTCTTTCGGAGATCGTTTTTATGGTTTCTGCCAAAAGCGAGGAGAATCTTGAACTTACAAGCTCCTCATAGCTTCCGTAATAATAGAATACCCAGTCGGAGCTGTCGTGTGATCTGCCTGCATCCCAGTTAGGACTCTTGTATCTTATCCATACGTCGCCGGCTTTTGCTTCCCTTTTCTCGCCCAGAGCCTTTTGCGAGGCGAAAGTGCCTGCGTTAAGCTCATTTGCAAGCTCCTCTGTAAGCGTGATCGCATAAAGGTCGCGGTATTCGTTGAACATTACGTATTCAAGAGCCTTCTCCTTTGTGGAGAAGCTTGCAGGAAACCTTGTTCCGGAATAGGTCTCGCTCTTAACGACACCGTTTGTATCCATGTAGTAGAAATAGGTAGATGCGGGGATCTGATATACCTTGTTGGCAAGCACCGTACCGTTGCCGATCAGCTTATCGATCTTTCCCTCACCCGTGCCAAAGTATATGCGGTACGTTTCGGAAACCGCGTCGGGGGGTCTGCCGTTTTCTCGGTCTCCATCTACAAGACCTCCCTCGAAGTAACCCAGATATATATCGTAGTATCCGATAGGTGGGTTGAAGGTTATCGTCACTCCGATCGTCTTTTTCGTTTCGGGATCGCAGTCCTCGGTAACGCTAACGCTGTCGCCATCTACCCAAGGTTTTCCGTTTTTCTCTATAAATAGGACAACGTTTCCTTCCAGATTCTTATCGATACCCTCGAACTTGAAGCTGAAGGCCTCCGTGTTACCCTTATATATCAGGGCGTGATCGTCCACGTACTCGGTATTGCCGGTAATAGGATACGCCTTGTCGACCTTGATATATTGACGTGTATCAAAGGTCACGGTGTGTCTTGCAACGTCCTCGTCAATATTGCCTAAGCTATCTTCAAGGGTGAAGAAAACGGTTACCTCTCGGCGAACGTTATCTCCAACACCAGCGGTTTCGGTGGTCAGCTTAAGAGCGACGTCGTTGCCGTCCTTCCATTCGCTCACCTCCGCCCACACCTTCTCTTCTCCGTTCTCACCGACGTAATAGGCTTTAAGTATTATGCCTCCAGCAGCTGCATCCGTGGGAGCGGGGATCGAATACAGCTTCTCTGTCGAGGTTGAGCCTTCTTCACGGGACTTAGGCCAAAGCTTTGATTCGTCGTCTACCGTGGGGGCTGTTGTATCAAGGTTATACGGACCTAAGCAATTTCTTGACTTGGGGGTGCCTGCAGGCGCGTCGGGAACCGTTATGCTCGTTTGCTCCTGACCGTATTTCGAAACGACCTTGATATAGAGATATTTTGCTTCGTCGCCACCGCTTGGGATCGCCACACTCTGAGTGCCGTTAACCGAAATATTACTCAAAGCTATAGAGCTTTCATATATATCGAGAGGAGAAGCCTCATCGCCGTTCGTCAACCACGAATAGTAAAGAGTGGCCTGCTCGCTGACGTTGCTGACGGTTACTACTACGTCTCTCTCCCTTACCCAAGTTTTAGACTCGTCTTTGGAATCCTTATGCTTAATGCTGATAACGGGAACTCTTCTATCAAGATTAAATCCGGATATGTACATATCGGATTTGGGAGCGAAGCTATTGGCAACGCCTGCACAATCCTTGATGCAATCACCCTTTACGAACTTAATGTCGGTAATAGAGTTAATCTGATAATTGCCCTGATAATCCGCCTCGAAACAGAGGGTATCGGTTCCCGAGCCGCCAACGTAATTGAACTTTATAGTATAGTCGTCACCGGCGTTGCCGTTTACCTTACCCGTAAAATAGGGCAGGCCCTTGACCTGAACGGGCTCGTTATATCGGATAGCCACGCGGAGCTTTTCTCCTACTGTCGCGGTATCAAAATTGTGGTAAATGGCGTAGGAGCCGTCGGCCTTATTCTCGATGCTCGGCGCGGTGATGTCCTCAAGTCTGAAGCGGAGCGTTCCTCCCGTAAGCTGTCTTGCATATCCGCCGTTGCTCGTAAGCTTCAGCTCGACCTGGTTTTTCTTTAAAACATCATCGCTGAGCGCAATGAAATATTCTGCGGGGTCATTGGAGCTTTCGCTTGGTAATCCGTACAGAGATCGACGGATAACCGTCTTGGAATTAAGGCAGTTCGATAGATCGCCCTTCAATCCAACTCTGAAAATGTTGTCGTAGCGGTCAGTGTAGGTGATCCAATCGAGCTGTATGAAATTCTTATCATAATAATTTAAGAATTTATTGTTCTGTCCATTATCTCCGTTCCAGACATACTGGAATGCAGGACCCCATCCAAACTCATTGTTATCGTTGAATTCACCCTTTGCCTTAAGGAAAATACCTAAAAATTCAACCTTTACTTCCGAGGTGCTGTTATACCGGCTTTCCTCAATGTGGGCGTCCTGCAACGAAACATAAAGCTTTGCATCGATTCCACCGTCAATGTAATCTGCCGCCCAGCTTGCCGGAAAATTAAGAGCTGAGGTTTGTGTAATTGTTTTACCCGAATCGCACGTTCCGGTCTTTAAAAAATTACTGATCCGATAACCTCCGGTGCCGGTATACGGTTCCAGCACGACGGTATTGCCGTAAAGAACCGTGTTGAGATAATGCTCTGACAGAAGGGAGCATTCCACCTCATCATTGTAAATATCTATCACCGCATTGTCCGAAACACCCGTAAGCTTTACCCAAAATCTTCTGGACACATAAGCGTTATCCATGATGATCGAATATTCGGATCTGGTGGTCTTTACCGAGATCTGCACCGTGGTCGTTTTCTGATTCTGCTCACCGCTCTCTTCTGAGTTCTGGTTCTCATAATCCTTCTTGGTCACCACCACAGAGCCGCTCTTCGCCTCGTAATCTCCCGCCGCCGCAATGGCGCTGAAATCCTCGGTGGCGTAATACACGGTTATGTCCTCGGTAATTACACCGGTAACCTTAATGTTAAAGTACACGTTACCCGAGGCATCGGGCTTGGCTGTATCACGGTCCAATTCATCCTTTTGTGAATACACATCTGCCGGCTCAATGCTGACGACGGGCTTTTGAGTGTCTCCGCCACCCGATCCGCCGTCCGAAATATTGCTGATCTCCTCGGCGGCAGCCGACAGAAGGGTCATCGGGATCGACCCCAATATGATCAGCAAAGCCAATAGCAGGCTTAAAACTTTTTTCTTCATAAATTATCCTTCTTGGTTCATATTTGCGAAAGTACCGTAAAATTCGGGCAAGGTACCCTCAGGGTTTGCATTTTTAAATGCCTGCCACATAGCTATCAGGGTCTGCTCATCACTGTCAGGAGTGCCTGGCTCGCTTGATACATTTTCTTCGTTTTGCGCATCGGTAACCGCCTCCGCGCTTGACTCATCTACGGGCATTACGTCCTCTTTCCCTTCGCTCTGCTTGTTTTTTTCTTCCTTCTTTTCGGAGACCTCTTCGAAAACGATGCTGTTTCTTTTACTTACACTGTAAAGCACGGTGTTTTCATCGAAATATCTTTCGGAAAGGTCATTTGTGTCCATTTTTCCCGTCTGATAGAAGGGCACCTTGAAGCTTGGTGAAAAATAGGTCTTCAGGGGGTAATTTCCGAAGGTAACTATTATCGAATTTCCGATGTCACCCGGCTTGTTGAGCCTCTGAAGCTCCGAGGGGTATATAAGCGGTCTGACCTGCGTCTGATTGGAAAGATTTATATCGTTTGAGTTTACGGAGCCGCTACTGGAGCTGGTGACTACCGTAATGTTACCGCAAAGCTCTGAATATTCCTTACAGGTATTCATATCGTTTGAACCGATAAACATTTTGATGCCGCAGTTACCCTTTACGATGTCCGCGACGGTATCACCGTAAACGTTATTGAGCTGCGCGTAGGACTGAATGATCATAGTGAACCAGATCTTTCTTGAACGTCCAACCGTGATGAACTTATCAAACTTTTCGATCTTGGGCATGTTACCGAACTCGTCCATGATGAAATATACGTTTCTCGGAAGGGCAAGCTCCTCGGTCGCAGACGCGATCTTGATAAGAGTCTTATAAATATTAAGTATGAATATAGCCGCAAGATTGTGGCGCGTATCCTTTTCATCGGGGATCTTCAAGAAAAGCGCGGTAGGCTTCTCCGCAAGCTGCTCGGAGGAGAAATCCGAGGATGACGTCAAAGCACAGATACCCGCGTCATTGAACATCGTCAGCTTTTCGTAAACTATGGACATATAGGAGGCTCTCGTCTGCTCTGCGGCATCACACACCTGTTTGGAAAGCGACAATGCCTTTGAAAGCACGCTTCTGCCTGCGAAATAATTGCGGAGCTCAAGATAGTCCTTCGACGAATTCTGCAATATCTTGGTCATGTTGAAGAAGTTGAACTTCTCCTTGGTCATGCCGAGTCTCTCGTCTGCGCTATCCTCAAGCATTGCAAGCAATACCGCCAGCGTAATGCTTCGCGCACCCTTTTCCCACATCGGGTCTTTCGGGTTTTCAACGGGGATAAGCACCGAAACCAGGTCGTTCAGATCCTCATACACCTCATCGTAAAGCTTTTTCTTATATACCTTAATGGCTTCAACCAGCTTGGAATAGCTTGCATATCCCTTGCCGTCAAACTCATACCAGCGCTCTCCCTCCTTGAATTCCTCAAGGGGCTCCATTATCTTAAGCCCCGAATCCTCGGGACGGTCCTTGCGCGCAAACGCCTCGTTATGCGCGTTCAGGAATTTCTGGTAGTTGTCCCAGATCATATCGAGGGGATTCCAACGGTATGACGAGTAGGTGTCACGAAGGTCGATGACCTTAACGTCGTATCCTCGGCTGACGAGATATTTTGAGTGGAGCGAGAAAAGCTCTCCCTTAGGGTCGGTGATTATCATAGATGATCCCGCCGCGCTCGCTCCGAGAAGCTGGATCATAGGGCTTACGAAGGTAGTAGTTTTACCCGAACCGGTAGAACCGATGACAAGCGAGTGACAGGGAGAATTGAATACGACCTTCATATCCTTATTCTTGTCGGTAAGCTTTGCCATTACGGGAATTCCGTCCTTTGTGACCCCGCCCAATTTGGAATACTTGTGAGGCTTGAATATCTTATCTCTCTCCTCATCCTTCATCCAACGGGAGTTTTCAAGGTTTGTTTCTACCTGCTTCAGCTTTCCGCTTCCCTTGAGTCCCGAGCGCATCATCAAAAGCATTCTTCTGTCGATAAAATAACAGTAGACCACCACAAAGGCTATAAACATTACGATCACTATGCCGTAGTATATAGCATCAAATGCCACGATCTTTTCCAAGAAGCCGAACCAATCGAGCAGCTTGAAATTGAAGTTGCACTTGAGAAGACAGTAAAGCACGTATCCGAGAAGATTTGATACGAGGAGCGCGGTGGATATGAGAAAAAGTATCTCCTGCGCCCTTCCCTGAGCAAATTTATGTGAAAGAATGACGTTTGACAAAAGCAAAAGAATTACGTATAAAAATATGCCCCAACGAAGGAAGGATACAAACGTCAATCCGCCCTGCGATATTAATATTGTTAATGATATCAAAGTGCTGAGAAATATGCACGCAAGCTGGATCAGTCCCACAAAACCAATTTTCCGTTTCATTTTCTCTCCTTTCTTATTTCCTTACCGAGCTTCAGCTCAGCATGATTTCGATCTTCGCAGAGATCTCTTTATACACTGAATTCATAATCGTATTCAGCGAATGCGGCTCCGTTTGACAGAACGTAGTTGGAGTCTGTCACACTTACGGTAACGGTACAGACGTACGTTCCCGAAGAAAGCATACTCGCATCGACAATAATATTGCTAATAATGCCGTTCTCATCGGGGAAAATCTCCTCTTCTTCCCAGATGGTCTCGCGGTCATCACCATCCGTCTTACAGAACGTCAGCTTAAAGGATAAGCCTTGCACTTTTTTAGTGTCAAATCCAAGAGAACTGCCATCAGACGCAAATCCAAGACCGTTTATATCTATTTCCGCTTCTCTGACCGTGAAATCTCCTATGAACTCTACACTACTGCTTCCGTTGTAGAACGTTAAGTTATCGGGGTCCTTGAGACTGACGGTAACCTTGGCACGATACGTGCCTGCTTCTATAGCATTTTCCACGGCGATCTCTTTTTCGGCGTCGCCGTTCTTCTCAAGCTTGAATACCGAGATATCACTCACGGTGACGTATTCAGGATTACCAACGTCGAAGGAGGGCTTCAATCCTCCGCCGGTATAGATCAGGTCGGTATTATAGAAGTTAGCCTGAGCTACGGATATCTCCTTTTTCTCAACCACAAGCTTTGCCTCCATAGGAGGTATCTCTTCGTAATTGGAGTCCTTGACCTTGAACACCGCTCTCACGGTGTATTCGCCCGCGCCGTAAACGCCGTCTGCGTTTTTGCCGTCCTGCTGAATGACCTCGTCCTCGCCGGAGAAGTAATACTCATAGGAAACGTCAAGCTTCGTAATATCTACGGTGACCGGGATCGTTACGGCAAGCGAATTCATCTCTCCGCTGTACTTGACCAGCTTGGATTCAAAAATAATACCCGAGGTGTCAAATTCGGCTTTTGCAATTTCAAACGTGTAGGTCTTAGGCTCGATCTGCGCATAATTTTTATTATCAAGCAATAAAAATTCAGCTTTAACGGTATAAATACCGGCATTTTTTATTCCTGTATCTGTGTTGGATCTGGAGATAACCTCTTCATTCTCATTGTAGACCGTGTATGAAACACTGACTTTGTTTTTAAGATCTGCGGTGCCGCGTAAATCGAAGGTCACTGCCTTTCCGTCATATTGCTTCCAGGGGAACCATAATTCGCTTCCATCATCGTCCTTGAATACTAGATCAAGATCTCCCACGTCATATTGAGCGGGAAGGATCGTAAGAGTTGCCTCCATATTGGGGATCGTTTCGTAATTTGGATCTTTGTTTGCAAAGACCGCGCTGACTTTGTATACACCCGCGTCAGACACGCCTGCGGTCGGATTTCCGTTTATGTAATATTGGGGAGCGGCAACGCCCTCGGGGAGCTGACCCGAAATTTCAAGCGAATGAGTCTTGCCGTTGTAAACGACCTCCTTAGACTCAAAATCAACGTTGCTCATATCGTATTTTGCAGGAGCTACCGTAACGGTAGTGGTGATCTTTTCGGTAACGTAGCCGTTACAAGTGATCACGGCGGTCACGTCGTAGTTGCCCGCGTTTATAAAGCTGTTTCCTCCGATATACGATACGGTAGCACCCGTGGGGATCTCTCCCTCTATTTCAACCTTATGCTCGCTACCGTCATAGGTGAATACTGTATTCTCGGGGAAGCGAAGCTCTCCGAAAGTATTTCTCTTCACCGATATTTTAAGTTCGCAGCTCGTGCCGCCGTGGGAAACCGTTATGGTGTGATCTCCGGGCTGATAGAACTTGAGTCGATCCAATTCAGAGATCATATCCTCGCTGAGCGCGACCTCGACCACCGAGCCCGAATCGTAATTTACGACCAGGGTATACGCCTCGTAATCAAAATTTCCGATCTGAAATTCAATCGCATCATCTGCATTCTGACCCTTGATACCGATAGACGATATTTTTTCGGTTCTTGAGCATCCTGCAAAAATCACGCAGGCAAACGCTAAAGCCACGGTACAGATCAATATTATTCCGGTTTTCTTCATTTTTTCCTCCATCTGGGTTGGTAATCTGAATATATTACACACGGGTTTCCATTATCTACATATTAATAATATAATTATAACAGTAGCAACTAGACAGAAGTTGGACACATTCTGCCAAAATTGCGATTTTTTTGTTTTTTGAGTATAAATTTCATAAAATCAGCTCCCACTTTTTGACGAGGGGGAGCTGATTTTCAACTAAAGATCTTTTGAAAAATCCTTTTTACGGGAGGTTATTTCTTGCCGAAAAATTTTTTGATAATTCCCTTTTTCGGGGGAAGCTCAACCTTGATATCCGGTGCATCACCGAAAGGAAGAATGGCATCTTCATCATCCGGAATGTCTATCTTATTCCTGACGGGATCCTCTTTCTTCACGTTAACCTGAGGCTCAGAGATATTCTTCTCAGGAATATTTTTGTTTTCATTTTTGACCGGATCTTCTTTTTTGTCAACGTTATTTACCTTTTTGTCTGTGTTGTTTACCTTTTTGTCGACAGCTTCATCCTTCTTGAAAAGATTTTCTTTTTTCTCATTCTTATCAGGCTTGTTGTCAACAGCCTCGCTATTATTTTTATCGGTCTTGGATTTATCCTCCCTCGGATACGACAAGTCAGAGCCGTGCTCCTTGTTATATTCCTCTAATGCCCGCTCCATATCAGCCTTGGCGTCATTGAACAGCTTATTTTTTATTTCAAGCACCTTTTCCTCGTTTTCCAGAGATTTCTTATTTCTCATGGATTCAACGTAATTTATATCGCTCTCGTGGGGAGGCATTGTTTTTCCGTAAAGCATGGTTTCCGCGTCCTCGCCGTGTGTATCCGCATCAAATCCTATTCTGTCAAGCGTTTCTTTAGCCTTTTGAACGAAGGCGTCATAAGCGTTCATCATTTTGGAATTGAAGATGCGGTAGATCAAACGCAGGAAAAAGCCGTAGCCATCGACCTCATCCTTGACGATCTTCGCCTTATAATACAATTCAGCCGCCTTGACATCCTTGTCCCTTGTATGACGTGCGTTGTATCTGTAAGTGGTATCTTGGGGATCAAATTCACGGTCAATGAGCTCTATATCCTTGTAAAAGCACAGGTGGTCCCATTCCTTGAGGCACTTGGGCCATTCCTCGTTGCGGTTACGGCCCTTGACCGAGCCATATTCAAAATCACGAACGGCGTTCAACTGCTGCTCGCTCCAAAAAAATCCTGCCGCCTGATCCGGATCGATATAACTCATCATTTTTTTAATCAAATCGTTCATCTGGGCGTCTGCGACGGTTATAGAATACTTTGCCGCAGGATCATCCTTATACTTTATTCTGAGAACAGGATTGGACACGATTGCGGAGTGTCTTGTAAGCATATTATCCGAAAGCGCACTAATTCCCTCGGTATAGATGCGGACAAGCTCGTTATCACGGCTCATTGCCATATGGGGCTGCAATGCCGACTCAATATCCTCGTACAATTTCGTAAAGGACAGCTTAGCACCTGTCTGCTTATTAAGCTCCTTTATCCTTGCTTTTATTTCCTTTTCTAAAGTCTTATTTTTCTGTGGCATATTATATTTCTCCTTCAAAACAATAAACTATCGCATCGGGATCGCCCAAAAGCCCTTGCCCCTATCTTCCTCGAACCTTTGCGTGAAGCTGCGCGTTTGTATATTCCGCAAAGCTGTATTGAGACATATATTCTCCGAAATAACAGCTTGAAAAGCTTTTTTTACCGCTCAGGCAATCGTAATAATCGCACTGAAGCTCCGAAACCACCACGCCAAGCATTCCTCGCTTATGTACGATAGCGCCGGCACATCCTACCTCCTCAAGAGTGGAGAGCAGGTCACGGCGAAGCTTCTGGAAGTAGTCCTCGCGTCCTCCCTCGTCCTCAAATATGATTCCCGTGATCTCTCCGACGGTGCACATAGCCCCGACGCGGTCAACAAGATAGGCAAAAAGCTCTTTGGTTCTTCTGTATTTGAAAGCCAAGGGCTTTCCGTCGACATAGACCTCAAAATTGCCGAAGGTCTGTACCTTAAGTCTCTTTTTCTCGAATATGGGACGGCGGAGATTTTCAAGCTCGCCCTTGACCTTTTCGGGAGTAATGGGCTTCATAAGGTATCCGCTGGCGTGAAGCTCAAATGCCGCGTCTCTGTAATTTCCGTATCCTGTACAGAAAACTATATTTATCTCGGAATTGTACTTTTTCAGCTCAGCCGCAAGCTCAACTCCGCTCATTCCTACCATTTCTATATCAAGAAAGGCTATATCGCAAGCATTTTCCCTTGCGTATTCAAGCGCATCCTCGGCATAGCGGAAGCTTACGACCTCGTCCTCTGTAACGATCGCCTTGATCGCACTTGAAAGCGACTCCAGAGCGAGCTTTTCATCGTCAACTGCTATGATCCTCATTTTTTACCCCCTTTCGGTATTTTTACCGTTGCAACAGTGCCGACTCCTACCTCACTTTCAATGGTCAATGAGCCGTCGCACATATTTGCAAGTCGCTGTCTTACGTTTTCGATTCCAACGTGTCTTTTTCCGTCGTTTTTGGGCTTTGCGGGATCAAATCCGCAGCCCGTGTCCGAAACCTTAATTATGTAAAAATCCTTATCCGCGTCGGTAGAAATGATCACCCTTCCGCCTCCGCGCTTCTTTGAAGTGCCATGCTTGACGGCATTTTCAACGATAGGCTGAACCGTCAAAACGGGCAAGTAAAAATCAGTACATTTTATGTCGTATTCTATCTCAAGCGTATCCTCAAAGCGAACCCTTTCGATATCAAGATAGGTATTTATATGCGAAAGCTCGGTCTCAAATGAGATCAGCTTAGCCTCCTCTAAGGAAGAGAGATTGTTTCTCAGATATTCAGAGAAGGAATTGACCATCGATCGCGCTCTCATGGGATTTGTCTCGCAAAGATGATAGATCGAATTCAAGGTATTATACAGGAAATGGGGCTGTATCTGGGAAAGCATTATGGAGATGTGACTTTCCTGAAGCTTCTTTTCCATCGCCTGCTTCTCAGCCTCAATGCTCTTGGCATCAAGGACGGCTTTTATGCTTTTGGGCACAACGCGCACCACCGTTACGGCAGATACGATCACTATCGCAAAAAGCACGAGCATCGACAACAGTCCACCCTGCCAAACGCCTGTCAGCGTGGCGACCGCGTCAGCGATAAATGCGATCAAAGCCGCGATAGACGGTATAAATACAATTTTTTTGTCTATTGACCCTTCGGTTTTATCGCGTCTTATCAGGCTTATCACGATACACACTGTAAGTATCACCGCTCCGAGCACGGCTACCGTCGCCCAATAAGGATATGAGTTATAAAGCTTGACCGTGGGGATAAGCGAGGACGTCATTGCGCCAAGTGTGGTCGCTCCGAGAGCCGCGGTGACACCTATTGCTATTTTTCTGAGCGCTCCGCGAAGGATGCTTGCTATTATAGCATATGCGGTAAGCACGTAAAGCATCATAGCCGCGCCCAGCACCATAGTGTTGAATGCATACATCGGATTCCAGATGCTTATCTTATCACGGCTGAACACAAAATACATTCCGCCGAAAATCACGAGAAGCCACAAAAGCCAAAGCTCACGGCTATTCCTTTGACGAAGCATAGTCGCAAATATTGCCGCCGCAAGCAGCACAAGCATAGATATTGCAATAATGATCCCTACAACGATTGGGAGCACTCCTATATAATCAATCACGCCTTCACTGCTCGCATTATATATGCAGAGCTTTTCCAAAAAGCTGTCGATCGCTCTTTCGTTTCCGTAAACGTGAGGATTGTAAAAGGTTATGAGAACCTCATCTCCGCCCTCTCCGTAAAACTTGTACTGTGTCCACATCTCGGAGCACAAGCCTTTTTCCATAAGGGCATTTTCATTATCAGACTCCCATACGTTGCCGCCTGCATCCTTTATTGTCGCCTTGATGTGATCCAGATATATAGAGAGCGTCGTTCCCTGCTCCACCGAGCCCAGGTCCTCTCCCGTGGGGGCATAATAGAGCTTGAAGACTCCCTTAAGCTCAACGGTTCCTTGGGTAGAGCTTATATGAATGCCGTCGGATACAGGCTGCCACTCGCCGCCCGATATCCTGTAACTTCCTTCGAAAACTACGTCGGGAACGATCCCATCTGCAGCTTGATTGCTTTGCCGCTGTACAACCGCCGAAAGGATCACCGCCACAATTGCAACGAAAGCAATGACGATCGCTACCCACGGTATTCTATTGAATTTTTCATTTTTAAAAATTTTCATTTTACCGCCCGACCGTCGCCTATCGGCTTCGATGCCGCCTCCATACAGAGTTTTTAAAATCTTGATATTATCAGCCGATTGCCAAAATGCCGGCACAGCCGTTATCTCTGAGCGTCTTCATAACGCCCTCGCAAACACCCGTAAGCCTCAAGGAGCCCTTCGCGCTCATTTTCTCATGCACGCTGAGAAGAGCTCTGACCCCTATTTCGGACACCTGCTCAACACCGCTCAAATCGAGCACGACGTTGGCGGTGTCGTTTGCTATTTTATCTATGGTTCTTTCAAGCGCCGGAGACGTAAAGCTATCCAGCCTTCCCACCAGCTTAACGGTGGTCTCCCTTGCACTTCTTTTGATTTCTAACGTCATATATTTTTCTCCCTTTCGTCCGCTTCCTTGAAAAGCTCCTTGAAAAAGCCGATCAATTCGTCGCCTGCATCCTCTGCCTCTGCGGCAAAGCGCATCTTGTAATTGCCGTGACCGGGAAGCTCCAGGATCACCGTGCCGTAATTTTCGGTTCCGAGATGGGCAACGAAATCCAATAATAGCACTTCCTTATTTACCAGACTGTACGGCAGGTCTACGTACACGGTAGCCATATCGATTTCGGAAAGAGGGATTTTCGCTTCTTTTTTGGTGTGAATATAGAGATATTCTCCGTCGGTCTCCGCCAGCACGTCGGGCAGGCTGCGATAGATGAGAAATGGGCGGATGCAGAAAAAATATTCGATAGCTCCGAAAAACAGGATCACTCCTGCAAACACCAACCAAACGTATGGATTTGATAATATCGTAATGTCTATAAAAGCGATGCCTACGGGCGGAACGATCATAGCCGCAGTCATTAAGACCGAGCTGATAATGAGTCTGAATTTCAAAAGCCCCATGCTACTCATTTTTCTTACAAAAACTCTCATATTTTCTCCTTTTGTCAAACCGACGGTGAAATTTCGCGCAAAAAAGCTCTCGGTTATCCTCTACGTATATATAATAACAGGTGGCGCGTTACAAATGTGTTACAAAAAGTTCTCGCTCAAACACTTTTTTTGTATTTGAGCGAGATTTTTTTAAATTCTCAATTTTTACACGTTTTTGCCTATGACGGGCTGCTGCTTCACATTTTCATCAACCTTTTTCGAAAGATCGGTCTTGATCTCACTGTCCAGCTTGACCTCGACAGATTCCTTTTCTTCGGAGTTTTTGATAAGCTTCTCTCTCTTTTCATCCTCAAGCTCAAGCTTGGCGTTTCTTACGCTTTCCTTTGTCACCTCAAGAGTCTTATACTCCTTCATTGCCAAGGACGTTGCTACATCGAGCGCATTGCCGCCAAAGGAATTAAGAACCGTTCTCAGCTCCTTCGCGTCTCGTTTCTCGGCGTTATTTCTGAAGGGGTGGATAATTCTCCACCATACGGGGCGGCTCTTATTTACGTTCTCAATAGCCAGCATAAAGGCTCCGATGCGCTGAAGCTGATGTGTGTCAACTCCCTTTCCAACCGCAAAGGGCATATCATTAACGTTCTCACGGATATCGCGGAGACGGATCTGTCCCTTCAAATACGCCCGCTCGGTAAGCTCAACGTCATTTTTCGGCGTGGTGTTAAGCATATGCTCCACAAGCTCGATCCTCTGCATTCTGGTCATACCGCCGTAAGGCTTTGGATAAGGCTTCTCGCCCGCGCTCTTACATTCATTTACAAAGGGCTGCATCAGGTATTCCTCAAAGTTCTTGACAACGTCCATCAGATCCACGTCGCCGCGCTCTCCTCTTTTAGCACTTCCACGAGAGTGGCAAGCGGCTACCATGGCATCCTTAAGCACCGTGCCGAGAGTGCCCTTGTAAACGATATCAGCAGCATTATCGGTTGTCAATCTATTGAAGGTCTTCAGCTTACTGTAAAAACCCGAATAGTCGAAGCTTGTGCGATATTGATCATTAAATTCTTTTGCTCTGGCTTCAAGCGCGTTCCAATTTATTGACATATTTCTTACCTCGTTTCAGTTCTTTCTTCGACGGAGCTGCCGTTCCCCGTCCTTCTGTAACCATTGTATCACCTGCCGCGTTACAAAGGTGTTACAAATCGAATTGATTTTTACAAATTTCAAAAAATTATTACTTTACCATCGAATTGTCAAGCTTGCGGTCTTCGATTCGCTCGTCTTGGATTTCTTCGTCCTTGTCAACATTTTCGTTGGTTGCCTTACTGATTCTGTCAATTTCTCGGAGCTGCTCCTTTGCATTGTTGCAGATTCTTACGCAATCCTGGTGTGTTAAGCTGTAGCTGCAGCCCTGTACTGCCTGAATAACATCATTTGAGTTGGTCTCTATAGAATAACGGTTTGCGTACTTACCATATTTTTCGGGGAAGAATCCGGCAGGGGATAATTTTTTCAATGCATGATCCACCACCAGCTGGGCTACGATGGGGCTATTTTCAATACTCACTCCAAACATATCCATACCAGTGAGCACTCCCGAATACAGAGAGTTTACAGTGGTTCCCATCTCTCTTCCGATTTCGCTTTCCCGAGTTTGATTGCTTACTGCGTCGTCGTGGGATTGGCACAGATCCTTTGTCCAGTTGAACAAGTAATCGCTGAGATACTCTTTGATTTTCTGTGTGTTGGGTGACTGAGAATAACGCGAGATGATGGCAGCGAGTTCTTTGGTAAATTCATTCATGAAGCCATCCTGCTCGGTTACTTCATTGAATTTTTGCATAGCCGTGGGCTTTTCTTTCTTGGGCTGCTTATTGTTCACTTCTTCCTTTACTTCGTCCTTTACGTCTTCCTTGACATGCTCGCCGATATTCTCTCTATGGCTCTCGTTAACAGGATTCGGGTTGTTATTTTCATTTTTAAGCTCGTCAGAGGGGTTTTTATTGTTGCCCTCTTCATTGAGGCGGTTCTTCTCCCTTGCGGCAAAATCTTCGTCCAAAAGAACTTCCTCCATTACGCGTTCAATGCTGTCCTTTAAGCTGACATGGGGCTTAACGTCCAATACTTCCTGAATATCATTAAGGAACTTTTCCCTTTCACTTTCAAACTTAGAATGCTTCTCGGCTACGTCGGTTATATATTGGCGCATTTCCTTAGCCTGTCTCTTCTCTGCTCTGTTTCTGAAGGGATGCAACCATCTCCACAAACGGGAACGCTGGCCGTTTACTTTTTCAAGAGCTTCAGCGTAGGCACAGATTCCGACAAGCACCAGGGGGTTTTTCGCTCTTTGTTCCTTCAAATAATTAGTACGAGCTCTCATATCGCGGATGCGGAATTCACCGTTGAGATACTTCTGCGCAATGTAATCACCATTGGTGCCGGTATGATTCTCTAACATAGGTTTCACGCTTTTTAAAAGCTCGGATCTCAGCTTCCACTCCATGGGAATATTATTACCTGCGGCGGATTGCGCGTCGAGATATCCATTCATCAGATTTCCATAGTCTTTCATCATGTCCTTGTGATCTAAATTATAATTATCGAGCTTCGCATGAATGGCGTTATCAATAGCCTTTTCCAATATTTTCTTGTAAGTGCTGACGTAAACCTCATTCTCGCACTCGCCCGGAGCTGAGGAAGCGCGGCTATTTTTCAGGGCGTTTACCTCAGCCTCAAATTCCTGATAGCTGAAGTTGACACCGTACTTGAAATTAAAATCGTTTACTAAATTCTGATAGTTTGCAAATTTTGGCATAATAACATCTCCTCTTGGATAGTTTTTTCTTCTGTGACATCATTGTATCACACCCCGCGTTACAAAGGTGTTACAAAGAAGACGGGTTTTTAAAAAAATTAAAAATATTTTTAGCGCGCGATGCTGTCGATCGACTTATCAAGATCCTTTCCTTCACCGATAGCCAGCTCGACCCCAATATCCTTCGTATCGACCTCCGTATCGACCTCGATCTTTTCCTTGATCTCTTCGTTATGGATAGGCTTTTTTTCAATATCGTGGATCGAATAATCCTGGATTATCTGCGGTCCGTTCTCCTTTGCCACTTTCTTGATGCGCGCTGCCTCTGCTTTTCTTTCCTCACTTGTTCTGCCGGAATCGTTCATTGCATTTTTATATTCCGCCAAAACCTTATTGATGTCTTCCTTGGTCTCGCCTGTCAGGGACATCATAAGTCCGGTAAGCGCCTTGAGCGAATCGCGCTCTGCCATAAACTGCTTGCGGTTGAAGATGCGCTCGAAGAACCAACGCTTGTCATTTCTCTCCTTCAAGGCTCTGTACATAGGCATAAACGCCGCGTAAATATTATCCTTCTGAGCGCGCTTATCCATTTCACCAAAGGTGTTTTCCTTGAGAGTGTCAATAGAGGGCAGAGGTTTTTCCACCTTCTTGCCGTTTGCCACGTCGATAGCGGTCTCCCACCAATTCTTTGGAAACTTATTGCCGGCAAAGGTTGCCACCAAGAAGCCCTTGGCGCACACGCCCTCGATATTCGGAACTCTGTATCCGCTACCCGAAAGCATATCGGTAACGTATTCCTTGAGGTATCCGGTAAAGCGATCGTACTTATTGGTTTCCTTTGCCGCGGCAAATTTCGCCTGCATGGGAAATTCGCCCATGGTGTCAATTTTGGTCTCCCACTCCTGCAGCCTTTTAGCCTCTTTATCGGGATGCTGATAATCTATAAGCTCGTACATAATTAATTTCTCCTATCAATGTTCTTTAGTCTTTAATACTTAAAATTATAATCCGATCGCATTTATGCCTTCGATAAGCCCATCGTCCTTTTCGATGAAATGCTCGTCATTTTTGCCGATTATCGTTTTCAAGTAAAAATACTCTCTTATTTCCTCTGTGACATTATTTTATCACTCCCCGCGTTACAAAGGCGTTACAAATTTGAAGAAAAAAATAAAAATTATAAAATTTTTCCGTATAACAACAGAAAAGCCACCGCTCGGGTGGCTTTTCGTGCGCTATCAAAGATGCTCAACGGCTGCTTACGCTGCTCTTAGACTTGTTGAGCTCATTTTCATCATCGGAAATCGGCTCCTGCACCTCATCGTCTTCATCATACTGAAAAAGCGCATCAAGATTTTTTCTAAAGTTCTCACAATTTTCGACATCCTTTTTATAGGCATCATTGTTTTTGTTCCATGTGTTATCGCTTCTAAGATCTTTGCCCAAATTTTCGAGAAATTCCTCGGGCAGGTCGATCTCTGCCTCTTCATCTATCTCAGCGTCCTTGGAATTTTTATTGGCAGCCTTATCCTTGATCGCCTGCTTATTTTCTCTGACCTTTGCCGCTATTTCCTCAGAGGTGAGAGCCGAGTCCTTTACGCTTTGGCAGTATGCATTATATTTTTCATCCAGGCCCTCGCTGTCTACCGCAAGAAGAGCCATCATCATACCCTTCAAGGCTCTGAGCGAATCTCTCTCTGCGGTGTACTGAGAGTGATTGGTTATCCACTGAAACCAGCTGCGCTTGTCATAGCTTTCCTTGATCGCTCTGTATGCAGGCATAAATGAAGACATAATAATTTTCTTATCCCAGTCATTGTTGCAGGAGGGAAGATCATCGCCAGGAGAGGGCTCAGTGCCGCGCTTGCCTGCTTTGATAGCTCTCTTCCACCAATTACCCTCCAATTCTTTCATGGACAAAATTTCCCCGCGGTTCTCCTCAAGCTCGGGAATTCTTAAATCCGCGCCGTAATGCAAGCATCTATAGATAAATTCACTCACAAATCCGGTGAAACGGTCATAGGTTCCCTTTTTACTTGCGCTTGCATAACCCCGAGGGATATCCAAAGCGTCCTTACCCGCAACTGCTACCTGCCAAAATCCTAATTTCTTCTGCTCTGTGGTCGGCATATCTTTTACCTCGTTTCTATGTTTTTGTTCTTTTTTTCTTTATAATTCATCACGGCTTCCCTTGCTGTGAGCTTATTATATCACGCCCCGCGTTACAAAGGTGTTACAGATCAAAATTATTTTTCAAAAATTTTTTTGTGGGCGGTTTCGAGCTTATATGCCCGGTTGATATCAGAATCCAAGCTGGCTTTTATTGTCGATAACCGGAACGTCATTTTCATCGTCGATAAACGGGTCGTCCTTTTCGTTGTCGATGAAGCGATCATTCTTTTCATTGACCGGCTTTTGGATCTCAAAGCTGTCATCCAAATCGCCAAATTCGTTATTTGCGAAGACGACCTGCTCCTTTCCCGTTTCCGGGAATTCCTTAGGGTCAAGTGCTCTGAAGGCTATATTGTCATCGGGATCGAAGCCTTTTTCTATATCCTGTGCCGCCTTTTTGTTAATTGCAGGTGCGTCGTCCAGTAATAATACTTCTTTGTACAGATCTTCCCATTCATTGCTACCGATCGTGCTGTCAAGCGGATAACCCTCACCGCCCTTATCGACGAATCGCTGAACTCTTGCGAGCTTGATCTCGTGGATCCTTTCCTCTTTCTCCGCTCTTATGATCGCGCGTCTCTCCTGCTTTGTAACACCCGAGGTGGGCACCTCTTCCCTGTAATTCGCAAGAGCGGCGTTCAGCTCATCCTTAGTGTCGCCCGTAAGCGAGAGCATAACACCCTCGAGCGCCTTGATGGATTCGCGCTCGGCAACGTACTGATCGTGATTAAAGATCCATTCGAACCACCAGCGCTTATCAAAGCTTTCCTTCAATGCTCTGTATGCCGGGATAAGCTCATCGTAAACCACCTTTTTGTCGGCTTCAGACGCG
Organism: Eubacteriales bacterium; assembly: GCA_045122255.1. GTDB lineage: Bacteria > Bacillota > Clostridia > Oscillospirales > CAG-272 > SVTX01. The sequence goes on along the minus strand of JBGVHJ010000066.1, from coordinate 60,168 downwards.
TTTTGGATCTGGGGAATGGGGTTTTTTACCCATTTGCCGTCCATCACGTCTATCATGTCGTTCCACCAATCCTCGGGGAAGCTTTCTCTGTCAATGTCAAGATTGCCGAAGGGGTCAGGGCGTCTGCCGGCTTCTCCAATGACCAGCCTTGTCACCAGCTCTTCAACGTAGCCGGAAAAACGGTCATACTTGTTAAGATTGGTATTATATTTGTAATACGCAGGCATTTCGAATATGCCCATTGCTTGTACTCTGTATTCCCATTCGGATAAGATCGTCTGTTTAGATGTGCGTTCAGGCATGATTATTCTCCTTTACTTCTTATATCTAAATTTGTGAAAAACCTTGTTCTTCCTCTGTGACACCATTGTATCATACCCCGCGTTACAAAGGTGTTACACAAAAAATGTTTTTTGACATTTTTTATAAATATTTTTTTTAAAAGTCAAAATTCCTTCAAATAAAAAGGAAAACCGCCAATGGCAGGCTCGAATAAGGATATTTTACCCTTAAAACGATTGAAATTCTCTTATTTTTGAAATAATATTAAGGAAATATTCCCACAAACGGTTGACAATTCCCTCAAAACATGATATTATTTAAGGGAAAGAAGGTGAGGTTAAGGTTATGAGAGCATTTAACTACTCCAAAATTAACGAACAAAAATGGGATTCCGAGCTTCTCGGCCTGATTGCGGCTATCTACAAGGAAGCCGGAAAGCAGGAGATGTATCTCAAGCAACGCCCCCAAGAGCTTGAAAAGCTAGTGGAGATCGCAAAGGTGCAAAGCACCGAAAGCTCCAACGCGATAGAGGGCATCGTTACCACCAACACGAGAATCAGGCAGCTCGTTGAGGATAGAACTACACCTAAAAACAGAGATGAGCAAGAGATTGCAGGATACCGTGACGTGCTGAATATCATTCACGAGAGCTTTGATGCTATCCCGATCACGCCTAACTACGTTCTGCAGCTCCATAAAATTCTATACAGCCACATGAGCAACCCTGCGGCAGGCAAAACAAAAAGCGTGCAGAATTATATCAGCGCCACCTATCCCGACGGTAGTACAAGAACGCTATTCACTCCGCTCGATCCCTTTGAAACGCCGGATGCCTTAGAGAGCATCTGCGATGAATTTAACCGTGTGATCGGCAATAATGAATTAGAGCCCCTGATTGCGATTCCGATATTTATTCACGACTTTCTTTGCATCCATCCGTTTAACGATGGAAACGGCAGAATGAGCCGTTTGCTTACGACTCTGCTCCTTTACAGAAGCGGATTCTACGTTGGCAAATATATCTCCCTTGAAGCGAAGATAGCCAAAAATAAGGACTTGTACTACGATGCGCTTGGCAAGGCGCAGACAGGTTGGCACGAAGGAAAGGAGGACGCCGTTCCGTTTATAAAATATCTGCTTGGTACGATACTTGCAGCCTATAAGGATTTTGAGGACAGATTTGCACTCGTTGAAACAAAGCTGTCGGCACTTGAAACCGTTCGCCGCGCTACGATGAACAAAATAGGCAGATTCTCCAAGCAGGATATCAGAGAACTGTGTCCTTCATTGAGTATAAGTTCTATTGAAGGCGCACTTCGCAAGCTCGTTGCCGAAGGAGAGCTTCGGCGCGAAGGAAACGGAAAGAATATCCGTTATTTCAGGCTTAAATAATCTTTTCACATAAACAAAAAAGGTTTTTTGAAATTTTCTTCAAAAAACCTTTTTCTATTTTATTTAATATCCTTTTTGCGGAAAACGGTGACGCCCAAGAACAGGCAAAGTCCGGTTCCCACGAGAGTTGCGATGACTAAGCAAAGCACGTCGCTTGTACTATAGGCCGTTCCCTGCCCTACGTAGGTTGCGTTGAAAAGATTTATTCTGCGAAGGATCTCAAAGAGCTCCGTGGGGAAATTGTCAAATGCAGGTCCTATAAAGGTCGCGACGGAAATAATGCCGCCCAATATGTTGGAAATAAGATTAGCCGCCACGTAGATGATGACCGCAAGCTCCGCATTCTTCATTGAAACGCACAAAAGGCAAACGAAAGCCGATATGAAAACGTATATCAGAAGCGAGAACAGGATCGAGAGCATCATATATCCGAAGCTGTTTGCGGTAAACTCCTCCGCCTGATAGGGGAAGAAGCAAAGGGCTATGCCGAGTGTGAGAAGCGCGTGCAAAAGAATAGTTCCGCACATCACAGCCGTTCCCGTAAAGAACATCGAGAGGAATATCTTCACTCTTGATTTTCCGCAGATTATCTTGTTTCTGACCGTTCCGTATCTGAAATCCTTACAAAGCACAAGGCACAGCAGAATGGGCAGGATCAAGCCAAAGTTAGTTCCGGTAGCAAACGCCGAGAAAAACATGCTCTTGGAGTCGGTCAGCATGCCGAGAAGCTCATCCTCCACTCCGATAAACAAGGCAAGTCCCTTATAAAGCAAGGGAGTAGAAAAGGCGAGAACCGTGCCGAGAATGCAAACCACTATAAAGAGCTTATCTTTAAATATGCGGCGCATATCGGTTTTTATAAGACTACGCATTCGCTCCACCTCCCATCAATGACATATAGTAGCTCTCGATGCTCGATTTGTTGCAGTTTACCGAGAGAATTTCAATTTTCGCCGCTAATACGACGTTAAGTATCTTAGTCAGGTTTATGTGACCCGATATGCTCACGCCGCAATCCAGCATAGTCATATCCTCGCGCGGAACAATTGCAGAAAGCACGTCATACAGTGCCTCGGGCGAGCTTACCTCGATCACGGTATTGGGAAGTGAAACGGTATTTAGCTCATCCGCAGAAAGCTCCTTTATAAGTGTGCCGTGAGAAATAATGCCGTATTTTGTGGCAACAAGAGAAAGCTCGGTCAGGATGTGAGACGATATCAAAAAGGTAATTTTGCGCTCGCGGTTAAGCCTTAAAATCAGCTCTCTGATCTCTACGATGCCCGTAGGATCAAGACCGTTCATCGGCTCGTCCAGAATTATAAATTCGGGATCTCCCAGAAGAGCCATGGCAATTCCCAATCTCTGCCTCATTCCAAGAGAGAAATTCTTGACGTTTTTCTTGTCGTCATACAGATACGTAAGACCCACGTCGGCAAGCACCCTCCTGATCTTTTCGTCGTCACGAAATCCCAGGATCTCGCTCTGCATCTCCAAGTTTTCACGAGCCGACATATTGCGGTATATCGAGGGGGACTCGACTATTGCGCCGACCTTCTTTCTCGCGGCATAGATCTCGCGGGAATTATCCGCAGCTCCGAAAAGCTCTACCTGCCCCTCGTCGGCGGAGATAAGCCCGGTTATTATGCGAATAATGGTAGTTTTACCCGAGCCGTTTTCGCCAACGAAGCCGTAAATATCTCCGCGGGCGATATTCATATTTACCTGCTTTAATACCCAATTTGAATGGTATTTTTTCGATACGCCCTTAGTGCGTAAAATATATTCCATACTTTTCTCCAATGTTTTATGAATTGAAAATTACATATGCAGGTTGTTTGTCCTCTGGGGAACATTGTGCTCATTTACCCTGCCCGATACCTCTCTGACGTTTGCATTTTCGGAAAGGAAGTCCAAATTCAGTCTCTCTCCCCTTTGAGCGCGATCTCTGAGCTCCTCCTCGAGATGATTGCTTGCACTTTCAAGAGCGTTTTTCGCGTTTTCGATAGCCTCACCGTCCACAAGGGACTGCGCAGCTAATTCATTTTGCACATTTATGCTAACAAGATCATTCAATACGCCTACAGCCTTCTGCTCTGCGTTATTTTTGAAGGGGTGGATTATTTTCCACCAGAAGGGACGGCTCTCAACTGCGTTCTTGATCGCCTCTCTGTAAACCATAACGTCGGCAAGCTCCTCCGGGCTAAGATTGCTAATATTGCGGCCGTTGTTTTCCGCCAAGGCTCTCACGTGTGATCTCACGTCGCGCACACGAAGCTCACCGGATAAGTACCTTTCGCTTTCACGGGCAACCCTCGGAGAACGTATGGAGTTAACAGTGTCTCGCATAGCGTCCATATGCTCCGTGCCCATCCAACCGCCATTTACATCGGGAGCTGTCTCGCCGTTTTCAGAGCAATATTGGCGATAGTCAGTCATAAGCTTCTCAAATTCCTGAACAAGCTCTTCGGGCTTAAAGGTATTTAACTTTTTATCCACCATATTTTGGACGCATTCCTTGTAAATGTTAAGGAATGCATTTCGATATTTGAGATTCTCGCGGCTTATTCCCGTGACGCCCTTGAGCGGAGCGACACGGTTCTTATCCTTCAGGATCTGAGAATCATAGCTCTCAAAGCTGAAATTCACCTTATATTTGTTGTTAAAGTAGTTCAGTTTGCTTTCGTATTTCTCGTATTTGCCCGGCATAATCAATTCTCCGTTTCGGTAAAAAATTCGAACGGTTTATTATCAAAAAATATCGTTTCCGTTCTCTATGTGCCTATTGTATCACACCCCGCGTTACAAATGTGTTACAAGAAAGCAAAAATTTGAAAAAAATTTTTCAGAAGGCAATTTGGCAGATCTTACTTTATAATCAATAAGGTAGTCTGCCCAAAGCCTCGCGGCGAAGCTTTCATTTTTTATTATATAAGAAAAGCGGGAAAACTTCCCCGAAGGGCACTTGAAAAACTTTTTTTTAAAAATTTTCGATTTTTTCAAAATTTGTAACACCTTTGTAACGCCCTATGTGTTACAATGTAGTCACAGAACAAGAACACCACCTGAAAAGGAGATAATATTATGGCATACGAGCTTACAAAAAACAGCATCAATAATTTCAACAAATTTTACGGCGTAAACATCAGCTTCAGCAAGATCCAGTCCGATGCGAAAGCGCTTAATTCTGTCACCGCGGCTCTTCGTGTGTCCTTCATCAATGCATATAAAACAGTACTTTTGAAGGATCTTATCAAAAAAGAGGGCGAAAGCTTCCGCGCTCAGAATATGTTTGAGGATTTCAGACGAGACATAATCCAAAACTTCATTAATGAAACTCCCTACAGCCGCAGAACCAACATTTCCAAAAATTTGAACTGCAAGACTTCAGCGGAGGTATACGGAATGCTGCAGAACGTTTGGGAGAATATTCCCCGAAATCAGGTTGAAGCTGTGATGGAAAATTACTTGAACGGTAATATCCGTATCCGCGATATGGTTGCCGTTGCAGGCCGCTTCAATGTTGACAATAAACATCAGCAAAATGAGCTTGCAAGCTACGCCAAGGCATTGAAGGCGGTAAACGATTCCCGTCCCCTCTGGTGGAGAATAATCCACCCCTTCAGAAACAACGCTGAGCAGAGAGAAGCGAAGAATATAGAGGCTATACTCCGAGACCGTCTCAGCAGTTTTGCCGACTCTGTCTTTGCAAAAGTAGGCGAAGATCTTACCCACTTCAATGAGATTGAGAAAGAGACTCAGGCTAAGGTTCGCGACAACGAAAAGATTATAGTATTGGACATTTACTCCGAGGAGTTCGAAAATCAGCTCAGAGAGGAGTATGATGCCATGGATATCGAGTTTGAGCCGAATGTGACCGAAGAGGAAAAGGCGCAGGCATTTGAGAGATTCAAAATAGAGCGCATAAAGGAGCTGGAAAACGAACAATATTACGCTCGGCAGCAGGAAATTTTATCGGCTCTGAATCTTTTACCCAATCAGAATAATGAGCCCGTCAACGAAGAAAATAACAACGAGAACGCGATCGAGGACAAGAAGGAAAGCATTATAATCGAAGAAGCGAAGGAGCAGCCTGTCGTCATTGATGACAATAATCAGAGGATCAATGATGCACTCGTAATTGACGATAAAAATCTCATAAAATAAATTCCGCGATATAATAAAATCGCAGATCAAAAATACCCGACCGAGGCAGAGCCAAGGTCGGGTAATTTTTGTTATCAATTAAACTGAAGGAAGGCGCAGGTGTCCTCTGCCCAGCTGTACTGCGTCATATATTCGCCGCGAAATTCGGGCTTGCCGGTTGCAAGATAGCTAATATAATCGCACTCGATAAGGCTCGTATCCACGCGATAGCAGGGTGTCTCGTGACGGAGCACGTTCTCTGCTCCCACCGACTTCAAGGTGTTTTTCAGATCCAACACGAGCTGGCGGAGATATGCCGAGTTCTTCGTGTCGTCGAAATCATCGTAAAACAGTGCCGCGCATATCTGCTTTGCCGTCATACCCGCACCGTTGCGGTCGACGAGAAAGGCAAAAAGCTCCTTTGTCTTCAGTCTCTTGAATACAAGCTTTTCTCCCTTTACGTAAACCTCGAAATTACCGAAGCACTTAACGGTCAGAAGCTTTTCCTTCTGTCTCACGCCCTTGATGTTATCGATCTCCTTCTGAACGTCCTCGGCGGAGATAGGCTTCATCAGATATCCCGAGGCGTGAAGCTTGAAGGCGGGAATGGCATATTCCTCGTATCCCGTACAAAATACTATCTTGCAATTGGGACGTGTGGCAAGGATCTTTTCCGCCAGCGCAAGTCCTCCCATTCCACGCATATTTATATCCAGAAAAGCAATATCTGCAGGATTGTTTTTTACAAATTCAAGGGCCTCCTCGCAATCGGAAAATTTTGTGACCTCCTCAATATCGGGAGACGCGCTTACCGCCTTCACCAAGGCACCAAGCATCAATACTTCATCATCAACAGCAATTGCAATCATTTTTGTTCCTCCTTGGGTATTTTAATAAGCACTCGGGTTCCCTCTCCCACCGCGCTTTCTATTTCGAGAGTGCCGCCGACCATCGCCTTCAGTCGCTCGCGGATGTTGTGCAGACCGACGTGCTTTCTGTCGTCACTGGGCGGCAGACTCGGGTCAAAGCCAACTCCGTCGTCCACTACCGAAATGCAATAATCGGTATCGGTCTCGTAGGATACCACGTTTATGCTTCCGCCCTTCTGCAGCTTCATAAGTCCGTGCTTTATAGCGTTTTCAACTATAGGCTGAACCGTGAGCGCGGGGATCTTAAAGTCGTTGGAATTCATTTCAAAGGTAAAGGTCATATCGGGGAAACGCACGTTTTCTATGCTGACGTAATGGTGAACGTGCTCCATTTCCTTGGACATAAGTATAGGCTTGGGATTATCAAGCTCTCCGAAGTTTCCTCTGAGATATTTGGCAAAATCGTGCACAAGCTCTCCCGCCTTTTTGGGATCAAGGTCGCAGAGCTGCTCGATAGTGCCGAGGGTATTATAAATAAAGTGAGGACGGATCTGGCTCATCATAGTGGACATTCTGCTTTCGGTAAGCTCGGCATTGAGAGCGATCCTCTCCATCTCAAGCTCCTTCGCCTTTGCCGCCGCGTTGATGTTTTGAGGAATAAGCCTCAGCACCATAACGACGGATATTACAAGCAGCACAAGGAATACGCCTTGAGAAGCGATTCCGCCCTTCCACGCGCCAAGCCAGATGCCCACGGCGTCAACACCAAATGCGATAGGAGGCAGGAAGGCGCCAATATATACCCATCTCATCTTCATTCTTGAGATTAAGAACTCTTTCACAAGACAAACCATCAGCAATACGTTTATAACGCTCTGCGCGATCGCCCACCATACCCACGTATCGTAAAACAGCACGTCGGCAAAGCTCGGTATGAGAATAAATGCGGCATTGGCGACCCCCAGGAGAATCACGCCCACTACTCCGACAGGCTTCATTTTGTTTAGGATACATACCGTTATTATTGAAAGGAAGAGCATGTAGAACATCATCGAAAATCCAAGTATTGACGTGTTCGACACCACCGACTCGTTCCAGAATGATACTCCGTCTGCGCTGAAGGAAAAATAAAGTCCCGCAAAAAAGACCAGAAATGCTAAAAGCCAAATGATCTTACTGTTTTTAACGTGGATCAAGGTCGAGAACAGCGCGGTTCCCAAGAAAAGTATAGAAACGACGATCAGCAAAATACCTGCATTTCGCTGGAAGTCACCGCTTGCCAAGGCATCCTTTTGAACGTTCATAGTGCCGCTGTCGTGAAGCGTCAGCCTTGAAAGCATTTCGTCGATTGCGGTCTCGTTTCCGAATTTATGGGGATTGTTTATAACGATCTCTATCGTCGGAAGGTCGGCAGGCCGGTATTCGATCTCGGGATCGTATTCGGGTTTCTCCACGAATCCGCTTCCAAAAAAGTCAACGTACACCCACTCTGCACCGCAATGTGAGTTTCCAAAGAGGGGATGCTCCACTTCCGTGGGCATAGTACCTTCTTTGCCGCTGACAGAAAAGGTCAGATTAATATGATCGGCGTAGAACGCAATCGGTAACGAGTCGCTGTTATAAACCCCAACGTAGTCTCCAAGAGGGTTATACTCAAGGAATTTTCCGCGCAGGGTAACGTCGCCCTTGGTAGTGGGAATATGCTCTCCCTCTGCAATCACGTGCCATTCCCCGTCTTCGCCAATGCGGTATTCGCCCTCAAAACGCACCTGACCCACGAATGACGGCGTGGATTGCATACTGTTTCTATTATCAAGCCACAGCGTAAAGGCAGCAAGCAATATAAGCACAATAATGCCGATCACGGGCAAATATGCCTTTTTAAATTTAAAACCTTTTGATCTTTTTATTTTACTCTGCATTCAAAAACCTCCAAAAATGACAGCCGACCTGCAAGAGACCGCCATTTACTAAAAAATTCAAAACCGACTCGAAATGCTGATACAAAATCAGTATAGCATAAAAGCCTTCAAAAAGTCAAGTAAATTTTCAAAAGTTGACGACATTTCTTGACGTGCGATTCTGTTGATAACATTTTTAAACGTTTTTCCTCCGAAAGCCGCACCCTGGTAGGTCTGCAAGCAGTGCCGGCCTTCGCAGCTTGACTCCGAGGGCAAAAAGGTGTCACAAGCATCAAGGGGACGAATTTGTAATACGTCCCCCTTATAAATTTGATATACGATAAAACGCAAGCGGTGAGCCTCAGCTCACCGCTTGCGTTTTATTTTTAAGGCATATTGGTAAAGATGCAATACTCGATGTCCATGCCCTCGTTCCACATCAGATAGCTCAGATGGGTCTCGGATGCATGACGTAAGGTAAGCATTTTATCCCAATTAGTAATATGCTCATCCTCGGAATTATAATAAGAAAATTCTCCGGTGCTTCCATTATAGATCATATAGCAATGCGCATCGGTCATAAGCTGGAACACGTTTCCCGTAAGATTATCGGCATTGAAGCTGAAGACCGTTTTTGTCTGACCGCCACGGAAGGATATGATATCATATCCCACGTAGGTCTTAACGTTGATATAAACGGTATTGTCGATAATGCCCATAACAGTTCCGTTGTTTGCACGAAGATCATAGATCTTATTAAGATCGAAATCATAGATAGCCTGGCTTCCGACTATGTATTTATCAATGATCCTGTAATACTTGTCAAGCTTGTGAACGATATCGCCGTTGCTCTTGACAATGGCAGTCTGACCGGTCAGAAGTCCGACGGTAAACAGGTCCTTGTCGATTCGGGTGGGAATGTCAGCATTCTGATATGCAACAAACTTGACAGAAGCCTCGATCTCGCCCTCATCATTCATCTTTACAAGGTCAATATCTGCGTGAGACTCGTTAAGATGCTTATTCTCGATGGGAATAAGGGTTACAAGGTTTTTGAACTTGAAATACTTCTCTGCCGAGGGATCATTGCTTCCGCGAAGCATCGACTCCTTGGTAGTAACTCCGCCAATAACGTAGTTGAAGTTCTCAAGCTCCTTCGCCTCTCCGGTCTTTACGTCAACTATAAAGGTCTTAAGATCGATCTTCAGGTTGAGGTAATCGTCATCGTTGATAACGTAATCATATTTTTCGGAATCATTGTCAAGGATAACCTTATACTGTACAAGCACGTTAAGGTTATTGAGCACGTAGGTATCGCAACCGTCCATAGTATATCCGGGTGCGCACCAATGAGAAACAGAATTGAAGTTTCTGTCATATACCGAGTAGCCGTCACAGCCGTTGGATACGTACAGATAGGTATTGTTCCAATAGAAGCAATCTTTAAGAAGCAGATACTCGGGCACGTCGCACTTTTTGGTGATGATTCCATTATGATCGTACGTATAAGCCGCATAATCGTAAATGATCATATCGGCAAGAACGTACGGCTTATCCGCATTGTCGCTTGATACGACGAAGTTTCCTGCCGCATCGTAAAGACTATACGTAACGCTTACAACGTTGTCAAGACCAAGCATAATATCGATATCCGGATCGATGACCGTCTTTTTTACCAGGAATGCGGGGGCATCCTCAACGAGCCTTATCTCATGAATAGCGTATTTCTCGGCAAAGGTGAAAATGACCTTTTGCTGGCGCATGGAAAGCACCTTGTGCGAGATGATACCGCTATCGGTCATAGTAGTGAACACCACGAATTCCTCGTTAGCAAGCTCTATCGTCTCTCCGTTTTCGGTATAGGAATCAATAACGTAGTTTTCGAGCTCGGGAATTGCAGTATATTTTGTGTCATAGGACACGCCCGTGGAAAAAGGCATATCCTTGTCGAAAATATCGTAGTAGCTTCCGATCGACTTAGCCGCATCTCCGCAAGAGAAAAGCAGTAGGGTGCTTGCAAGCAATATAAACGTCAAAACTGTTATCAGAATTTTTCTCTTCATCGTTGTTCTCCTTTTTGATAAAATTTTCGAAAATGAGGTATTCAATGAACCTCCGGCTTTCTTCATATAGCCGACAACGGCTCATGATGCGGCTCCCGTCACATGGACGGCGGCGTAATTGTCATCTTCACCCGCCGTCAAGACGATCGTATACATTTCGTTGTAAGAAACATAGAGGTCTTTACCATCTGAGACCCTACGTATCCAGTAGTAGTTAGTATAGTTGATATGGCTGCTGTGGTACAAATACACAGGTATCTCGTTTCCTTCGCTGTCAAATACTCTGACCTGAGTCCCCTCACTGAGCTCGGTGAAATGGATGTCAAAATCCCTGTCCTTTCGCTCATCACAAGTGTAATTGATGATGAAATTCTGCCCTTTTTGGCTGCTAAACCACACGCCGTTGGATATCCTATCTATAAGCTCTCCCAGATTGATCACCGTGTAGTCAGCCGTCATCTCCTCCAGGGAAATGATGGTAATAGCTATGTCCTTTTGAGCCATGGCATATTGTGCCGTGGGCTTCGTTATTACGCGGAGTGTGTATTCGCCCTCGGTTTTGGGCGCGTGATCAATATGCTCCTTCCACATTCCCGTGCCTTCAAACCACTCAAACACCAAACCTCCGTCCGAGTTGGTCACCACACTCTCGGAAACGTCAATGCTCAGCCTGCTGGCGGCAATATACTCGGTTTGAACGTCCGACTTGAAGGACAGGGGCGGAGCGACCGCGTTGCTGTATGCAGCATTGTAGCGCACCTCCGTGCCATCAGGCAGCACGATCGTATCTATACACGGCAGTACGATTCCGGCTAAATCGGGCACAAGGTAATTCTGATCGTCATATTCTCTTGCGTCGGAATCGGTATAGAAGATCATATTGCTGTTAATGATCTTGCCGTAATAGGTATAAAGGACTCTGCTACCTTGTATACCCGTAAGCACCAGATTACTGTCAAAGATCCAAATAAGAGGTGTTTCCTCATTGGAAAGATAGACCTTATTCTTCACTTCAGGTTCATTTTCCGAAATAGTCTTCACAAAATCGAAGAAAGTAACCACCTTGGTGCTATAGCCGTTCAGGATCTCCTGATGCCATTCCATTCGGCGTCCGTCGTGAGATAAGAAGAAGCTGTTTTCGTCCTTAACAACATCAGCGGCATCCTGGCTGTCCCGTCCTGCCTCGGTCTTATAACGAATGATAACTCCATTCTCATCCACGCTGAAATGGTAAATCCATTCCACGGTTTGCAAATCGCCTTCCGTCTTCACGCTATACATTCTGCCGTAAGTGTCAAAATAAACGGTTCTTCCGGAATTCGCCATACCGAAAAGCACCTCGGATGAATAGCCTTCTTCGTCAAAATGCGATTTTTCTTGCTCGCTTGCATATCTGACTTCCGCATTAGCGCTTGCGTATTCGGTACCCGCAATGGAGGGAATACCGTCGTATTTCGGGAGTTCCTTATCAAACACGTATAGCTCGGTCTGCTTGCTTTGGGGTGCCTCGGGGATAGCGGTCGCCACCTCGATGCCATTCGCCTTGATCGTAATTGCAACGTCCGTCACAAGCTCGTTCGCGTCGGCATTTTCTCTGCCTGTTGCGGTCTTGTAGAGAGTGACCTTGCCGTCATCGTCGATCACACCGTATAAAGTGAACACGGTGGTAGTAACTCCGCCCTCTGAAACGGCGACACATTCAAATTTTCCGTTTTTGTCCACTGAAAGCGTTCTGAAATTGTTTTCGGTAACCGTCGCGTTAAGCTCCGCGATGATCTCGGCAACCGTTTTTCCTCTAGTGCTCTCAAGAATGGCAATATCCTCCTCACTTGCGAACACAAACCCGAATCCCGAGCTCTTATAGCTATTTCCCTTGGGATCCGATACGCTTTCCTCTTTAAATTCCTTATCAAAGGCGTAGACCTCGATCTTTACGCTATCGCTACCCGCAAAAATCGGTGTGGACACCTCTACTCCGTTGGAAGTGACCGCAATAAAGACGTCTTTTACAAGCTCTTCGCCATTCTCCGCATCACGTCCCTCGGCGCTCTTATAGAGAGTCAGTGTTCCGTCCTCATTGGTGACGGCATAATATGTAAATTCCGCTATGATAGATCCGCTTTCCGTTACAGTTTCGCAGATCACCTTGCCGTCATCGGTCACAGTAAGGATCTTATAGTGATTTTCGGTAACCGTGGCATTAAGCTCGGCAATGATCTCGTCAAGAGTCTTTCCGTTTTCGGCTTCAAGAGCTACACGATCCTCATCGGATGCAAATCTGAATGTATATTCTGTCTGCTTATATACCTTGCCGCTTACGCCGGGAAGTATCTCCTCTTCCGCATCCTTTTCGTATGAATAAACTCTGAGCCTTTGCACGTCGGTGCCCTCGCTCACCACGGCGGTCTTACCGTCTACGGTAAACGTAACGGTAATATTCGTTATTACGTCTGCTTCGTCCTGCTCGTCGCGTCCCGTTTTGCTATTGTAAAGGGTTACTGCTCCGCCGGAACCGACAGAAATATAAAAGGCATATTCACTGATGATAATGCCGTTACCTACCACCTTCTCGATTATAAGCTTGCCTGCAGGCTCTACCCTCAGCAAGCTCGAATTATTTTCGGTAATAGTCGCGTTTTCGATAGCAAGCCACGCTTCGACACTCATTCCCTTTTCTGCCTCAAATGCCTCCTTCGCCTCGGGAGTTGCGAAACGATAAGCATAATTTGACAGCTTGAAGTTCTTGTTTTCAACAGCAGGAGTCGAATTGAGCTTCGCATCCTCGTCTCTTGTAAAGGTGAGAGTACTGTAGCTCTTGCAATTGACCGCGGTCGGGTTGCCCTCACCGTCTACGGAGGTGTAGCTGAAGGGCACCTTCAGAGTCAGGGTCTTGCCGTCCGGCGACAGCGTAAATGCAGGAGAGCTAAGCTTTTTACTCATCGAGGTGTCGCTGATGTCATAAAGCACCACGTTTTTATATACGTCGATCTTATAGAGATAGTCGACCTCATAGACGTAATCTTCGCTGATCACCCTCACGGTATTTGCGTTGAGAAATCTGACCTGACGTCGCTCGTTATATGCAAGCATATCAAGAACCTCGTTGATCTTTTCCTCATCGGTTTCATCGGCATTTATTGCTCCGATGCTGATCAGATAATTGATAATTCCGTCCTTCTCCGCGGGAGCCATAGTGAACTTTTCCTCAGAGAAGCGGTATATGCGACCAAGCCACGGATATTTTTCAACCACAGGATTGTCTCCACCCTGGCTTCCTCCCGGATTTCCTCCGGGATTGTTATTATTGTTATTGTTGTTATTATTGTTGTTATTGTTGTTATTGTTATTATTGTTATTATTGTTGTTATTGGTGGTATTGTTATTGGCAGGCGGGGTGTTTTCCATTCCGTCGCCATCAACTACAGGACCGCAGGATGCCAGAACGCTTACCAGCATAACCGTTGCTATAATCAAGCTCAAAATCCTTTTCAGCTTCACAATATCACTCCTTTCTATGTGTATTTCTATGGGTGGCAAACCACCCATAGAAACAGATGGATTGCTTTATTTGATATCTTCCTCGGCCGAAGGCTCAACGTCTGTGTCGACCGCTTCACTCTGCTCAGATGCGAGAGCTTCAGCCTCCAGCTTCTTTTTCTTTTTCTTAACGGCACCCTTTATAGCAAATATGATGCCAACCGTCACCGCCGCAACGGATATAACGGCTATCGCGCCTCCTGCCAATAAAGCAATTAACACGGCGGCGATCACAACCACGATCAAAACGATCGTAACAACGCTTACGCCCGACGAGCCCTCCAAACCGGGAATTATAGAATCTATCGTGCCGTCAGGATTCGTACCGGGCAGACCGGGTATACCGGGCAGACCGGGCAGGCCGGGGTTGAGGGGAGTATCGGGAGCGCCGGGAGCATCTTCCCAAATTGCAAAGAGCTGAATATCACCGTCAACGAATACCTTGTCAGTAATTATCTCGCCATCCTCGCTGAGTGACCATCCCTTGAATATCTTTCCCTCGGGTGCGGTAAATGCGCATTCAGGCAACTCGATATCTCCGGAAACATCGTCTATAACGCTCATTTCTCCGCTACCGCCGTTGGAATTAAATTGGACAGAGCCCGCCGGCTTGATGCTGAAGTACATCATGTAATCCAGCCCCGCCTCATAGGGCTTTGTATCTGAGTAATCGCTGTTTTGAGAATAGACCGCCTCATAGGCGCCGTACTCCGAGAGGTCAAATTCAACGTTAACCATCAAGCCCTTTACCGTAACGTAACAGTTTGCGATCTTCACGTTACAGATACCGTAGTGCTCAATGACCCGGTTGTCGGTACTGATCAGCTCCACGCTTCCACCAAGGAATTGAAGGTCATTTGCTAGGATATAGACCGGTATGCCTGCCTCAAGCTTCAGGGAACCGCCGTTTACGATGATGCTGCCATTCTGCATTAACACACCGTAGATTCTGGGCTTTCCGTAAACCTCGCCGCCATTCATGATGAAGTCTCCGTAGTCCAAAATAATTTGCGGACTACTGTAGTAATCCGGGGAATCAATAGTAATCTTTCCGCCGTTGATGATCACGTCTTCTTCGGCAGCTATGCGCGAAATCTCAAACTCACCGTCATGAACAGTCGCACGTTTATGGGCTTCCAGACCGACGTTATAATAGCTTCCGCCATTGACGGTCAGGTTTCTCTTCGCGCAAATGTCGTCAGGATACGCCGCATCGCCTTCTAACGTGCCTTCCTCTAACAGAATATCGCCCATGGAGTAAAGGAGTCCTATAGTGGTGTCCGGAACCGTGAGCTTGCCATCGCCTCTCACGGTCAGATCCGAGGCGCAGTAAATGCCGTACAAGTAGTCCGTATAGTATAAGCTCTCCTTCATCAGGGACTCTCCTTCCAGAATGACGGTCAGAGGCTTATAGGAAGAAATAATCGCGTGATCTCCCGTCATAGCATCAACGGGGCCGGCATACACGTGGTAAAAATCCTTCAGCGTCAGCGTGCCGTCCTTGTAGTAGGCATATCCGCCGCTCGGCTTTTCAGTGGTGGGTACGTTTGCGCCGTTTGCCAGATACTCGCCGTCCGCAAGACCGACGCCGCCAATGTTCAGATCAGGAATCGCTTCTGCGGCAACCAGTTTAACGTATTGAGCACCCTTGATATCAGCCTTCTGAGAAGCGAAATCAAAGGGCTGTTCCTCCACAGTAAGAGAGCCTGCGGAGGCACCGTAGGAAATGATGAAGTCGGTATTTTTTGTGATGATATCGTAGTCGTCACCGAGGTACGCAAAGCTGTCGCTGCTTACGGCAAGAGAGCCGCCGCTTACCGTGATCTTGGTATAGTCGAAGATAAAATACTCCGTCGCAACCTCCATATCGGAATTGATCAGCGTGAGATCGTTTCCGTACGTGACCACCTCGCCGTCACAGCTTCCCTTCAGGGTGCAGCCTAAGGCGGAGACGTCATCGTCGAACCAACAATCATCCGACTTCAGCTCCAGATCGCAGTTCATCAGGCTGATGCCGCCGGATTCGTCGAGGGCTATGTAAGCAACGTCCATATTGATCTTACTGTCCGCGATATACGTAATGCCGGAGATACCCACCTCCATATTGGTGACAGTCACCTCGGAATTGGTGATCGCGCCGTCGTAGGCATACAGGAACGCCCACCCCTCGGCATTGTCGGGAGCGGTGCAACTGATAGTGGTTCCGTCAATATACAAATCTCCTATTGCCCCCAACGCGAACAGGTCGTCGTTTCCTTCGCACACGATCTCGATTTTAGCTTCGCTGATATCTATGACGTCGGCTCCCGAGATGGCAGTGGCATCATAACCGGAATAGGGCTGCTTCATCACGTAAAAATTCAGGGTAACGTCGGATATGTAAATCCTGTTGTCTCTCGCCACCAAACCGATAATGCTTTTTCCCTCAAGCGTACCGTCGCCCTTGACCGTCAGCCTGCCTTCCTCGACGTTCACCAAGCCTCCGTATTCCAGATTGGTATTTTCCAGATAGTTATCTCCCTCAAGAAGGAGTGTAAGATTGCCTACCGTATAGATCAACGCGGTGCTGGCATAGTCGTCCAGCATTCCCGAAAAGTGCTCCGCGGGGACTCCCACGCCAACGTGGCGGTAGTCGTGGAGCGTCAGTACGCCGTTCTCGTAGTAGGCATAGCCGCCCTCGGTGGGTTGATCCTTGGTAGCGGCAGTAGCGTCATTGGCAAGATAATCGCCGTCGGTCATAGTAACACCCGCCACCGTGATATCGCCGGTACCGTTTTCCGAATAGGCATCAACGCGCACATAGCTTGCGGTCTTATAGGCTTGATGGGTGGCGTTGCCGGGATCGTACAACGCGCCCACCACGTGCAAGCTGTCCGCTGAGGTGCCAAAGGAAATCGGATGAATTCCATAGATATTCAGATCGCCGATCAAGGCAACCCCGCCCTCGTCGGTAGCCTTAGCATCCAGCTCGGCAAAATCATTCAAAAAATATATCTCTGTAGGCGTGGATATCGCACATTCACCCGCAGTGATTTTGACCTTGCATCGAACGGAAACAATGTCATTGTCCGGGTCAGTAGGAGCCGTCAGGACAACACCCTTCTTGCCCGCCACAATCTCAATGTCCTCGCAGTAAAGAGTTGCAGATTTTTTTGCCTGAATAGCAGTATCCGAAGCGGTGATCCTCAGCTTGCCTTCTCCATAGCTACTGTTTTGTAAATCTCTGCACACAATGCCAAATACGCAGTTTTCGATGGATAGCAAGCCTTCGATATCCAGGTCAACCATTGTAGGAGAGACGATACCGTAGTCGGCATCCAGCGTCATATAAAAGTATCCTTTTATGAAAGCGTCGTATTTGGCGCTGACGATCGCCGCGCCGCCGTCCTTTGTGTTGGTCAGAGAGCATCGACCGCTGGCATTTATTATGATTCCGCCCGGGCTATTCGTAAATACTACGGCACTTGTACCGTCCGTCGTATTGTAGGTAAAGCCCTCTCCTTCATATGAATAATTATTAAGGGTCAGATTTATCCTTCCGGATTGGAACTCTACATATGCATATCCGCCCTCGGGCTTTTCGCTGACGGGTACACTTCCGCCAACAGGAAGATATGTTTTATCCTCCATTTTAACACCGCCCACGTAGATGCTATTAGCGGGGATGCTCGAATCGCAGTCGGTCAGATCGGCCGATGTTGGCAAAGCGATAATGGGCAATGCACCAATGAGCATCACAAGCACGATGGCAATTGCACATATTTTCTTTAAGTTTTTCATATTTGCTTTCCTCCCTTTAGGAGTATTAGTTCCTTGCGGTGAGCAAACGCCCACCGCAAGCTATTAAATTTTTCTTTGAAACGCTAAAATACGTTCCGTAGTTTTTTAATCAACGGATACTCTGATCTTCATGCTGAAGTTGCCGTATCCGACGGTTATATCGTACCAGCCGTGCTCTGCCTTATAGTCTCCGAGATCAATGATAAGTTCGCTCGCCTGTATATGTTTATTTTCACCGTTCGCGTTTTTTACAACAATATCGAAGTTATCGAACAGGCCTACGAAATCGTTTGCATATTTGCTGTCCGACGAAATGCTGATCGTTCCGTCGATGCTAACGAATGGAGGATTATTCAGGGACCACTCGGTTACTCCGTTATCATAAAGCTCCGCCGGATCCTTTTCGTAAAAATCAAGACCGTAAACAGCCGCCTTGAATATTGCGCGAAGTTTAACATTGCCTTTTACTACGACGGATATGACCTTGTCGGTACTGTAAAGATCCCATTTGTTCGTCTCGTAATTGTATAAATACCATCCAACGAATTCCTTGTTATTAAAGTCGGTATCCATAGTAGCGATGACAATTCTCTCTCCCTCTTCAAATTCCTTGAAGAAATAGCTGTACCGTTCCCCGTCGTACTCAAAGTAACCGCGTTCTACGTCAGCGTGAACGAAATAGCTGCGCTTGATCACGTTAACGGTAAGGCTGATCTTAACCTCGGGATCTTTATTGTAAGTGTAAACTACGGTGTAGGTTCCTGCAGCTGCGCAATTCGTATCAAGGCCGCCGAAGTCAACGGTGTATTCAGATTCGGAAAGTATTCCCGAATCAACAAGGCTGTAATAAAATACGTCGATGTAAGAGAGGTCGACCTTGTCGCCTGCATAGACCGTAACCGAATAATTTCCGTTGTTATCTACGTTAGCGCCAATAAGATCGATATCGGTAACGGGTGCTCCGAATTTTGCTTCAAGCACGGTGTCTTTATTAATAATGAATGTATACGAATAATCAGGAGAGATGATCTCGTATTCAACGCGACCCTCATTGTTGACAACAAGATACCATCCGAGGAAGGTATAGCCCTCGTTGGGCACTGCCGAAATAGTAACCTCTTCACCGTCTATGTACTGGAAGCCCGCTTCGTGAGTGAGCTCGCCTTCAAAGATCAGCCAGCCGTTGTCGGGGCTATCCTGAGTAGCGCTGAAGGAGTAATCCTTATCCCATACCCAAACGACAGTGGTGTGGGTAATATCGGGGTCTGCCTTGTAGGTATAAGTAACGGTGTACTTTCCTACTGCGGGATTTGCGGGATTCAAACCGCCAAGATCAACGGTATAGTCATCCTTGTTAAGCTCAATTTTCTTTCCAAGCGCACCACAAGCATAGATGCCATCTCTATCTGCTGCAAAGAGACCTGCGTATGCTTCAAACTTTGCAAGAGGAATTCTTGTGATATTGGATTCAAGTCCTTCTACGGTAAGATAGGTAATCTTGGGCTCTATCTTTGCATGGAAATCGGTATCTTCCTCAACCTTCGGGAAGAACAGTCTGTCAGTGGTAATAAGGGTCTCGCTTCCGTCCTCTGCTACCTTGTACCAGCCTATGAACTCATATTCCTCCTCGGAACGGAGATCAATGCCGAGAGAAATCTCAGAACCCTTGTTATAATATTGGTAAGGCATCCAGCCAAGTCTGCCGCCCGCGTCAACGGTCACGCTGACTTCAACAAGAATCTTGGGATCGAGTACGCGGACTACGTGGATCGTGTATATTTCGGGATTCGACTTCAAGGAGAAGATGATTACGTAATCATTGTGCTGGAGATTATTGCAGTCAAAGCCGGTTTCAATAACGTATTCGTCGGAGGTAAGCGCCACGCGATTACCGTTCTTGATTCCGTATACGAGGATCTGCTTAGGATCAAGGATCTTGCCGCTATAGGGTATATAAAGCTCGGTATATCCCACATCGGTGTTGAATCCGGCATTCAATCCGTCAAGAACAAGCTCGGTTACAAGATGATCAAATTTAGCAAACACTTTAAGACTTTCGGTAAACTCAAAGGTGTACGTCTCGTCGGTGCTGATAAGCTTAGGAGATTCCTCATCGGTATACCATCCCTTGAACACGGTATTCTCTTCTCCCTTTGCGGTGAGAGTGATCTTACCGTATCCCTTGTTTGTCTCCTCGTAGTAATCGGGACCAATGTCCGCACCACCGTAGATGATAGTTCCGCCTTCAACGAAAGCGCTGAAATCAACGGTCTTGGGTTCGGTTATTTTTACCGTTACCGTAGCAGTGACCTGAGGATCGCTGATGCAAATAAAGGTTATCTCATATTCTCCAACAGTGTCTTTGTCAAAGCTTCCGTAATCTATTTTGTAGTCGACGCCGCATGCAGCCCAGTAATAACTGCCGCTTGGCGAGAACATAAGAACGTCCGCGGTCTCAATAGCTTCTCTGGGATCGGTTCCGACCTCAAATTCAAAGCTATTTACACCGTGTGCAAGCTTGATCTCGGAAAATACGCGCTCACAGATCGCGTATACGTGGCGGGATGCGGGCATAACCTTGTACTCCAGAGTTTCTTTTTCAACCGTGAAGCTACGGTTATACTCTTCGATCTGCCAGTAAAGGAATTTGTAATCCTCGCCGATATTTACGTTAAACGTATAAGTATTACCAACCAAAAGGGTGGTGCTTACTCCAACGGATTCACCGTTAACGATAAGCGCGCCGTCTTGACCCGCTCCAATAATTTGCGAATCGGAATGGGGACTATCGTTTGCGAAAAGCGCTATAAGATGAACGTCCAGATTTCTTATCTGATACATTAACATCGTTTCCTCGGAAATGGGCTCTCTGTAAACGGCATCGTTGAATTCGTCATTCTTTCTGACTTCATACCAGCCAACAAATCTGAGGCTTTCATTCGGAGAATGCGCTTCAAGATGTATCATCTTGCCTAAATGGAGCTGTCTGATGATCTGATCCATATTTTCTTCTTTAAAGATCAGACCGTTGATCATGATATCAGCCTCATCAGATAAGTAGCCTTCTCCCAAACAGTATGCGTCGATTTGCAGATCCACCTTAGTATTCTTCTCAAATCTTGCTATGACGGTAGCGTCCTCGGTCGCAGTAAACGTATAGCTCAATGCGCCCGCCACCTGGGTGTTGAAATCGTTCATGTACCAACCGGAGAATATATATTTTTCCTCGTCATCAAGAACTGCATTTACGGTAATCTCGGAGTTCTTTGCCACAATATATTCACCCAGCATATCGGTGTGACCGCCCCAACCGTAATTCTCTACGGTGATCTTTACGGACTCGCTTACAACGGTTACCGTAACGGTCTCCTTAATATCGGGATCATATTTGTACGTGTATGTTACGGTGTATTCGCCGGGCTTGGTGATATCCAGACCGCCCAAGCTTACGGAATACATATCCTTGGAAAGCTTATACGTTCCGATAGACGTAACAACAGAAACTGCGTAGACGTCAAGATTCTCGAAATCGGGCAGAACGTCGCCCTTGGTAATATCGTATACTATATCATCGACCTCAACGAACATTTCAGATATCGGCGCGTGATATGTGACACAGTTGTAGGTGGGAGTAAAGTAATAAATTGAGAAACCGTCGGTCTCAAAGGTTATCTTTCCGTCCTCAAAGGTGGAGGGAATGCTTTCAACCGAACCGTTATCCTTTATGTGATATACGTTGTATCCGTCTGCGTTGCTGTCTTCAGGCGCAGGAACAGTTACCTTGACCTTACCTTCGGGCTGAACCTCGGCGTTATTTTTAGTAACCGTAATATCGTAAATAAAGCCCTTTGTAGTGTCATTTATAGCGATACCGCTATTTTCGAGCTTTTCGACAATATCTGTCGCCTCGTCATCAGTAAGCTTGATCTCGTTCAGGTTCAAAACGGAGCCCTCTTTAAAGTTTCCGCCCTCAACCAGAGCGCCAAGCTCGTTTGTCAGCTGATCCACAGTGCTTTCGCTGCAAGCCGTCAGACCTGCACACAGTGCAATCACCATAACAAGAGTTGTAGCAATAATCCAAAATTTTTTCATGATTTTCCCCTTTTCGATAGAATTTTTAGTATTTTTTATGTACAAATGATTTGTTATTCTTGGTTATCGTTTATTGTATCAGATTCGTCAGCTTCCGGATTCTCTTCAGCTTCGGGAGTTTCCGGCTCTTCCGGATTCTCGCCGGCTTCATTCTGCTCCGCTATCGCATTGAGCTTCTTTTTCTTTTTGGCTCCCTTTACTGCAAAGACGATGCCTACCGCAATTCCCGCGATAACTATCGCGGTAATACCAACCCCCAACACCGCAATAACGACCAGCGCTGAGCCTCCGCCAACCAATGCCAGAATTGCAAGGAATGTGGGAGCTGATGCCTCGCCGTTCTCGGGAGTATCAGGCTTACTTCCCGGATCCGTTCCGGGCGTTCCGGGTGTTCCGGGGATCGATGCGTTCGTAGCCGTAAGCTCAAACACCGCAATAAGGAACATACCGTCCTCATAGAAGAACTCTGTCGGAGTCTTTCCGTTCAGTGATATATTCTCTTTTTTCATAGAGCTTATCGTGTAGCCTTCCTCAGCATATATACTGAGCATATAGTAATACTTTTCGCCCTCCTCTATGCTTCCGGCAAATACTTCGTAGCTTCCGTCGTTGTAGATGAACCGTCCCGCTTCAACCACGAAGCCGACACCGTTCTTTACCGCGAACGAAACGTCTTCTGTGCTTGCGCCCGGCTTGAAGTTGTTCAGCTCCACCTCAATATTTTCAATTTCGGTGTCACTTGCATTTGGTGCGATCGGCAAATAGTAATACAATTCGATCGTGTTGTTCCATGGAGTGGGGGCGTGTATGATCTGAAAGGGTTTTGTGCCGAACAAGGTCAGCGTATCCTTGGAAAGCGTGTTTAAATCGTAATTATCGGGCAAGGTGATCAAGCAAATCAAAACATACGTTGAATCATCCAGAACGTCTGCGGGATCCAGCGCCGTTTCGGAGGACTCATCATAGAGTATGTATCCCATACCGTAGCCGTCTACGGAATACTCCGGGGGAAGCTCAAGCGATACCTCTCCTGCACTGTTTCCGCGCAGGAAGCCGTCCAGCCCTATCTCTCCCTCAGGGCAAGCGATTCCGTTTTCAACAAGGATAGGAAGATAAAAGTCGTACTCGAAATATCCAAGGGTTTCCTTAAATCCCGCCAAACCGTTCAGAGTAACGTCATAAATATCACCGGCAACGTTAGAAGGCATCAGCACGTATCCCTTTTCGGGGCGGATCTCAACGCTGACCATATATTTTGCACCCGCCTCAAACACCTCGGATTCAGAGCAGGTAACCCATGTAGTGGATGCGGGATCGTATTTTCTGATCTCATGATAAACCACGTAGTAGTGTGCTCCATCGGGTGTGCGCACATACGTGCCATCGCCGCCCGCCTTCACGGGATTTCCTATCTTGTAGCCTTCCAGGATCATGTCGAAGCCGGAATATATGTAAATGGGCTCTCCAACCTCATAACCGCACTCGTCGCATTCCAGATCACTGTCGCTGTCCAGATGCTCGCCCTCGTCAAAGATCGCGCCGCAGGAGCACGTCTTCCAGTGATGATCGTCATCGTACTGCACGGTGATCTGATCGTGGAATGCGGGAAGACGGTAAACAATGTAAATCTCGTCGTTGTCGACAACGGACACGAAGTCGGGCTCCTTGCCGTCCAGAAGGAACATATCCTTACTGATGCCTTCAGTACTATACTTTGTATGATCGAAGCAATAGACCACTTCCATATCGAACTGCTCACACTTCTCTATCACGCCGTCGCCGTCGTCAAGCCATCCCGTAAAATCCAAGGAGTCGACCGACAGCATATCCGAGGTAACACTCACTGTGACGTCGTCCGTCTTAACACCCGGCTCGTAATTCTCGAGGGTCAGAGTCGGCGCGGTAATAGGTGTGAGACCGTCACCGAGTCTCGGAAGGACAAGAACCAACTGGACGTACTCTTTTCCGTCTTTCACATCGTAATCAAGTACGAACAAATTCAAACCGTTCCACGTCAGATGCTCATACAAGAGGTCAAAGTCCACGGTGGTATATCCATCCTCCGGATGAAGATTTAAATATATACAATATGTATCGTCATTTTCTATGACTGCATCCATCGGTAACGCGCCGGATACGCTGTCGCTACCCATCACATATTCGCCAAGAGTCACACCCTCACAGTTTATGGTGGGAACGATGTCACCCACCTTTGCACCAAGCTCGTATCCGCTGACCTCAATAGTGCCCTCTCCAAACAGCTTCAAAGGCTCGCCCTCGGTCTTTTCCGCTAAGTTAATATTAAAGTAAATTTCCTGAGCTCCCGCTGCCACGACGTGCGGAATCGTATACGTCTGTGTAGGGGTTTTCACAGTGACCTCTACGACGTCCTCAAAGAAATTGCCATACCGGAAAATATACATACGCAGTTGGTAATAATATCCACCCTCAAAGAATGCTTTCTCATATGGGAAATAATAGCTGGTTCCGAACGTGTCGCTGAACCGCCAGTTTTCAATATAAACGGAAAGACCGTGATCCGTTACTCCTTCAACGCCGTTGACCTTTGCAATGGTAAATGCGCTGCCATCGTCAAAAGGTGCTTCTCCGGTTACGGGAGTCAACTCCTGATTCAGTGTGATCTCTATAGCGCCGACCTTGGTTCCGAAATATCCGTCCTCAGTGAGTTGACCGATCATGACGTCACCTCCAAGGTGGTTGGAGTCGGCGGATTTTATACTTTCATTAGAGAACAATTCACCGTTCTCATCGTACACCTTCACACGGCAGTAGGTGTCCATTGAGTGCCCGGTTTCAAAAGCCACGTGTAACGAATAGAACTTACCCATCTCATAGGCTCCGGTCTGCTTCGTCCAGTTTCCGTTCCATTCATCGGGATCAAGCCCCGGCACTTCTGCCCAGTAGAGCTTGTTTTCAATAAAACTTACCTTGTCGGCAAGAGCCTCATCTCCGTTGACGCTCTTGATAGTAGGCATAGCAGGAAGCGCGCCCTCGGTGGGCTTGACCGCCTCAAGCTCAATAGACTCGATAACGATCTGCTCATCCGCCGCAAACACCGTCAAAACGGACGCGGGCAAGACAGTCAACACTATAAAAGTTGCAAGTAAAATACTTAAAAGTCGTTTCTTCATTTCTTTTTCTCCTTTTGTCGTTTTTTCTTAAGTTGAAACCGCTTCAGTGAGCTTGACTCCCTCAAGCACCTCAATAAACTTCGGCTTGCCTTTGGACGCTCGTGCGAAGGGATCGTCTGCTCCGACCCTCACCTGTCCGGGAAGCACGTGAGCTTTTCCCTTGTCGTCGTAAAGCTCCATGTAGAAGTACCATACCACCGTGTCAAGATTTTTGTGCTTTTCCGGGCAGAAAAATTTTATCATTTTGCCCGGGCGCTTAATCTCAAATAAGCAGTACGCTCTTTCACAGTTTTCCGGCACCGAGAAGATCGGGAACCCATTTTCAAAATACAGCGAAAATCTACCGCGTGGCTCGTTAACGAACAGATAATCGGTGACTGCATTTTTTTCGTCAAGAAGATATGCAAGTCCGCTTATTATGGGAATCTCAAATTTGTCAAAAAGGATCCGCTTTTCGGTCATATTCTATCACCTCCATTCAGTTTCGGGTCTTATAGAACCTCTTTGTGTATATATTAACATATATTCAACTTAGTTTATACCACCCCTTCGGGGTGAAAGTTAAAAAAACAGGGGTGAAAAAAGGGTGAAAAAGCAAAAATCGGGGTTTTTCCCCCAAAAAACGCCTTTTGGATAAAAAACACACGTTCCGAAAGCTCATGCTGTCAACCAAAAAAAGACGGCGGAAAATCCGCCGTCTAAGCTATGCTTCATTTATATTTTTCGGTTCTTTTACTGCAGGAGAAGAGCGTATAATTCTTCTCTTCTGGCAACTCCAAGCTTGGAATAAAGAGTTCTTGTGTAGGTCTTTACAGTATTCTCGGAAAGATAAAGTATTTCTGCTATCTCGCGTCGCTTTTTGTTGTCCAGTATCAATTCAAGGATCTCTCTCTCACGGGGCGAAAGCGTTTCTCCGCTCTTTACAAACAAAAGAACCTTTCCGATCTTTATATCCATCGGCATCGTAGCAATGTCAACGCCAAGTTTTTCCTTCTCTTTAGGCGTGAAGGAAGGCACGTCGCTTTTGTGAATATAGTCCTGCATCATCCAATACACGAACAAAAGCAACAGCTCGGAAATTATGTAAGAGACCGAAAGGAATTCGTATTCCCAGTTTACCAGCTTTTCGAAAAGCCACATTACGATATTACTGCACACCACCGCGGCAATAAAGCCCGCCATCTTAGGCTTTCCTATTTTCTTTTTCACAGCAGAGTGAATAATTGTACCTATCATTGCGGCAAAGTAGCCAAGAAGATACACAAGATACGCGTTGTGCAGAATTCCGTAATCTTTTTTCAGCTTTGCCGCTCCGTCAATCATTTCGATCCATACCTTTTTATAGTAAAGCGGTATCATCGGCGAGCTGACAATAACTGCAAACATCGATACGGCAAGTGACAAACAAACGATAACGTGTACCTTTTTGACGCGGAATCCGCAAAGGCGAACTATCGTCAGGAACATACACATTGAGAGGAACACGCTGCCGAGGTAAGCCACGTCGTTTCCAAACACGGCAAACTCAAATGTGTTAGCCAATGACATCAACAAATATCCGAGGTTAACCGCAGGAACACAACAAAAAAGCATTATCATCCAGAATTCCTTCTTTTTAACCATTGCAAGATAGGCTATAAGCAAGCCTACGGCCGCCGCCAAACATATTGAATATCCAATTTCCATAGGCTCACCTCCTTCAAAGAAACATGATCCGACCAAATGATAAAAGCTTTATATCATAAAAATACGGATAAGTCAATACTTTGAGCATTTTTTAGACTTTTCCGACAACAAATTCCTTTTGACTTTCGAAAAAGCAATATTGCGCGCCGTAACTTGTTCAGCAGGCCTCCAATCAGACCTGAAAAGAAGTCAAGGAGCTTTCGGGGTATATTGCAGACCGTCACGACAATCTTCGTGCGTCACTCACGGATGAACAACGAGAGGTTCTTGACAAGCGCCGTGGTAGCGTACTCGGTGGAAAAGATTTTAGGCAAAGAAATATCATATCCGTTGCCGCTGGCATCCTCTACCCATGCAGCATTGCCGCCGGAGACGTCCCAGGCAGCGATCAAGCCGTCCTTACCGTAGGAGCTCTTATCTGCCATGATCTCCTCTGCCGTACGCACGTCATTGTAAACTGCAACCGAGTGGATCTCACCCTTGAAATAGTGCTTGGGAGTAGTGGGACGTAGATCGTTCCCAAGCACGGGAGTCGAGTAAACGGAAACAGGATTCGGCGCGGCAGTACAGGAGCTGTATGCGATCTCCTGCTTCAATTCGCCGTCAACGTAGCAAAGAAGCTTCTCATTTGCAACGTCATTTACGATTGAAAGATGCAACCAGGAATTTGTGTTTACTTTAACGTTTTTGAATATTACTGTTACGGCAGTATCTGCCTTGTAAAGATAATACAGCTTGGGATTTGCATTTTCATCGATTTCAAAGCTGAAGGCAGGCACGTCTATCTTGTTATTATAATAATTTCCAAGAATTACGCCACCACGGTTGCTGCCGTTGGCAGCAAAGCTCTCGGGGAGCTTGATCCAAGCTTCGTATGTCAGGGGAGTGTCAGACAAATCGTTCGACGCCATAAACTGATCGGCTGGGCTGAACTTTTTGCCGACAGTGTCCGTAGTGGGGGCTGAAAGAACACCGGTTTCGACACCTTCGGTGGTTTCCCCCTCGATGGTTTCCTCTTCCTCACCGGTATCGTACTCACCGTCTACAACAAACTTTCTCAAAAGATAAAGATCATGCAAACTGATATCTTGGTCGCCATTCATGTTGGCATTATCATTATTTATTTCAACCGAAGAAATGCCTGTCTTGTAATCGAGATTTGCAAAATAATTTCTCATTACAATAACGTCTTGGGAATTTACGTGCCCGTCACCGTTGACATCGCCCTTCAAGCTCTCATTGTTTTCTGCAAGTACCGCTATGGTAAACGCAGAAAAGCATAAACAAATAATAGAGATCACCAAGGCAAAAATACGTGTTTTTTTCATTCTAACCTCCAAAAATTATCACGGATTCTCAACATACACCAATACATTTTAAAACAAAATTTACTGATATATCACCATAATGATAAAATTGGAACTGATAAATAAAAGGTGAAAAATACATGATACTATTTTCAATGAAATGTGTTACCGATGTTATACCATATATCATGCATAATTTCAATAAAAAATAACAAAATTCAAATTTTTCACAAAAATACAAGCCAGTCCCTTTAATTTTCTTTATGATATAAGGCTTTTGGAGTCTTATCCGAAATGTCTCTCAAGACGCCCCTCAACTGCATACGGATTAACTGTTATAATTAAATCAGTGACGGTGAGCGCTTTCAAAACTCGATTTTCAAATAAAACATCATCACCGTTCAGCCCGATTTGTTCCGAGAATTTCTCAAAACAATAATAAATAATATTAAACAAAAAGCCTATCTGATAACTCAGATAGGCTTTTTGCTTGCAATACTTGACTGTATTATGCGAGAATGTTTTTTTCTGTATCTTTATCAAAGAAGTGCATTACCTTGCCTTCGCAGGTTACATAAATAGTAGCACCATATACGAGAGCAGCTCTCTGCTCGTCGGACAGCGATACGGTAGGAATACGTACTATAAGCTTGTCGTTATTATCAGTAACAACGTGGAGGTGCAGCTCGCTTCCCATCATTTCGTTTACAACGATCTTACAAGATATAGCATCCAAATCGGTAGCGTCCGAGAGCACGAAATGCTCGGGACGTACTCCGAGAATTACCTCTCTTGAGTCAATTCCCTTAGCACGAAGCATCTCCGCCTTCTTGCCCGTAACCTCTATCTTTGCACCGTAGGGCTCTACGAAATATTTGTCTCCTTCAACGGTGAGCTTTGTCTTAAAGGTATTCATCTTAGGTGCACCGATAAACTCTGCAACGAAGAGATTGTCAGGCATATCAAACACCTCGGTGGGGGTGCCGACCTGCTGAATGAATCCGTCCTTCATAATAACGATTCTGTCGCCAAGCGTCATAGCTTCCGTTTGGTCGTGAGTTACGTATATAAAGGTGGTGTCGATCTTCTGGCGAAGCATAATGATCTCCGCTCTCATCTGGTTACGAAGCTTTGCGTCAAGGTTGGATAGAGGTTCGTCCATAAGGAAGACCTTGCTATCTCTTACCATTGCGCGCCCGATTGCAACTCTCTGTCTTTGACCGCCCGAGAGCGCACGTGGCTTTCTTGTAAGATATTCGGTAATACCAAGTACCTCTGCAGCTTTGGTTACTCTGTCATAAACGATCTCGTTAGGCGTATTTTTAAGTCGAAGACTGAACGCCATGTTCTCGAAAACGGTGAGGTGAGGATAGAGCGCGTAGTTCTGGAAAACCATCGCAATGTTTCTATCACGGGGCTGAAGATCGTTAACGACTACGCCATCGATCTCAACCGTACCGTCCGATATATCCTCCAGTCCCGCGATCATGCGGAGAGTGGTTGACTTTCCGCATCCCGAAGGTCCTACGAATACAATAAATTCCTTGTCGGCAATATCAAGGTTGAAGTCCTGAACCGCAACCGTGTCCTTGCCGTATATTTTCTTTACGTTAGTTAATTTAACACTTGCCATATTTTCCTCCAATTAGCCCTTTACTGCTCCGCCGGTAACGCCCTCTACGTAGTACTTCTGCAAAGCAAGGAAGACTGCTACGACGGGGATCGCCACGATAACGCCTGCGGCACAGAACATAGTGTAGTTGGTGTTCATATTTGCTCTGGACATCCACTCAAACATTCCGACTGCAACGCTCATACCCTGGCTATTCTGGTGAATGAGATAGTTTGCCATCATAAAGTCACCCCAAGGTGCCATAAAGCCCATAAGTATCGTATAAATAACTATCGGCTTGGACAGGGGCATTATGACCTTATAGAACACCTGGAAGCGCGTTGCGCCGTCCACTCTTGCAGCCTCGTCAAGGCTCTTGGGAATCGTATCAAAGAAGCCCTTCGATACGTAGTAGCCCATACCGCTGCTTGCGCAGTAGACTATGATAAGTCCAAGCGGCGCCATATTCTCGGTAAGTCCTACGTCGGAAAATATCTTATAGATAAGGATCAAGGTAAGGAATCCGGGGAACATTCCGAGAATGAGCATAAAGTTCATAAGAGCTTTTCTTCCCTTGAAGCGGAGTCTTGAGAGAACGTAGCTCATGGAAAGAATGAACACTGTCTGAAGCACTGCGGTTGCTACACCCATTATTGCGGTGTTTCTGAACCAGGTAAGAAAGTCTGTTTCGGTAAAGAGTCTTATGTAGTTATCAAATCCGAACTGCTGAGGCCAGAGATAGCTGGTCTGCATCTTGGTTTCGACCTTGAAGGATTCAAGCACGATACCGAAGAACGGGAAGAGCCAGACGAGAGTGATAACGGCAAGAATGATATAGATAGCTATATTGCTGAGTCTTCTGTTTGCCTTAGCACCAAGTCCTCTCTTACGAATTTTGTTATCTTGGATCTTTTTCATTACTTGTAATCCTCCTCATTCTTAGTTGACGGAATTACATTATAGACGATCAGCGAAAGCACAGCGACCACCAAGAATACCAAAATACCGACGATCGAAGCCAGATAATACTTGGTGTCCGCGCTCTGCAGTGTCATACGGTAGAGCCAGGTGATAAGAAGGTCGGTATGACCGATCGAAACACCGCCCGCGTAGCCGTTGTTCGGTCCGCCGTTGGTAAGCAGGTAAATAACGTTGAAGTTATTGAGGTTGCCCACGAAGCTGGTCAGCAGGTAAGGTCCTGTGACGAACAGCATATAAGGCAGGGTGATCTTTGTAAACTGCTGGAAGGAGCTTGCTCCGTCGATGCGCGCGGACTCGTAAAGATCCTGAGGAATATTCATAAGAATACCCGTAGCCATCAGCATAATGTAAGGAATACCTATCCAGATGTTGATAACTATCAGAAGTATCTTTGCAGTCCATTCTCCGTTCCAAAGCGAGAAATTCTGCGCCAACGCCCAGGAGTCGGGGAAAACACCCCAGTTTACAAAGGTATTAACGATGTTGATAAGCTGCTTGCCAAGCACACCCGACGAATCAAACAGACGAGACACGTAAAGCAGTGAAACGAACTGAGGGATCGCGATAGTCATAACAAGCACGGTTCGCCAGAACTTCTTGATCTTTATTCCCTTCTTGTTTATCAGAATTGCGACGAACATTCCAAGGAAATAGTTTGAGAAGGTGGCAAAGAAGGACCACATAAGCGTCCAGGACAGGATCTCACCGAAGGAGAGACCGAGTCCGCCCTTGCTGAAATTAAATAACTCGTTGAAGTTATTAAGTCCCACCCAGCTGAACAGATTGGAATATCCGTCGTGCTGCGCATCGTAGCTTGTGAACGCGATGAGGACCATGTAGATAATAGGAAGCACGGTAAACGCTAAGATACCTACAAGAGGTAGAGCCAGGAGCGTTTTGTGGAACTGGTCGTCAAGCAAGGACTTGAGATCCTGCTTGCCGCTTCTGACCTTCTTACCCTTTGCGGTAATATCCATACAGATACGGCACTGCTTGACCTGCATTCTCCACGTGTAAACGAATGCAACAATAAAGAATATAGTTAAGAGCGCGTAGAGCAGCACCTTAACCGAGTCGTCACCCGGGATGGTGATCTGAGTAGAGCCCAGAAGACCTTGAACGATCTCTATTCTGGGAGGCACGTTACCGACGGTCTGACCGATGATCATAAAATTACTCTTGATAAGCCAATAAAGACCGCCACTGGGAACGAGCATATAACCGATAAAAGTCAGTTCAAACAACAGGAACAGTATGCCGCGCATTACCTGTCCGTAGTAGAAATTTCCAAATCCAAAAACGAAATAGGACAGCTTTACCGCCCAATTTCCCTTGATGAAGGTCGTGACAATGTCAACACATTCATCCTTTACTCCGATTCCGAAGTTCTTCATCACCTTCCATATAGCGCGTCCTATACGCACGAAGAAGTTCGGAATAGAGCAGATAAAGATAGCGACGTTATACCAAAACGCCTGCCACTTATTCAGCTTTAAATACTCTAAATCGTTTAATCTTTTCATAACCAAAATATAAACCGAGTTTATATAGCTCCTTTTTTATGATTATAAGGGTCTATAACAAAGGTAGGGGGCTTGCGCCCCCAAAACCTTAAAATTTAGTTATTATTCTGCGGGAACAAAAGTAACTGTAGCAGTTGTAGAAGTGCCGTCCCACTCAAGACGAATGATATACTTACCGGAAGTTTCAACAACTATGTTAGCGGGCTCAATCTCAGGAGTCTTAACCTGACCGTCTGCACCAACCTGAACGTCCCACGCTGCGCCCTGGCGGAGCTTGAACTGTTCACCCTGATTGAGAGTAAGTGCTTCAGACTCCCAAACACCCTCAGAAACCTTGGTCATAGGAAGGTCGGTATCCCAGTTAGTACCGCAGATGCCGCCGATAACGCCCCAAGCCTGCTTCTCCTCGTCGGACATGCTGAGCACGCCTTCGATAGCTGCATCGTATGCGTCGAGAGCTGCCTGAAGATCTGCATCGGAGGTAGCAGCCTTAGCATCTGCTCCGAGAACCTTTGCGATATCCCACCAAGAACCGTGGATCTGACCCTGAGGCTGACCGTACTCACCCTGGAGTGCGAGAGCTGCGAGGGAGGGGTTAGCCTGAACTGCCTCAGAAGCCTGAGCGTTCTTGTTGGAGGGACCCCACTGGAACTGGTTGTATCTCTGCATCTGGCACTCTTCGCTGGTAAGGAACTCAGCAAGGAGAGCAAGAACAGCTGCCTTCTTCTCGTCGGACTGGGGCTTAACACCCATCAGCTTGTTACCGGTGTAAGAACCGAGGTGGTAGGACTGACCGTCAACGGTGAAGGAAGGAAGATCGGTAGCACCGAAGTTAGCGCCGAAGTGCTCTTCAGCTGCAGTAGCGTTCCAGATACCGGTGATGATAACACCTGCATCGGTGAAGATGTCCGCGTTGGAGTCGTAGCAAGAGGACTGTGCAAGAGTCTGCATACCCTTCATTGCTGCAAGACCTGCTGCAGAGTTGAAGTCGTCGTCGATGGCGTTGAAGTTACCCTCAGCATCCATGGTCCAGTTGGAATGGCAACCGGTTGCAAAGAAGAAGGATGCGGTGTACCAAGCGTTCTCAAGTGCGAAACGGAACTTGAGGTTGTTTGCTTCACATGCAGCGATGAGCTTTTCCATGCTCTCAGCATCCTCAGCGGAGATGATGCTGGTGTTGTAGTACATGTAGTAGCCGTTGTCGCTGGTCATGGGGTAAGCATAAAGGTTACCTGCAACGGAAGCAGCCTTTACGGAGCCTGCGTCGTTGTTAGCCTTGAGGTTGTTAGCAATAACCTCGGGGGGAACTGCAAGAGCAGCTGCCTGTACGAGACGAGCGAGCTGGTCCTGTGCGAAGCAGTAGATGTCAGGAGCGGTAGCAACGTCTGCAACTACCATAGAGCCTGCATCAGCCTCGGTAACGCCCTCGATCTGAGCGTTGATAACGATTCCGGGATACTTAGCCTCGAAAGCGTCGATCTGCTGCTGAGTCAGCTCAGCAACGCCTGTAAGCTCGGATACCCAGATGCTGACATCATAAGTACCGGCATAAGCAGCAACTATATCATCAACAGAAGGCTGCTGGATTTCATTGCTCTCATCTTCCTTGTCGCCGGATCCGTTGTTCTCTCCACCTTCACTCTCGTTATTATCGGGAGTGGAAGGAAGAGTACATGCTGCGAAGCAAGCTGCAATCATTACAACTGCGAGAAGAAGCGATAAGATTTTACTCATTTTCATAAGTAATATCCTCCTTTAAATAATTTTGTTATTAGTGCTTTGGCACATCAATAATTATACACTGTTTTATATGATTTGTCAACAACTAAATAAACGCAAAGTTGTTTTTGGCAGTATTTCACAAAAAACCAGCGTGAATTTTTAGCAATTTGCCCAAACCATTTTACTTTATTATAACACTGGTCTGGGGTTCCAAAGTCAAAACCGTGCCCTTCAAAGTAGCCTTTCCCTGCCCTATATAATCACCTATTTTCGACAGATCAACGCCGTTGGTAGCCGCTAAAGATGCAAGATCGACCGAGAGCGTGTCGACCGCAGACGTATTATGGAGAAGGACTATTGCCTCCCCCTCGTATTCGATAAGGAATCCACCGAGATTTTTTTCCTTGCAATCAAGGGAGGTATAGATTCCTCTCGCGATTGCGGGATAGCGGTGTCTTATTGATATAAGCTCACGGTAATAGCTGAGCATACTGCCCTCGTCCTCGCTCTGATCCTTCACCGTGGTGCTTATCTGCTTATTTGCGGGATAGGTCGAGCCCACAGGATCGCGGACCGGGTCACCGTCGCCCCAAAGCATCGCCAGGCGGCGATTAGCGTCGGTATTGGCGCTTCCGCGCGAGCCTCTCATTCCTATCTCCTCGCCGTAATATATCACGGGAGATCCGCTGCAAAGCAGGTAGAGATTCGCCGCCATTTTCATATTATTTTCGGTCACGAAGGCACCTGCTATTCTATCCATATCGTGATTGGAAAGGAAAGGCATTATCATAGCGTCCTGATCCTTTGCAAGCACCTTTTTCTGATAGGATTCAACGTATTTCGTGAAATTTGAAATATTCGAATTTCCCTTTGCGGCGGTAGCGACCGTTCCCTCCGCCTGCGACATTCCAAAATTGAAGCAGTTCATAGCACCGTAGTATTCGAGTATTTCGCTTTCCCCCGACCAGCATTCGCCAACGCAATAGATCTCGGGACAGTAGGCGCGAAGCTCCTCCATATACCATTCCCAAAACTCAACGCTCTTGGCGGTATCTCCGTAATAAACATACTTGATAGCGTCAAAGCGGAAGCCGTCAACGCCCAGATCAATATAATATTTGGCGATATCAAGCGTCGCTTCTCTTACCTCGGGATTGTCAAAATTCAATTCTGGCATATCTCCCGAGAAATTGCACTCATACCAAGCATCCACCCCGGCGATCTTCTGGTACTGAATTCCGCCAACCTTCTCTGCGGTAGTAACGCATGTATAATAATCGTAATACTTGTTCTCTGTGTCCCCGTTCATTCTGGCATTTTTGAACTCCAAGAACCACTCGTGCTGACTTGACGTGTGATTGATAGCAAGGTCGAGAATAAGCTTGACGTTACGCTCCTCGCAAAGCTCTGCAAGCTCAATAAGATCCGCCTCGCTTCCGAATCGCCAGTCTATCTTGTAGTAGTCCTTTGCGTCATACTTGTGATATGACGGCGAGGAAAAGATGGGGGAAAGCCATATTCCCTGCACTCCAAGGCTTTTATCGGAATTTACGTCTCCGTCGTTGAGATAGTCAAAGCGATTTATGATACCGCGAATATCTCCGAAACCGTCGCCGTTGGAATCCGAAAACGACCCTACGAATATCTGATAAAAGGTTCTGTAATTATCGTCTACCGTGTCCTTTTGTGGAGCTTCTTGGCATCCTAAGAAGGTTATAGGCATCATCAAAACACCTGCTAATAAAATAATAATGATATTTTTAAATTTTTTATTCATTTTTTCACCGTTTTTCGTTTGATAGCTCAGTTTCCGCTCTTGACGAGTGAAAATATCTTCAGGGATTCAAGAGCCTTGCCGTTTTTGTCAAATAACGCCTGATTATCTACCGAGCTGCCTCCATACCATTTGCCTGCGTCCTTGGGGTCGTATTCGCCGGCATAGGATGTTGCCCATCCCGAGCCGTGCTTTTCCCACAGGGCAAGATTTTCCTCGTAGCTCTTTCCGCCAACGCCTACCCAGGTTCCTTCCCAATAAAAGACACCGATGCCGTTATCCACCTTGTTTACCACCGTATCTACAACGTCGCGCACGTGGTCTGCTTGCCCTTGCACAGTGTAAGGGTATTTTCTTACAAATCCGTCGCCCTCACCTATGGTGTTGTTGAAGAAGTCAGAGTCACCCGGAGTGTACGCATACGACGTTTCGGCTATCATGACCGGTTTGCCGTACTTCTCGGTCACTTTGTTAAGTTCAAATGCAAGATTGTCCAGAGTTCCGTGCCAGAACGGATAATACGAGGATGCAAAAACATCATAATCTACACCGTAGTAATCAAGGTTTGCACTGTAACTATCGTAGCTGCCTGCCACCTCGGGATTTGAAAAATGAATCACCACAAGCGCATGGGGACAGACCTCTCGCACGGCGCGAGATCCTGCCGACATAAGGTCGGTTATTCTTTTCCAGCCACCAAGCTCATCACGGCTTTCTCCGCACAAGACTCCGTTGGTTTCATTTCCGATCTGCACCATACCGATATCCACCCCTGCCGCCACAAGCTGCTCAAGGCAATCCTTGGTATAGGAATAGAGCGCATCGGTCTTTTCCTCGATACCCATTCCCTGCCAAGCCTTGGGAACCATCTGCTTTGCGGGATCAGCCCAAAAGTCGCTGTAATGGAAATTGACCAGCAGCTTCATTCCGTATCTTGTCGCCCGCTTTCCTATCTCTATGGCATTATTTATATCACAATTGCCGCCGCCATAACCGTTCCCGTCCTTATCGAAGGGGTCGTTCCAGATGCGAACCCTGATATAATTCACACCACTCTCTGCAAGAATTTGATAAACATCCTTTTCTTCGCCGTTAAAATCGTAATACTTAACACCGCTTGCCTCCAGCGCAGGCACACAGGATGCATCCATTCCGAAAATAAAATCATTGGGCAGATTTTCGACCTTTTTCACTGAAAGTGTATTCGATTTTAAATTAACGTTCATACTGTTCGGTCTCCAATCATTATTTATTTTGTTGTTATCGCCGCATGACGGCATAAACGTTAAAAACGCCAATGCCGTCATCACCGCAATCGCTTTTGCTATCCTAATCATTTTCGTTTCATTTAATGATAGCATCGTTTACGTAAACTCTCACACCGATAGCGTCTGCCGTAACCTTTCCGCTCTCTCTTGCTATTACGTCAGCTCCTGCCTCAGAGGAGGTAGCTACAAGATTCCATTCGCCCTCAAGAGTGTATGGCAAAGCCTGCGC
Source organism: Eubacteriales bacterium (assembly GCA_045122255.1). Classification (GTDB taxonomy): domain Bacteria; phylum Bacillota; class Clostridia; order Oscillospirales; family CAG-272; genus SVTX01. The sequence continues at coordinate 22,855 of JBGVHJ010000066.1, read as the reverse complement.
GTGAGGATTGATAAGAACGAGAGCGCATCCACCCTGTCCATCACTAAACGTGACCGCGATCACTCCGCTACCAAGTTCCTCATGTGTAATCTCGACCGAGGAATTGGTAAATATCGAATAGGTCTTGCGCATCTCGATCAGTCCCTTGTAATAGAGCATGGTTTCATACTCTCTTGAGCCCTCTTTAAGCACAGACCAGTCGATATTATTGATCTCATCACTGGATTTATAGCTGTTTTCGTCGCCGTTCTTCGTGCGGAGCATCTCCTCTCCTGCCTGCCAGAACGGAGTTCCCTTCGATACCATAACAATAGCTGCACCAAGATTATTCATTTTGTTTCTCGTGTCATCACTGTCGTTGGGGTTTGAAAGCAGCAGCTTATCCCAAAGCGTATTGTTATCGTGGGCGCTCATATAATTGATAACCATTGCGTCACTAACTCGCCAAGTAGTACCGGATACAGCGCCTCCCTTGATTCCGAACAGCACCTTGACCGAGTTGCCCTTGGGAGAGCCATTTATGAACCCCTTGGAGGTTGCATCAAAAACGCTTCCCTTAAGTCCGTCACGAATAGCATCGTTGAATACCGCAATAGAGCCGATAGCATCACCCGTGGGGGTTATCTTGCTGATATTCGACTGATTTGCCTGCGGGCTTCCGTCAACGGTAGAGCCCATAGTCCAGCCCTCACCGTAAATTATAGCATTGGGATTAACGGCATGGACCGCGCTCTCCACCTCTTGCATGGTATTAAGATCGTGAAGTCCCATAAGGTCAAAGCGGAGTCCGTCAAGCTTGTATTCTTCTACCCAATAAGAGGTTGACTCCACCATGAATTTACCGTACATATATCTCTCTGATGCCGTATCGTTTCCGCATCCACTTGCCGAGGAATTGGCTCCGGACGAAGTGTATCTATAATAATAATAAGGAACGATTTTATTGAGAGAGCTATTAGCGTCGTATGTGTGGTTATACACCATATCCATAATAACGCCGATTCCTGCCTCATGGAGTGCCTTTACCATTTCCTTATATTCGCGGATTCTGACCTCGCCATTATAGGGATCTGTTGAATAGCTACCCTCGGGAACGTTGTAATTTTCGGGATCGTATCCCCAGTTGAACTGATCGTCGGGATGAGTTTCATCAACCGAGGCATAATCGTATACAGGAAGCAAATGAACGTGAGTTATACCGAGGTTGACTAAATAATCAACTCCTACAGCCTCGCCGTGTTCATTGACAAGCCCTCTTTCGGTAAATGCAAGATACTTACCCTTATATTGTGATGAGGTGATCTTATTTGAGAAATCTCTGACGTGAACCTCCCAGATTATAGCTTCAGTGTAACTCTTGATCGGGGACACAAGATCCGCGCTGTCCCAGCCCTCGGGATCGGTAAGCGAAAGATCAACTACCATTCCCCGCTTTCCGTTAACGCCCGCCGCCTTGGCATAAGGATCTACCGCCTCCTGCGTACCCGAGGCAGTTGTTACTGTATAGGTATAATACGTGCCGTGACCACACTTTTCGGTATGCGACCAAACACCCTTGTCTCCCCTGACCATATCCACAGTCTTATAAGCATCAACACCGTTGCCCGCTGAGAAAAGATTAAGCACGACCTTTGACGCGGTGGGCGCCCACACCTTAAACGTAGTATTCTCGCCCGATATGGTTGAACCGAGATCAGTGCCGTCGTAATGATAATTTTCAGCAAAATAATCGCTGTCGAAAATCTCCATGGGGATAACCGTCTTGGATCCAAATCCCTCTATGTGCAATGTGTATGTCTTGGAGAGATCGAGGCTCTCGCCAAGCTCTATCTTGCCCGACGCAGCCTCTTTACCGAGAGTGGACAGGCCCACGACTTCAATTTGGCGTTCCCCTTGATATACCTTGACCGTGTTAATGTCGGTAATCTTCGTCTTGGGCGTAATTTTGTATGTGAGCATTCGCCCATCCGACATACTTGCAAGTTTAAATTTTCTTATCATTTCCAGAGTTTTTCCTCCATCAGTGCTTGTAAATTGATCCTCTATGCCCGATTTGAGATAGATTACCGTTTCTTTGCCATCTATTGCCACAAAGCGGTCAGCCTCAAAGTCCTTTGTTGCGCTTCCCCAAGATGTTCCACCCGGGTCAGAGCAATTCTTTCTGACAATAAAGCCCACCTCCTCAACACCTTCGGGTACGTTTACTACCGCCTTTGCTCCGTAAGCACACTCATGAAGGACGTAACCTTTACCCGCTACGTCGCCCCACCAGATCCACACGTCGCAATTCTCATATGTATCATTGTGGTTAAAATATATGGTTAGCTGATTGTAGCCATCCTCCAGAGGAAGCTGGTATTCATCTTCAGGCGCTCCGTTCTGAATCTCGGAATTTTTCGATTCTTCCGACGAATCAACCGTTTCGTCTGTCGAAGGAAAGATGTCGCATGACGTAAGGCATGCAGACACCATCATTATCGCTACCATAAACAAAGAAATAAATCGTACTATCTTCCTCATGCTAACCTCCAAATATCTTTATTTTGCTCTACCGGTTCTTTCTGTAAGCGCAAGTATTTTTGATCGAAGCTTTGCTGTGTTATATCGAGGGCTGATTCTCCACGCCCAGTTGCCCGTTTCGGTTGCGGGAGTATTCATTCTGCCCTCCTCGTTTGAGAGCCCAAGATAATCCTGCATAGGAACTATCGCAAGATTCGCCTTGCTTGTCATGGCAAATTCTATAAGATCATAGATCCTCGATTGTCCCTTTACTCTCGGACACTCCTTGTTGAATCTCTTTTTCGCATCACCCGAAAGATTTTTTAACCACGTATATGTGCAATCGGAATCGTGTGACGATGCGTAAACTACGCAATTTTCAGTATCATACATTCTGGGAAGATACTCGCTATCCTCATCATAGAACGCAAAATGCAGCATTTTCATTCCGGGGCATCCTGCATGGATAAGCAATTCACGTACGTCCTCGGTAATAAAGCCCAAATCTTCAGCGATTATCTTGGCTTTTGGGAATGTTTCCGCAATCTTTGTAAAGAGAGCAACGCCGGGTGCTTTATCCCATTTTCCGTTTCTCGCCGTATCTTCTCCATAAGGAATGTTATAATATCCGGCAAAGCCGCGGAAATGGTCTATACGAAGTATATCGTAAAGCGAGAAGGCAACACGAACTCGATTTGTCCACCAAGTAAAGCCGTCCTTTTCCATCAGCTCCCAGTTGTATATGGGATTTCCCCACAACTGTCCATCGGGAGAAAATCCGTCGGGAGGGCAGCCGGCAACAACTGTAGGATTAAAGTTTTCATCCAACAAAAATTGCTCGGGGGATGCCCAAACGTCCATACTGTCATGCGCTACGTATATGGGCATATCTCCCATAATAACGACACCCTTTTCGTGAGCATATTTAACAACGTCCTTCCATTGTGATGAAAATTCATACTGAACCCAACGCCAGAAGGACATCTCCTCCTCAAGCTCGCCTTTGTGCAATATTGCCTTATTATAATCACGGTATTCATCTGCCCAAGAGGTCCATTGAGCATAATTATTTCTTACCTTCAATGCCATAAAAAGCGCATAATCTTCAAGCCAAGATGAGTTCTTTCTCACAAACGCATTATAACTCTTATCTCCCTTGAAACGGTAGTGCGCCAAACGAAGCGCGAGATATCTCACATTAAAGAGTCTGCCATAGTTAATTTTTTTAGAATCATCTAATTGTGCTTCAAGCTCCTCTTTCACAAGAAGACCCTTTTTAGCAAGTATGTCAATATCTATAAAATACGGGTTTCCCGCAACGGTGGACGGCGACTGATAAGGACTATCGCCGTATGATGTAGGATTAAGGGGCAACACCTGCCAGCACTTCTGACCGGTTGCGTCAAGAAAATCAATAAAATCGAAGGCCGCCTTACCAAAGCTTCCAATACCGTACTTGGACGGTAAGCTGCTAACAGGCATAACCACACCGGCCTTGTGTTTAAATCCAAAGTTTTTTGTGTAATTCATAATATATCTTCCTTCCTTAGTGACTTTTTTGAGCAGTATGCACAAAACGTGTCTATATTTATTTATTATATCACTTCGATTTGTAATTGTCAACTGGTTTTCCAATATGATTTTTATAAATTTAAGTCATTTTTCTACATAAAGAGCGTCATAATTATTGATTGAAAAATACAATTCAATATACGCACCCGCTATTTGCAATTAGACGGCTATGTTTACAACCGGCAATAACTCTCTGCAACCTTTTTGCAAACTCTAAAAAAAGAGAGCAGACCGAAGTCTGCCCCTCTATGAATTTCCTTTATGATATAAGGCTTTATAATTGATTATTTAAACTTCTTTACTTAAAAGCTTATTTTTATGGCAGCTTAACGTTGATAAACTGAACGATAGGAACGACCGCGGTATCATTCTCAATCGGAACCGCACCGAGAATTATTGTAAATGTTGATGTGGTACTTGATATGTATCCATCCTCTACTGCATTTGCGACCGCCTGTGCTTGATTCACCTCAAGACCGTAGCCGTTTCCGGTACGGGTACTGAATTTGATCGCACCGGCAACGTTCAATATTATTTCCTTATCCTCTTCGGTAGCAAAGCTCGGGATCGCACTCACGATAGCATTATAATGGTCTTGCGATCCAACGCTGCTGCCGTATACGTTGGATACCTTATACCAGGTCTTTCCGCCATCTACCGAGAAGACGTATTCTTTAATGCCGCCCGCAATGTAGCACCATCCGTTGGACACAAGTCCGTGCTGAGCTATGTGAGTGGGCTTGCCCGCGTAATCTGAGGTTACAATAGAGGTGCCGTTCAGGATAGAAGCGTTGGTGGCACCGTTATTATAGCAGCTGTCAAAGCTTACTACAAATCTTGCGTCAATAATTTCGCCGTATCCGCAATCCGCGCAAAGCCTTTTCTCTTTTGCCTCGCCCTCTACCCATGAATACGTTGCATTCGTATGCTTGCAAGCATTTGTCTCAACCACGGCGTTACATACGGTACATTTTATTACAAGAAGACCGGATCCGTCATCCGCCTCGGTCCATTGGTCCGAAGGAGTATGGATAAGCTCTTCGCTCGCCTTCTCTCCGCACTTAGTGCAGATCTGCTCACACCTTTCGTTTATCGTGACGTTTCTGTGCAAGCAAGAAATACTTGCCAAAACGTCATTGATGACCGCCTTTTCGGACTCTTGAATTGCAATATTTGTACATTCAATAAGAGGAACCACCGCAGTGTCGTTATCTCTCGGAACCGCGCCAAGAGTAAGCGTAAAGGTCGTTGCATTCTCGGGAAGATATCCCTCAATAATAGCGTAGGATATTGCGCGCGCCTGATCGACCTCAAGAGAGTATCCACTACCTGTTCTGGTATCAAACCTGGCAGCTCCCGCAATACCAACAATAATATTCTTTTCATAATCATTGTTTAATGTGGGAATCTTTGCGGCAATGGCATTGAAATAGCTCTCATCCGCGATCGCGTTTCCGACCACGTTGTGCACCTTATACCAGTTGACACCGCCATCTACCGAGAACACAAGCTCCTTGATACCGCCAGAAACATATGCCCACTGTCCCGAAACGAGACCGTGATTTGCGGTATGGGTAGGCATTCCGCCAAAATCAACTGTTTGAAGCTCTTTTCCTTCATAATATGGGGAATTGGAAGCACCGAGATTATAGCAGGTTTGGAAGAATACGATCATTCTCGCATCAATGACCTCGTTATGTCCGCACTTAGTACAGGTAACGTTCTCCTTTGCTTCGCCTTCAACCCAAGAATAGTACACACTCTCGTGCTTGCATCCGTATTTAATGTTGGATTCACAATCGGGACAGTTTACAAACAACTCTCCCGAGCCTTCATCCTCATAAATTTCACCGTTTACGTGTCCGCATTCCTTTGTAATGAACACCTCGCCGCAATCGATGCATTTCTTAACTATCATGCCGTCGCCATTTCCCGAAGGCTCATAGCCTGCGCTGAGATTATGCTTCATATATTCGGGTTCTTCAACGGCTACCTTAAAGGACATTTCCGCTCCGTCTTCTCTGTCAATAACGAAAGAATAAGACAGAGTGCCGTCATCATCAAGATAGACCCAATATCCGTCATATCCGTTTTCACTCGAGATATCAATAGGCTTCCATTTACCCTTTTTTTGCTCATACAGCTTTGGAAGTCCAATAGCATCAAAGCCGTACACTCTTATGGCAACACGGTCCGGACCACCCGAAAGCGTGAAAATCGCGCTCTCACCGTCCCGACTTCTGACAGACGGTACAAATCCATCGTCAATAACGTAATCGGTATCACTGGTCATAACCGCAGGATCAAGGCAAGAGTCTTCTCTGATATCAAGCACGTTCTTTTCATCGGTTGCATCTGTATAGCCCCAAGGTGTCAATATCATTGAGAATTCAATGGTGTCTCCTGCCTTCAGGGTCACTTCTTCAAGATCAAGAGTAAGACAACAAGCACCTTGCTCGTTTCTTAAGACCCATTTGCCCGTGTACTTATCTCCGCCGATAACAATATCCCAATCTTTGATTATACAAGAAAGGTTAACGTAATCGTCGTGATCCGCGCTGTACATTGCAAAGTAAGGAGCTTCCGTACCCAACGTATAGTACTTCGCCCTTGATGTAGAATTCTTGGTTTTATCGGATTCATTGTTTTCGTTTAAATACGCAATATATTTATACGTAACGTTTGAGCCCTTCATCGAATAGAACTGAAAATCCTCTTTGAAATTATCAAATTCAATATCCTCAAGAACCTCGTACTTCATAATATAGTAGGTTCTGTTTTCATCCTCTTGAGGCATCTCGATGTGTCGGTAGGAGGCTTTGATCCTTCCGTCGTCCGACATATATCCCATAGTAACGTCCGCATAAGTCAATCCGGAGGAGGTTATGGTGTGCGCTCTTGTTTCGCTTGCAGAATAAAGATCGTACTTATCTTTATATTTCAAAAATTCGTGATGTCCGCCTGCAGTATGCTGAGGCTGTGATGTCCACATAGGTGCAGACATTGCTCTATGGTCAGGAAGAGTGCTGAGTGTTTTAGTTCTACCGTAATACATCGAAATACAGTTTGTTTCAGAAACACCGGTAGACAAATGATAATAGGGAGCGTAATACTGGATAGCGGAAAGCTGCTTCAAGGGATACTTACCCCAATTCTGATACAAATTAAGGATCGTAAACTCAAGCTCTTCACCGCCGCGAATGTATATAGGCACAATTGCCTCACCGTATCCCACATCTCCATCGTCAAACAGAGGCTCCTCATCCTCACCGCAAAAGTTTTTGCAGACCTCAAGGTTAATAGGAAGAAGCAGACTGTTCAAATCAAGTATCGCCGCGCCTTCAAGACCTTGAGATAACGTATGGGTATAAACGTAGATGCTTCTGTCCTCAGAAATGCCGTCGATCATAACCGAAACCGAGAAGTGACAGTCGGGAGTCTTATAATAAGCTGTCGAGAAATCGGTACCGGCAATTTCAAATCTATAGGCGCCACGAAGATGGTCGTAGCCTACGTACTTGCTGTTTTGCAAGCTATCTGTAACCTTGACCGTCTCAATGGGATTTCTTTCGTATTCTGCTTCCTTTACAAATGCGTCAAAGGAATGATTTTCATCGGTATAAATACGGTTACCCATATTGAATCCGGATTTGGCACCGAGCTTATTGTCTTCGGGGGCGGAGACCTGATCTATTACGTAATATCCGTCCTCAAGAGTTACAAAAAAGCTTCCGCTCTCCTTGTGTTCGGGCAAAATATAACCGAAAATTCCCGCATCCTTTATATCAAAGCCAATATATTCCGCACTGTTCCAATCTATGCCTTCGATCGAGTCCTTCAAACCGTTCTTATCCTTTACGATAACTTTTTCAACGGTGCAGGCATCAATCCTGGTGATCATACCAAGCGCTTCGATGCCCGAAACGTTTTCTTTTGCAACAACGTGAACGACCTGATGAAGCTTGTCAGAATATGTATTAAGCGTTCTGTCCAGATAAAGCTCGGGAACGTCGGTGTTCACCTTCACCGCCTGAATATCCTTAATACCAATAGTTTCACCCTCCGAATGACCTACGTCAAAGCGAATTCCCGTAACGGTTCCGGAATAATCCTTGATAGCACCTGCCAGATCAATAACGTAAGTATGATATTCGCCGTCGTTGATAATATCGAAGCTCATCACCCTGCTTCCCGAGAACAAGCCGTCTCCGCCGGCACAAACGTAAATATTACCTATCGAAGCAGCATTTGCCTTCATCTTAAAGCTTATACAGTTATATTCTGCAGCTACATAATTGGTTTTGAAAGCAATATTAGGGTCGCGAACACTATTGACCTTATATATCACCTCGTCGCTTGAAAAAACGGGAGTGATATCACATTGCTCAAATACGTTTTCCTCGGAAATCTCGATATCGGTCCTTCCAGTGATCGCAGTTGCATCAAAAAGGCTTTGATCGAGAACGTGTACGTCGTAGAAATAGTAGCCCAAACGGTAGATGTTGGCTCTTGCCTTTACATTGCTGTTGGAGAAAGTATATCTTTCACCCGACACGATCGCATATACGTCCATAGTGTTTTCAATGTAAACACCGCCCTTTTTATTGGTTATGGATCTTACTGCCTTGCCGCCGTCTCCCCCAAGGCCGAGATGAACTGTCATATTTTTATTGTTAACGTAATAATCCTTACGCGAACCGTCACCGTAATAGGCGCTTACCCCATTCGCAAGAGAACTTGCGTTCTCAACGATCTTCTGTCTCGGAACAGTAGTGACGGTGTCGCTGCCCGAATCGGTCTCGGGTTCCTTGCTTGTAGCCAACTCCGTTTCAGAGCTCTCAACTACATTTCCGCTTGATTCCGGCGAGGTAGAGTCCTCCGTATTGGAGTTACCACCGCATGCCGCAAACGCAGATACCAGCATCAGGAGCACCAAAATACACGCCAAATGCTTTGCAAATTTCATAATAACATCCCTTTCTGTCCGTTAAATATTCAATCTTTTTCAAGTCTTTTAAGATAATCGGCAGGCTTTTCACCCATTATTTTATAGAACATTTTAGAAAACGAATCTGAATTTTCAAATCCCACCATATGCGCAACCTCTTTAATTGAATACTTCCTTTGCACAAGGATCTTCTTGGCATACTCACACTTGTGCTTGTTGATAAATCCCAAGGGAGTTTGCAAGGTCTGCTTCTTAAATTCCCTTTCGAAATGGAATTTACTGTATCCAACGTGCATAGCCAACTCTTCAACGTTTATCTTTTTTTGTACGTTACTGCAGATATACATTATCGCCTTATTAATAGCTTGATCGGATATGTCATTTTCCTGCGCGCTGTTATCAAGGCAGTTATAAAAAAGATGCTGCAATAAGGTTATCAGAACCGCAGCAATATTAAGTCTTGTGCACAAATACTTTTCGGTCTTGATATTATCGATCTTCATAAGAAGGCTGACCAGCGTATCGTCACCCTTTATATATTTCTTGAACCTTAATTTGTTGGCTGCAATTCCGTTCATCTCAGCAAAATCTTCGTCGATTATCAAGAACATATACTCTAAATGATTCAAGGAGTATATCGAATGAAGCGACATTGAATTTATTATTACCATGTCGCCGGCAGACACATTTATAACCTCGCCTGCATAGAAGACCTCGCCCTCTCCGTTATAAAAGTACAGTAATTCTATATTTTGATGCAGGTGAACGTAGGAATGCTCATAGTCGATCTTTTCCTTTATCCTATGATCCGAAATTATTGGAATACTGTTAAACAGATCCTTCTGATGCTCGTATGACAAAATTCTGCCTCCTTTCAGCAATAAACGCATTAAAATTCCATTTTCATTGCATCTTTATTATAACATTTTTTCAAGTTCAGCGCAAGAGTAATTATTGACAAAAAGCCGTTCATTTGTGCTTTTTTGACTTTACGCACTTGACATTTCCTCGTTTTATTGTATAATTGTTACATAAACGTATAGGAGGTTTTGTGCGCTATGAATGCTTCAAGTAATAAATACCGCCCACTGCCTTTTTGGTCATGGAATGAAAAACTTAGTGTCAATGACTCGCTCCGCCAAACCAAGCTTATGGACGAAGCAGGTATCGGCGGATATTTCATGCACGCCAGGGGAGGACTTCAGACCGAATATATGGGTGATGAATGGTTCAGAAACGTCGCCGCATGTATTGACGAATGTAATTCTCGCGGGATGCGCCCCTGGGCTTACGACGAGAACGGCTGGCCATCGGGCTTCGGCGACGGCAGAGTTTGCGGAAAAGGCGAAAAGTATCAGCAGAAGTTTTTGAAGCTTGTCAATATATCCGAAACCGACACAGCTCCGACGAACAGAATACTTTATAAAAACGATAAAATCTGCATTTTTTACGATATAAACCGTTTTTACGTTGATCTATTGGATAAAGAGGTGGTCGCCGACTTTATTCACGAGGTCTATGAGCCTTACTTTGAGCGATTTTGTAACAGCTTTGAGGGATTTTTCACCGACGAGCCTCAGCTTCCCCTTTTCAATTTTCCATGGAGCAACGTCTTTCCTTCTGAATATAAGAAAAGATACGGCGCGGATATACTCCCTCTCCTTCCGATGCTTTTTATAAATGAAGATTTTGGAGAAGTACACTTTGAGGATTTCAGAGTGAATTTTTGGAAAATGGTGACCGAGCTATTCTCCGAAAGCTTTGCAAAACAAATTGGAGATTGGTGTCGCGCGCACGGGCTCAAGCTGACGGGACATCTTCTGCTTGAGGAATTTCCGCGTGAGCAGGTGCGCTCCTGCGGAGCTTGTATGCCGCATTACGAATATTTCGATATTCCCGGAGTGGATTGGCTTGGCAAAAGGCTTTACTCCAACGCAGCGCAGCATCAGGTAGCAAGCGTAGCGGCGCAAACCGGCAAAAAACAGATACTCGCCGAGACCTTCGCTATGTGCGGTCACAATATCAGCCACGATGAGCTGAAAAGGAACTACGAGTGGCTCGCCGTCAGAGGCATCAACCTTCTCTGCCAGCATCTTGAGGGTTACTCTATGCGAGGCATACGCAAGCGTGACTATCCGCCCGCAATGTTCTATCAGCAGCCTTGGTGGGCAGATTATAAGCAATTCAACGATGCCGTGGCTAATCTCGGCTATCTTCTCGGCGAAGGAAAATCCGACTTTGACACTCTGCTTATCCACAACGTAACCTCGGATTGGATCTGCTTCAACCGTGGAGACAACACCTATAAGGGTACGCATATAAGTGCTTTTGACAATGCCCTTATCGGAAGCTGTCAGATACTTGAAAAAAAGCATATTCCCTTCCACATAGGTGATGAGATAATGATGGAGAGACACGGTAGGGTCGAGAACGGCAAGTTGATCATAGGCGAGATGTCATACTCAACGGTAATCATTCCCGATCACATTCGTTTTCTCCCAAATACCGAAAGGCTGCTTGATGAATTCAAAGCTCAAGGCGGTCGTATCGTGTCGGTATTTGATATTGAGCCAAATAATATCATCGACAATGAAAAAATCACCTATACAAGACGACAGCATGAGGGCTTTACCCTGCACTATTTCGTCAATAGCGGAGAGTGCGAAGAATATGCGAAAATAAACGCGGGAAGCTTTGCTCTCGAGCTTGCAAGCGGCGAAGCAAGGGAATTTTACGGCGAATATACCTTCGCGCCTCACGAAAGCCTTGTTCTGATCGACAACGGCACTCCCCATGCTCAAAAGCCCGAGACCAAGGCACTTATTTCCCTTGACGTAGGCGGCGAATGGGAGATCGTGCAAGTCAGCGACAATTCCCTGACACTCGACTTCTGCGATTACTATTTTGACGGTGTTTTACAGGAGAAAAACGGTTACGTTCTCAACATTCTTCCTCGCGCAAACGCACTTGAGAGAGCTGTCAGAGTGAAGTGTGTTTTCCGCGCAAGCATCGAGCATATTCCCGAAAAGCTTTGTCTTGGAATCGAAACCCCCGAGATATTTGATATAAAGATCAACGGAAAAGCGGTTCACAAAAAAGACTCCGGCTATTTCCGCGACGAAAGCATAAGGCTTTTGGATATTGCCAAATACGTAAAGCTTGGCGAGAACGAGATCGAGCTTGAGACCACGGTCCTGCAATCAAAGGGAACCTATGAGAGGATCAAAAACTCCAAAATTTTTGAATCCGAGAGAAACAAGCTGACGTATGACATAGAGATCGAGCCTATCTATCTTGTTGGTGATTTTGCCGTAAACTTTTACGGTGATGTTCAGGATGCGGGCAACAACGCAAGCTTCTTTGACGGTAGATTTTCGCTTGTTGATCCTAAAGATCGCGTTGAACTAAAGCATCTTGAAAATCAAGGACTTCCCTTCTTCTCGGGCGAGCTTACGGTCAAAAAGACACTCGTGCTTCAAAACACGGATTACTGCTTGAAGCTTTCCCCAAAGGGCATAAACGCAATCCGCATTACCGTCAACGGCAAACCGATCAAAACGCTTATGTGGGCACCGTTTACGGTCGATATTTCGGAACATTTGGCAGTCGGGAAAAACACCGTTGAGCTTACTCTCGTCAACAATCTCCGAAATCTGATGGGTCCTCATCACCACATCTCGGGTGAGATATTTGAGGTCTATCCATCATCGTTCTACAAAGAGGAGTCGCCGTTTGGCGGTGACAACTCGGAAAAATTCACAGAAAAATACTGCCTGGTTGAAACGAGCATATAAATAAGGAGGCACAAAATGAACGAATTTACTCTTCGCGCCCCTGCAATTCCGATAATAACCGTAGACCCTTATTTTTCGGTCTGGGCAAGAAATTGCAATCTTAATTATGAAAACCTCATCCATTGGACGGGCGAAAATAACTATATTTTCGCTTCAGTAGATATTGATGGTAAAGCCTACTCTTTTCTCGGATACGAGCGAAACCCAATTAAGCTGAAGCAGACCTCTCTTTCTATTGACGCACTTTCCACAAAAGCGGTTTTTGAGGGTGCCGGGGTCAGACTTCGAGTCAGATTTATGACTCCGCTCTTGATGGACGATATCGAGCTTCTCTCCCGTCCCGTTTCCTATATGTCTGTGTCTTACGAAACGATTGACGGTAAAAAACATGATGTCTCTGTCAGTGTAGTCCTTGGTGAATCGCTTTGCTTGAATCGGGTGGGTCAAAAGTCTGTGGAAATCAGCGAGGTTACACTAAAAGACGTCAAAGGTTTAAAGATTGGCGCAAAGGAGCAATCTCCTCTTTGTACCTGGGGTGACGTTATACGCATCGAGTGGGGCTACGCTTATCTCGTAACAAGAAATAAAAAAGCCACCGTTACAAGCGGCAATGTCCCGCCAAAAGGAACTTGTATAAGAGTCACAGCGCCTGTTACGGAAAACAAAGAAGAGCTGTTCCTATTCGCCTATGACGATATTTATTCAATCAATTATTTCGGTGACAAGCTGAAGGGCTATTGGGCACGAAACGGCAAGACAATCGAAGAAGCAATAACCGAAGCTGCGGCTGATTTTGAGTCTCTTTGCAAAAGGTGCGATAAATTTGCAGAAAGACTTTTTACCGAATCAGAAGCTGCAGGAGGTAAAAAATACGCCGAGCTACTTTCTCTTTCCTACAGACAGGTCTTAGCAGGTCACAAGCTTGTAGAAGATAAGAACGGCAATTTGGTCTATATCTCCAAGGAATGCTATTCCTGCGGTGCAGCGGCAACCGTTGACGTTTCCTACCCTTCAATGCCAATTTTTCTGCTCTATAACCCAGAACTCGTCCGTGCGATGATGCGTCCTATATACAAATTTGCTGCAACGGATATATGGCAATACGATTTTGCCCCTCACGATGTTGGATATTATCCAATAATAACCGGGCAGATATACGGATTCGATCCCCCAAGCGGTGAGTTGCTCTATCATATGCAAATGCCCGTTGAGGAATCAGGCAATATGATAATTATGGAGACCTGCGCCGCAATTGCCGATAAAGACATATCTTTCGTCGCAGAGCACTACGATATGCTTAAGGCTTGGGCGGAATACCTTATAAAATACGGGGCTGATCCCGAAAACCAGCTCTGCACCGACGATTTCGCAGGTCACTTGGCGCACAACTGCAACCTCTCCTTGAAGGCGATCTTCGGGATCAAGGGAATGTCAATTATCGCAGATATGCTCGGCAAGAGCGACGAAGCCGAAAAATACGATACGATTGCCCGCGAAATGTCGGAGAGCTGGTGTGAACGCGCCACAAACGGCGACGGGAGCTTCAAGCTTGCATTTGATCAGCCCGGAACCTATTCAATGAAATACAATATGGTGTGGGACAAGCTCTGGGGCACAAATATTTTCCCCAAGGAAGCAATTAACAGCGAAATACAAAGCTATTTCGGCAAGTTCAACGAATACGGACTACCCCTTGACTCAAGAGCCGAATACACTAAGTCTGACTGGCTCGTCTGGGTAGCAACGATGGCAGATAGCAAAGAAGAGTTTGAAAGATTCATCTCTCCCATGTGGCAGGCTTATAACGAATCCTTCTCCCGCGTACCTCTCTCCGACTGGTACGACACTGTTTCTTCGGGTCATGTAACGTTTGTTAACAGAACCGTTCAGGGCGGACTCTTTATGAAGCTGCTTGAAGCCAACGGTAAGATGAAGCTTTGATTACCTATGACGGCAGGGGCAATATTGCCCAGATATGCTTTTATATTGATTTTTTACTCAGGACTTGATGAACTCAAAGAATATCTACGCGACAAATCCCGGCTTTGACAGGTAAAAAACGCTATATATAACTCGCCCCCGCTTTTATGAGGCAATCGGCTTCACAAAAGCGGGGGTTAATATTTTTTCAATTATAGAGCTGACTCAACACAGTGATTCGCAATTAACTCTGCTTGCCGGTTAAATTTGTGTATTTGCCGTTATTCTTTATCAAAAATCTCGGCATTCAGCTTGACTTCAGCGCCCTCATTCGGTCTGACGAACACGCGAGCCTTGCCGTAATGAAGCCTTACGTACTGATTTTTCGGCTCAACCGTCTTTCCGATCTTCACGTAGCCCGAAAAATGCTGGTTTGCCGTTTCATTAACCGACGAGACGACCTTTATTTCGTTACATCCCTCGGAGAAATTGCAATAGAATCTATGGGGACGGTTTAAGCAGTCCGAGGAGCTTCTGGGCATACGGTAGGTAAAGTTGTCGCCAACCTTTTCTCCGTTAACGAATATCTCCGCCTCGCCTCCAAGTCTCTCAAACTCAACATACTCAAAGCCGTCGGCACCCGTTACGTTTGCGGTAAATTCCCTTTTTGTAGCATTATCCGTTCCGTAAGCATACATGGCAACTATACGGTAGTCGTCATCATATCCCGCTTCCTTCTGCTTGGGAAGCAACCAATCGTATCTCTTTCCCTTAACGTTGCCTGCTTTATCGGGAATGGGGAGCGTCTGTCCCTCACACTCAAAGGCGGTCAAGGTAAAGCTTTCCTCGTGCGGCAAGAATTGCTCTCTGTCAAGGCAAGCGGGGTCGCCGTTGCCTACGCCGACAATTTTTCCGCCGTCGATTCTGAGCGCAAGCTTTTCCGAGGCAGAGGGATTAAACATTCCATCTTTGTCGACCGCAACGATTTCGTAGATCTCAATATCCTCGTCGCAAACTGCCGAAAGCACCTTTTCTATCTTAACGCTATCGGTCTTGCCCGAGGTTTTGACCGAGTCGGTATAAACCACTCCGTCCTTAATGCCTTCAACAGCTATCTCTCCTGCCTCAAAGGGAATCTCGAATACGGGCGCATCATATTTTTCAACCTTTTGCTCGGCAATCACTCTGCCGTTCAAGGTCAGCTTTATACTCTCACAGTTTGTATAGACGCATACCGTAACTATATCGCCCTCGGTGTGATGATTCCAGCCCGGAAGGATCTTAAGCACCGTCTCGTCGGTCCACCACGCCTTATGATAGTAGAAGGGCGGCTTTTCCATACCGCAGAGGTCGATAACGCCAAAGCTGGAAACCACGTTTCTCTGATAGAAGGGGTTAGGCTCACCGCGGTAGTCAAATCCCGTCCACATAAAGCCGCCAAGCAGATAATCTCTCTCCTCAAAGAACTTGGTCCAGCCCTTAAGCGAAGAGCCCCAAGGCATAGTAACGTTGCCCGTGGCGTCAATAAGACCGTTTGCAAGATCATTCTTCATTCCTCCGCGAGAAAGCACGAAGCTGCTCTCCTCACTGCCTATGATAGGCTGCTCGGGGTGATCGGCATGGTACTTCTCTACCCAAGAGGCAGAGCCGTTGTGTATGTAATTTATACCGCGCACGTCGGTCGCTCCATTAGCGCCTATGAAATTCGCGCCGTTGTTACCGCTGTATATGGTAAGCCTCGTATCGTCAAGCTTTTTGGTGACGCGGACCGCCTTTTCGGCAAGCTTGCGCCCCCAATCAAGATTTTGAACGTCAAATTCCTCATTACCTATCGACCAGATGAAGACGCTGGCGTGATTTCTGTCTCGCTCCACAACGCTCGTAAGCTGCTCAACAGCCTCGGGAGATGAGCCGAACATTCTCGTCTCGTCCATTACAAGCATACCAAGCTCGTCGCAAGCCTTCAAGAGAGCAGGAGCAGGAGCATTGTGAGAGCAACGGTAAGCGTTAACGCCCATATCCTTCAGTCTTTGAATTTTATACTTATTGAGATTGTCGGTAAGGGCAACTCCCACTCCGCCAAAGTCATGGTGCACGCATGCGCCTCTGAGCTTTATATGCTTTTCGTTGAGGAAAAAGCCCTTATTGGCATCAAAGCGGAAGCTTCTGAATCCAACGGTTGTGTCCTCAACCTCATCTCCAACCGCCAGACGGAAGGTGTAAAGGTTAGGATCATCAATATCCCAAAGCTCGGGAGAGTCCACCTTCATTTTAACGTTAAAGAAGCTCTCTTCATAAGCTTCTACCGTCACGGTTGCACTGCTTTCGGCAACGACTTTTCCGCTTTTGTCAATTATCTGCGCTATGACGGTCTTCTCTACGCCCTCTGCGGTATCGTTTACCAAAACCGCATCGGCATTGACGTTTCCATCCATATCAGTGCGCACAAAGGTCTTTCGAGGCTTGAAATATATGCTCTCCGCCACATAAAGATTGACGTTTCGATATATTCCCGAGCCCTCATACCACCAGCCCTCGGGCTGATCGCTGTCCACGCGTACCGCAATTGAGTTTTCCTCGTTTACACGGACGTGATCGGTTATCTCAAAGATCAATGAATTATAGCCGCTGGTGTGACGGGTCATATACGTGCCGTTGACCCAAATGATCGCATCGCGGAAGATACCCTCAAACTCGATGAAGAGGCGCTTGCCTGCATATTCCTCGCCAAGAGTAAATTCCTTTCTGTACCAGCCAACGTTTGAAATCTCCTTGGCATTAGAATAGCCGAGAGCACGAAATCTATCGGCGTGTGTATTAGGAAAACCGCCCGCAAAAGCATTGGCATCAAGAGTTTTTTGCAAGGACACCGCCCAGTCGTGAGGAAGATCTATCTTCTCCCAGTTGGAGTATTTATAGAATCTGTTTGCAGCGCCGATAGCCGCGTTATATTTTTTGAAGCCATAATCGTTAAACGCCTCAAGATCATTTTCAAGCTTAAAAAGCCAGTTTTTATTAAAATTCAATTTTTTCATAGAAAAAACCTTTCAAGCAAAATTTTTTACAAGATAATTTTATCACATAGCAGTGATAAATTCAATATAAAAAACGAAATAAAATAAACATTTTCGATAAACAGCCGATTTAATCGAATAGATCAATATTTCATTGATCTACAACGAAACATTGATCTATTCAAAGATATTTTATTGGGGAACCGAAAGATTTGCAAAATGGTAAAGCAAAACGATTGTATCTTCATTCGAAAGCGGAATCGCACCGAAGGTGAGCTCTACGGTCTGTCCCGCGAATGCCGAAAGATCGGCTATGAGTCCGGCTCCCTGGAAGGCTCCGTTGGTCTTTGAAAGCTCGAAGTCGGCAAAGGTAACTCCGCAACGCTGCTGCGCTGCTTCAACGATAGCCTTACTTGCCTTTTTGAACTCTCCCGAGAATTCATTCCATGTCTTGCCTCCGTCAGCAGACCAAACGTATCTTGAAACGCCTCCGTCTACTCCGCACCAGCCTGCCACGCTAAAGGTATTATCGGCTTTAGCGCTATATCCCTCAAGCATAGTCATTCCCTTCTTAGACGAAGAGAAGCACGAGCTCATCGAAACACCTGCGATGCTATCCAGATTCGCTCCGTATGCCGCCTTTGACTCGGTATAGCCGGACGAGGGGTGAATGTAATACTTTTCGTCGGTCTCGTATGTTTTGGTATTGAGCTTATTCTTGCTCGATCCGCTCTTGTAGAGATCAATAAATTCAAACTCTTCGGCATTGACATCGCATATTGCCTTCAAGTCGCTATCCATACCAACGTAAGCAATATCGATCGTTACGTCCTCTGGCAAACGGGTGTTGAACACGTCTACACGGAAGTATTTCGTATTATACACACCGTTTTCATCGGGCTTAAAGGTCTTGGCTCCCAGTTTTTCAAGGTCTATGACCGCCACGTGCCATTCTCCGTCTTCAACAATGTTAAAGCCGAAGTAGTCGCCCGCAGTAGGACCTCCGTTGACCGTGCTTATAAACACCTCAATATATCCAAGCTTCTCGGAATTTTGCGCAGCCGTACGGTACTTGATAACGAAATACTTGCCCGACTCTTCGGGCTCAGCCTCCTGATATGCCAGCACGCAAGCTTCTTTGCTTCCTTCTGTTCCGGAAGCGGTAAAGGTGACGTAGCTCAGATCATCGCTAAGCATAATGCCGCCAAATGACTGTGAAGCCTCCTGCGCCGCAATATTCAACTCCACCGGGTCGATGTAAACCTTAAGAAAATCCTCACGCACCTGATCCGCGGGGTCTATTTCGTTAGGCCATCCCTTGAAATCCTCATCTGCGCTGATTCTGAAGGTTTTGGCTTTGCCATCGGTCATAGTAGTTACAAAGGAATAGGAATAAGTACCGTCACCGTCGTAATTGACACTGTATCCGTCGTAGTAATGATAATATCCGACACCGTCGGGGGTATCCTTAGAGCTTAAAATGTATTCTATCCACTCACCATCCACAAGCTCTTCGACCTTGGGAGCAGTCAGCTTATCGAATCCGTAAACTCTTACGGTAACATTGTTTTCACCGCCCGAGAGAGTAAAGGTGGCAGTTTTGCCGTCGGTACTCTTGATCTTGGGAAGGTAGACACTCTCAAGTATCTCATCGGTGTCGCTGGTCGCCTTGAGGGGATTCAAGAGAGTATTCTCTCGAACCGCTCTTACGTTAGCGTCCTGGATCTCATCGTATTTTCCGTCCATTTCCTGGGAGCCCCAAGGAAGAAGGATTGCATTGATGGTAAAGCTGTCTCCCTTCTTCAATGTGACATCGCCTAGGTCGAGAGAGATGCGGACGTGGTCATTTTCGTTGATGATAACAAATCCTGCGTCACTCTTCTCTCCTCCGATGATGAACTCGGACTCGTAAACGAGGAACGCAACGTTAGAATATCCCTGCGCCGCGGTATTATTTCTGTCCCAATCGGGCATATCGAAGAATGAGAAGTAGGGACACTTATCACCAAGACGGTAGATAGCCTCGCCGCTTGTGGCAGCCGCAACTACAACGCTCTCATTTTTATCGTTGAGATAGCCTACGCGCTTATAAACGCCGATGGGATCATTATCGGTGACGTCGTAGAATTGGAAATTACGCATAAAGTCGTTTATGGTAACGTCCTCAAGAACCGTATATTCCATGGTATAATAGGTTCTGTTTTCATCGGTCTGAGGCATTTCCATATGGGTATAGGTCGCCTTGATCTTACCGTCGTCGGAAAGATAATCCATCTGAACCTCGGCATAGGTAGGACCGTAGGAGGTGATGGTGCTATTTTTGCTTTCGGTTGCAGAGAAAACGCCGTCCGAATCGGTATACTCAAGCCATGAATGCGCACCGCAGCTGTTGTGCTGTGGCTGCTCCTTCCAGAAGGGCGCAGACATACTTCTGAAGTCGGTAAGCGTATTATTTTTATATCCCTTCTGACCCATATCTCCACCGGTATAATAAGGCAGGATACAGTTGGTTTCCGTAACACCCGTGGAAAGGTGATAGAAGGGCGCGGTATAGGGGATTCCCGATAACTGCTTCAAAGGATACTTGCCCCAGTTCTGATAGAGATTAAGTATCGTATACTCGTATTTTTCGTTCGCCTTCAGCGACAAGCAGAAAATAGCCTCGGAGAAGGTGGGGTCATCCAAATTATAGAGATTTCTCTCGCCGTTAGGCTCGCTGAAATTCTTTATGACTTCAATAGGAACAGGCAGCATCATAAGATCCTCGTCAAGAAGCACGGCGCACTCAAGGAAACCGTTTTTGCCCGACGTCATAACGTAGACGTCTCGGTCAAGATCCTTCTCTCCTCTGATCGCAAAATTAACCTTATACTGCTTGTTTGGAGTGTTGAAGGGACCGTAAAATCCCGTGGCGGTTTCTATGTTGAAGACATATATACCGCGCATGGCATCGTATCCCAGATAGGCACCCCCATCAGAGCTGTCGCTCACCTTAACAAGAGAATCCGAGATAGGGTTTCGCTCAATATAGGTTTCGCAAAGAAGCCCGTCGAAGCTATGACTTTCGTCGGTATATACTCGCTGGCCCATATGAACGTCATTTGCATTATTGGTTTTCTTTTCGGATGGGAGCACTGTATTGTTTTCGGGAACAATACTCTGCTCTATAATGTAATATCCATCCTCAAAGGTAACGTAGAGACTGCCTGCCTCGGCGATGTCGGGAAGAATATATCCGAAAACTCCCGCACCTTTAATGTCAAATCCAACGCACTGCACGCTTTCCCAATCCACGCCGTCAAGAGTGTTGTGCTCTCCGCCAGCGTCCTTAACTATGATCTTAGCAACGGTATCCGCATCTATTTTGGTAATCATACCAAGCTCTGCTATTCCGGTCGTTTCCTTGGTAACGGCAAACTGCACCTCGTGGTGCATCTTATTGGAATAAACGTGAAAATGTCTGCTTATGCTAAGCGCGGTGGGTACGTCACCAATATCCGTACTTCCCAGAGCTATATTTGAGATCTCCAATACGTCGCCCGTGTCTCCGTTAAGATCGAATCTGAGCTGCTTAAGCACGCCTTCATAGTTGACGTTCTGATTCAAAAGGAGCTTGTACGTATGATACTCTCCGTCGTTATTGAGAGCGAAGGAAAGCTTTCTGTTTTCACTGTAATCACCGGCCTCGTTAACGTTAAAATATACGCTGACGCTCTTGTTACTACCGGTTGCCCTTGCTGTAAACACAAGTACGTTTTTCTCGTTTGCATTAATGTTAAGGTCGTTATAAGCAAAGCGGGGGTCATTATTCGAGGTAATGGTGATCCTTACCCCCTCATCAATAATCTCGCTAGTTACGTCGTGCAGTCCATTGACCCTTTTAATATTGATCGATTTCTCGTTTTCAACTTCAAAGACAGCGGGAATAAAATTCTGGAACTCAAAAAGCCCTTCGTAATAATAATATCCCAAACGATATATATTCACGTCTGCATTTTTAACAGAATTAGACGCGTAATGTACGCTGCCATCCATCATTTTAACGTAGACGTCCATGGTATTTTCAATATAGCTGCTTCCTCGGGTATTCTTGATATAAGACACCAACTGATCGTTCCCTGCGCGTCTGGAATAGCTCATAGTCATATTCTGATTGGACATATTAAAGCTGTTTCTGTCTCCGCTTGCAAAATATGCCTGAACGCCGTTAGCCAAGGAATCGTTAAGATCAATAAGGTCAGCATGCTCACCCTCAGGCGGAATACGCACCGCATCTTCACCGGTCGTCTCCTCGGACTGAGTTTCCGTGCCCGACTCGGTTTCCGCAGTGTCAGTAGCAAACGAGCTTTCGGTATCCGTTGTATCACCGTTGCCTGAATTGACGCACGCAGTGAATAATAAAAGCATAGCTAATAGCAATGCCAATATTTTTACTGTATTTTTCACAAAACAACATCCTTTCAATGTTTTGATATGAAACAATTATAAATCAAGCGACCGCTATAAGTTCTGCACTTGTTTGAATAACGGTCGCTCAAAATGTTAAATTGCCAAAATTATGCCCAAAGAATGGATTCCTGATCCATATAGCAGCCCTCGGGCTTTTCAACGAAGGACGCTACCTTCAATTCCTGCTTAGCCGCAGCCGCCTCGTCCATGGTAAGGATAACGTCGGTGATGTGGTATGCAAGCTCAGCGGACGCCTTGTGGGGCTTATCAGCTTCAATTGCCTTTATCATATCCATAACGCCGATGCCGCGTCCGTAGGTCTCGTACTCAAGGAACTGAACCATAGGTCTCCACTCCTTGTCTCTGTAACGGCGAATGAGAACGGGACCTGTGAACTGGTTGGGGTCGGGCAGAACCATAGAGCCCTTTTCACCGTAGATCTCAATTTTGGGTGCGGTTGCGCCAAAGATATCGAAGGAGTTGGTAAAGGTACCGATCACACCGTTCTTGAAGCTAAGGCTTGCACAAACGTGGGTGGGGATCTCAACGTCGATCTTCTCACCGCGGCGAGTCGCGTGCTTGATGGTTCTCTGCTCAAAGGTCTTCTTCTGCATGCTGTAAACACTGTCAACTGCACCGAAAAGGCTGACCATTACGTT